>JAHQWW010000075.1 GCA_029856365.1 Candidatus Hodarchaeota archaeon
GATAGTCACCATATTCAATTTAATGTGGTGACTGCAGATACTCTACGGCAGGCCCAGACGAATCCTGAAAGGTATCGTGATTTAATAGTTCGTGTTGCTGGTTATAGCGATTATTTTGTTGATCTGATACCCGAATTACAAGATGAAATCATTAGAAGAACCGAACATGGGAGTTTTTAATTCACTGGTTCTTTTTGAAAGTGAGTTTCATCTCTGTATCCACAGGGATAAAACCACCTTTTTCATATACACTCTTCCCCACTTCTGTAGAGTGTAAACTAATAGAAGTGATACCTTCTTTTTTTAGAAAATCAATGATTTCTTCCAGTATTTTCGATGCGATACCTTTCTTCCGCCATTTAGTAAGTGTAAACATATTCATTATGTAAGCTTCTTTTCCAGAATCATTTCTTGGTGAGGGAGGTTTTTGAAAAAACACCAATCCGCTAGTAGCTACTATTTCACCATCATTATCCGCGACCCATGATAAAAACTCTTTTCGGGGGATGAAGCGATTAAAATAGTGTTTACAGGCTATTTGAAAAGATTTTATTTCTTCTTTTCCCTTTAATAGTCCCATCTCTTCAAATAAAGCAATTCTAAAGCGTACCAACGAATTTAAATCGTCTAGGCTCGCTCGTCGAATATGGATCATCTCAATTCTCCTTAGTTTAAGACCTATCAACTTCTTGATTATCTAATTCATTAAAATAGTAGAGATAATCAGCATCAATTCTCTCTTTTTCCAACTTTTTTAGACAGTAATTAAGTTGCCCTCGATGGTACACAGTGTGCAAGACATATTGGAGATAGTAATCATCTAAATTTATGGTGAAAGAGGAATCATTTATCCTTTGAATAGTTATTGTCCTATTCATATCTTGTTGGAAAGCCTTAGCAATTTCTTTGTCTCTAAGTTCCCAATGCTTTAATAATTCTTTAATTGTCATAGATTTGATATGATTTACTATTTCTTCTGGAGAACTTGAATTACTTGTGATTCTTCTAAGACATGATTCTATTGCTAATATTATGTGCTCTACTTTTCTTCTTACACTTTCTAAAATTGGGCCTAGGTCTAGTGAAAATTCTTTTTTAGAGAAGTTCTCTAATTGTTTTCTAGTTTCATTTCCTGCCCATAGATGATAATTTCCAAGATCTGCGATGCCCATTTCTAATACACTCAAATTTAATTTTAGTTTTTGACGAATTTTAGAATTTTTAATTTTTCCTTATTAGGTAAATTTCGAGCGTTTTTTAAGTTTTTGACATTATTCTTTTAGAAATCAGACTCTATTTAATGAATAGTGGTGATCTCTCATTCTTTTGCCCATATAGAAGTTTTTTTAAATAGAAAAACATCTGGAGAAACTTAAATGATAAAAATCCCACAAAAAACCCTTCATTGGCTCCTCGAGGGCAATAATCCTCCAGTGAGAAATTTAACAAAAGAATATCTACAGAATAACAAACCAACGAAAGCTGAATTGGCACAAGTAAATAATTATCTCCCCATTAAGACTATTCTCTCTTTATTAAAAACAGATGGTACTTGGACTGATCCAAAGAACCCCTATAAGAAATATACAGGAAATTACTGGCAGTTAATTTTTCTCTGTGATTTAAACGCTAATGGATCATCAGAACAAATCCAATTAGCATCTGAACATATTTTCTCCTATCAATTACCCGATGGTGGATTTCCTCATAAAATAGGATTTAAAAAGCCATTGATATGTTTAACAGCGAATATTCTTCGCTCACTTATCTATTTTGGATATCAAAATGATAAACGTGTCCAAAAAGGGATCGATATGATTACACAACATGTTATTGAGCATCAGAGTGTAGTTTGCATTGATCCAATCTTTACATTGTTACCTGATTGTCAGATGGCCCTTACAAAAGTACTTGCTATGTATTCTTACTTAAATAAGAAAGATCATTCTTCAGATATTCAGCGAGTAATGAAAATCATTACAGAAAGAATTGCTGAAAATAAAGTCTTTAGGTATGTCCCTACTGGAGCTAAAGAGTATTATAGCGCAATAAAAGGCAAAAAAACATCTGAAATTCGTCAAATTAAGACTCGAATGTTAACACAAACCGATAAGCTGAAGAGAACTGTTGCTAAAAGCAGTTGGAAGAAATTTGGTTTTCCTCATTCTTATACTTCTGACGCTCTTGAAACTCTTTATTGGTTGGCAAAAACCAATTCTCAAAAACGTCCTGAGTTTGAAGAAGCTGTCAATCTGGTAATTAATCGTATGGATCCTTCAGGATATTGGATAAATGAAAATAAATTCCGAAATCCGATGTTGGTTGAAATTGAACCAAAGAAATCACCCTCTAAATGGTTAACATTCAGAGCTTGCTTCGTATTGAATAAATTCAGTGAGTTAAAATTCAAATCATAGGAAGTTATTTATTCTTAAATTTCTATTTAAAACCCCTTAAGAGGAGATAAGAATGATCCTGCAGATCTCTCTGTTAGCGGAATCATAGAGTCACATTCTTTTATCAAAACATCTTTGTCAGTAATAAACCTTCCAAGCTTTTTTGCTTGAAGCTTTATTGCACTTATTACATTATCTTCAATTTCCTCAAATAAAAACAGCTTTATTAACGATTCATTTTCTTGAAAAACGTCCCAAACTCCAATTATTCTCCCATTGAGCAAGATTGATGATGTAGCATTACCAGAGCGATCAAAAACATAATTATAACGCTTAATCTTGATATATCTTTCACGTTCTTTGTATCCCATGACATACGGGTCTAGAGCTGGCATTAAATTAACTATTTGCCTTTTAGAACTCCGAACAGTGTCTATCAGATCTTTATCAGAGGCTAACATAAGAAGATCCTTATTAAGATCTAGAATTTTGACTTGTAAGATTTGATCTTGAATGTGATTCAATGCCTTTGTTACCTTTGTTCTGTTTAATCCAGTCCACCATATTGCATCCTTTTCAGAAATAGGGCCAAATGTGGCTAAATAGTATTGAACTAGCTGATTTATAGCTTGTTGCTCACTAAATTGAGAGAAATCTATATTAGGGAAAAACGCATTGAAAAGAGAATATTTTCGAGGTCTAGTTCTTATTAATAATGCTTGGTCACACATCAAATACAGAATGAACGAGATAGATTTAAAAGTCGTTTGTAGAGCATTTTTTATCTCTGAAGCACTCATTTCTTCTTTATTATCTTTTAAGATACTAAGAATTGATTCTGAAAGCACTTTATATCTATCAAAAGAGATCCCTCGGAATTCCAAAGCTTTTATAGATTGTGTTTCAACCATTTTGCTTGTTGCCACATAAACTACTGGGATTATTTCTTTAGGGAAAATAAAGAGAGTTCTTCGGATACAGCGAATTTTCCCAAGATTTTTTTTGATGAACAGCTCTTCATCTAGATCCTTTTTTATGAAATTAGGCATTCGAGCAAACAAAGATATATATGGAACCTTGGTACTGGTGGCGTGTAACCCCCCAATCTCCTTTACTATTTTCCCAATATCTTTAGTTCTTGTTTCATCTACTAAATGCTGTTTGTATAAGATTAACCGATTGATTTCATTTAATGTAATATCTATCATGTTATCATCAATTAGAATCTCTTTACTTTTCACATCTCAATACAATTAAGAACTCAAAAGTCATAATCTTTGTTTGTTATTCAAATATTCGATATTTTTACATTTCTTTGCTTCAAAAAATCCATTACTTCCTTCATCGTGGGCAATGACATTGCTCCTTGTTTCATAATTTTTAACGCTGACACGGCATTGGCAAAATAAGGGATATCGTACATATCTAGCTTCAAAAGAAGTCCCGTGATCATACCCGCAGCAAAGGCATCACCTGCACCTGTTGTATCTACAACAGGAACTTTAAACGAAGGTGCAAAAAAGCTCTCTTCTTTAGTTATGATTCTTGAACCTTGTTCTCCTGAAGTTAATCCTATCATGTCAGGGCCAATTTCAAAAATGGCTTCTAGCGCTTTTTCTCCTTTTTTTCCTGTAATAAATTCCGCTTCACTCAAAGATGGGATAAAAATATCTGTCTTTTCTAATACTTCAAGTAAATGTTCTCGGGGATCTAGGTGATGCCACAGATCATCTCGGAGATTTGGATCACACGCAACTAATACATTGTTTTGCTTTGCAATATGAATGGTCTTTTTTATTGCAGATCTGGCTGGTTCATCCGCCATCGAGACAGTTCCATACATCAAAACTTTACTAGACTTTATATACTCTGTATTAATTTCTGACTCTTTTAACATAATATCTGCACATGGGGATCGATAGAATGAAAAAGAAGGCTTTTTTGATTCATCTAGACCTACAAACGCTAGAGCAGTCTTATATTCATTAGTTATAATTATTTGACTGACATCGACCCCTTCTTTCTCTAAAGCTTCAAGTAAGAAGCGTCCGAAAAAGTCATCTCCGACTTTTGTAATTAAACCAGCTTCATGACCTAATTTTCTTACTCCAACAATAAAATTAGCTGGAGCTCCTCCAGCAAACCGCTTAAAAGTGGTTTGATCCTCCATACGTGTTCCAGGATTATCCGCGATTAGATCAATCAAGAGTTCGCCTATAGCTATTACATCAAGCATGGTAGACATAACCAATCCTACTGACAAGACATACCATCGTGATAGCATTACTTTAATCTTTATTATTTCCGATGGAAAATTCATTTATAATTTATAATAGTGATTATTTGTAATCTGAAATAAGTACAGATATACAGGTGAACAAATAACCAAACAATTAAGAAAATTAGATGACTTTGATCTTAATGTTTATGAGTCAGGAATGAAGATTTTAATCATAAAAAAAGACAATATTGGTATGAAATCAAAGAGGAAAATCACAGAACCAAGAAATGGGACAGAATCAGAAGGTAGAAGGGAAATCCCTCCAATAAATGTCCATCTACTCGTTCTAACGCTCATCCTGTCCCTCATCTTTTTGCTAGCAATATTAGTCTTTTGAGAGGAATTTGTATTTTCATTTCCGAGAAATTATGATTATCACAACCAATGGGGAAAACACTGGAACCTTAACACAAGGATTGAAGCCTTCCTGACCAAACAGTTGCAAAAAGACTGATTCTCATTCCTGCTGATGTTGTAGAGAATTCTTTTAATCGTTCTTTGACATTTTTGGTAGAAAAACTACTTTTTCTAAGATAATCTTTTATGTGCGTATGAAGCGTTAGTAGAAGTAAGATCTTCTCTATGGGTTGGACATGGGAATCAATGAAGAAAAGTACTGAACCAAAAAATAAGACACAAACTGAAGGAAGAACGGAAATCACTCCAATTATTGTTCATCCACTCGCTCTAGCGCTCATTCTGTCACTCATCTTTTCGCTAGGGGGATTATTTTTGATGGTAACAGTCCCTGAGGAATTAAATCGCTTTTTAGAAAATTACATCGCTGATCCGTGGTATGCTCCAAGTGAGGAAGGCGTCCAAGTACGGGCACAATATGAGTCAGTGGTAGCTTTTCTTAGACCTATAGCATACCTTTCGTTCTGGTTAATGATTATAACGATAATAGTTGGAGTACTCATTAAGCGGTACAAGCTGAGCTTTTTAGGATCCTTGACCTTCTACCTTCCGATTTTTGGTCAATTTGCTACAATGATGGGCCCTTTCTTTATTTTTGCAGGCATTGGGGTGTCACGAACTCTTTGGGTACCTATTCTGGATCACGTCCCCAAACTCTTGAATCTAGGCGCCATATTTTACTTCCCACTGGTGGTGATATTTTTTCTGATTGATCTTCTTCTTGCACTCTTAATATTTTCGCTGCGGGAACCTCTTTTACAACCACTACTAGGAGAAGAAATGGCAATATCAATTACGCATTTGTTGAATTTTATGATTGTTTTTTTTATTGCTGGAATAGGTATTTTCATTTTCACGTTTGCAGTGGTGACGTGGTTATATGGACGATTTCAAGGTCGGAAGGTCATAGATTTTTGGATTTATCGCTATTCAAGGCATCCCCAATATATGGGGCTGATTATTTGGAACTATGGCCTGTTAATGTTATCAACAATTTCTCATATTGGCCTCTTCCCCCCCACGTTCCCTTTCCTTGTATTGTCTTTGGTAATCATTGGGATGGCTCTGAATGAAGAGAATACGATGATTCGACAACATACTGAGGAATATATTACGTGGCGAGAGCGAACACCATTCCTATTTCCTTTACCCCGAAGAATCAGATCATTTATTACGTATCCTATGAGAAAGTTGATAAAGAAGGAGTGGCCGGAAAGTAACAAAGATATTATCCAGGTCTTACTGATTTATGGTTCTATTGTGGTATTGATGTCGGTTCCCCTTGTGAATTATGTCTTCTGGCAATGAAAACTTACTTCATCTTTCTTCTCTTCGACAATCGCAAACTTATACCGATTTTCCCCGAGGCCATAGATCTTGGATGATTTCTTTCAGAACTCCAACGAGGCGACTGTCCGTTGTAATAATCAATTGAACCCCAATATCGTCGGAACCGATCGCAGCTTCTTCCGTACCATCTCTTGCAAAAGCATAGATTTCCACGTTTTCATAGTGTTTTAATTGGACATTTCCTAGCTCTTGAGTAATCTTTCTAGCCGTTTCCTGGGAATCAACATTAGTAAGAATCTGTATTCGTCGTCGAGTTCCTGCTTGTTCAAGTACATCCCAAGGAATCATCGATAGTTTAGGCACCATTATTTGAATGGTACTCTTCGTCCGACTTAACATTGCTTGGAGTGTCTGCATGACCCTATCAACAGGTTGCAAATAAGTCTCCTCTACACTGGCTATTGGCACTTCCATTGCTTGTTTCTGGATCTCTGAGATTAGTGACATTAATTTTTTACTTTTAGAAAGTCCTGATCCAAGTTTAGCGGGAATTTTACCAATAATTTGTGAAAGATCACTTGAAATTGTGTCCTGTGTTTGTGTTGCTTTTTTATCAACTTCTGAAGTAAGATTCAACACATCATACTCTAATACTTTAGAGACATTGTCACTTTTTGATTCGAAGAAGGAGTATGTTTCTGTAAGTATAGAATCAATGTCATCATAATATGAACTACTTCCTTCAGTAATTATATTCTGAATCTCTGTGATGCTTTCTTGGATGTTATTGGAAATGACTTCCACATTATCGGAAATTATTTGACCAAAAGTGTTTGAAAAACTAGTAAGATTTTGATCTACTTCTTTGAATAATATCTGATGACGATCTGTAGCAGTATTTTTCTCTATTTCCAAAGCATTTATACTATTAGTGACTCTGTCATCCAAGAAATCACTGCTTTGGTTTAGAAGTGTATCATGACGGCTATTCAAAGTCGAAATAAAATTCTGAGCAGTTGCTACAAATGCTTCAAGAGAAGCTTGAAATTCTTGATATAGACGGTTCACTTTTTGACTTAATTGAATCTTACCAGAGTTTATATCAGTTTCTATTTTTATAATAATATCTTGGACATTAGTACTAAATATTTCGATGGCTTGATGAATCTCCTTCTCTATTTGAGCCCTTTTATGTGGTATTTTTTTATCTAATTCAGTAATTTTTGATTTTAAACTGTTTATTTCGCTTTGTAATCCAGTATAAATTTTTTCAATTTGATCTTTGAACTCTCCTCTCTCAGAGGAAGCTTGTTGTTCGACTGTCTTGAGATGATTTAAGCTAGAGGACTTTAAGTTGTCAATAATTTCTTTAGAATTGCTGTATTGCCCTTCAATATCTTTTAGCAATTGAGTTGAAATTTCTTCAATCCTAGTTGGAAGAGAACGAATATCTTGCAGCTTATCATTTGCGTTCGCTAGAGTCTTCGAGGATATTTCCTTTATCGACTCATTAGTGGTTTGAGTAATAGTTTTTATAGAATCTTGAAGTTTTTCATTTATTTCCTTAAGAGTTGAAATGATTACCGTACCATTATCCTCCAATTTAGTTGGAATTTCTTGAAATTTCTCTTTTTGAGATAAATTCAACACCTGGATATTCGTATCTATAATCGTCTTTAAGTCGTCTTGAGCTTCTTCTAGGGCTTTAATCAAATTCTGTAAGTTACTACTTGTCGATTCTAGGAAAGTATTTGATTGTTTATCCAGTTCTTCATTAAGTTGAGAAAGAATGGAACTTCCCTTTTGAGAAGCCAATTTCCAATGAGTAGACATAATTTCTTTGAAATTAGAAAGATCAGATTGAGATTTGAGCCTATTAAAGGTTTTGTCTATCTCAGAAATTATAGATTCGTTAATTACTTCCGCGATTCGTGCTCCTCCAGATTCACTTGCAGATTGAAAAGCAAGTTGAAGGTTCTGGATAAAATTTTCCACTTCAACATTAAGAATTGCTTCAAGTTCTCTTGGCGCTTGAGCTGTCTGATCTAATTGCACAATAGAGTTATTTAGCTTGTTAAATTCATTGATTAGACTTTGTTTAAGACTTTCATC
Organism: Candidatus Hodarchaeota archaeon; assembly: GCA_029856365.1. GTDB lineage: Archaea > Asgardarchaeota > Heimdallarchaeia > Hodarchaeales > Hodarchaeaceae > Hodarchaeum. The sequence continues at coordinate 8,497 of JAHQWW010000075.1, forward strand.
AAGAGAGGTAGAAATCGTCGAGAGAAGAAGCCCTAGCTGGTCAATAAGATTCGCTTTTCGTGTGTTATATCTCTCTTTTATTCTGTCTGAAAATTCCGTGATATTCTTCAGTGCCAGTTCATATGATGAATTGATAGATTTTGTAAGGTCTTCCTTGATAGTGTCCATTAAACGTTGGATCTCTAAATTTTGAGTATTCAAACTTGAGTTTATTGTTTCTGCAAAGGATTCACTAGATGCGTTAAGATTATGAATTTGGTCATCAATAAGTCTTTCTGTCCGTTTTTGAGCGCTATCAAATTCTTTCATTGCTGAGGTTACAATTTTTTCGATATCTTGAAATCCTCCTTTCCCTAGACTAACTCTCTTACTTAATCTTTCAGTGACCTCGGAATTAATTTCAGTCAAACGATTTCTTATCTTGTTAAGTTCTGCCTTTACAGCCCGATCGAAGGTGTTAAAATCATCAGTATGCCGTGCTTGGTATTCTTCAAGTTGAGTGGGAATATTCCGACTGAGTTCTAAGGTTGATTTCTCAATTTTTTCAGAGAGAGCTTTTAGTCGCTCCTTTGAAGTAATGATTTGTTCTTTCTGTTCGTTTTCTGCCTTTTCACTGACTTCTGTGACATCCACGGCAAGATTAGCAATATCTTGATCAAAAGTTTCGGAAATTGTTTGATTGCCAGCTTCTATATTCATTTTAAATTGGTCAAGAATCCTTGAAATCTCTGCCTGAGTATTCATCGAGATTTGGTTTAAATCCTCTGACACACTACTAATGACATTAAAATTCTGAGTGATTTCTTCTGTTCTTGCACCTACATTTTCTACAAGCATTGACTGCATTTGACCAAGTATCATATTTGCTGAAGTCCCAAAGGAAGAGAATTCCTCATTCGCCACATTTCGAAGATATTGTAAAGATTCAGAAAGTTTACTGCTTCTTTCGGAAAGTAATTCCTTCATTTTCAAGTTTAATTCGTCTACACTCGTTGTCATATCAACTAGATTTAATTCAGAATCCTCATCGAAATTCTTTTCAATATCAGAGACCTGTTGTATCATTTCCAAGAAAGAATTGGAAGTTTGCTCTATTAATGGTTGAATCTGCTGTTCTAGATCTTGTATTACTTTATTAATTGTCTTTGAGCCTTCTTGAATGATAGTAGTTCTATTGCCTTCTAAAAGGGAAAAAATGTCTGTTTCTAATTTTAGCAACTCTTCTATTCCATTACTGTATTGGGCTTGAATAAATATTTCTAATTTTTCAAATAACTGAGAAATATCGATACTTAATTTTTCTTGGAAAGAAGATACATGTGCGGTTACATCAGTGTTTATACCCATCAGTCCTTCGGTCTGAATCGATTCAAATCCCTCTGATCCTTTAACTAATTCCTCTTTGGTATTCATTAATACTTCAGTTAAAGCTGATGTTATGTTTTCAGAGTTTAGTTTCTCTTTTGCTTCATCAAACTTATTTGTTGTTTCGATAATTGACTGTAACATTTCTGTCAAGTTTTTCCAAAGATTTTCATTAATCTTATTCGCTGAATCAATGACCGAAAAAGAACTCTTGGATGTTCGCTCACTGAAATCTTGAACCATCTCGTGGATAGATTTTAACGATTCTTCCCCTAAATCAATGAGATTCATCTGGATTTTTTCAATTTGTTGGTTAATAATGGTCAACTTATCAGAAACTTTCTTAGTTATTTCTTCTCCGATTGAATTAAGATCATCCTGACTTGAGAGTTTATTTTGCTCAATATTTCTGCTTGTTTGTTCGTTGATAGTTGAAAGGGTTGAATTTAAGTTCTCTGTAGTGTTTGTAACTTGATGCTGAAGTGTTTGTATTGATTGTCTCATTTGGGAAAAAAGACTATTCAAACTTTCGATTCTTTCTGAATAGATTTCAGTTATTCTTTCAAGGTGTTGTTTTCTTTCTTCTATCCGAGACTCCTTGATATTTTTCAGATTTACTTCAAGCATAGCAATATTTTTATGGACTTCTGTTTCTAAATTGCTAGAAAATTCGGTGATCACATTCTCTAATTTTTTAGAATTCACTTGATTTTGATTTGAAACTTGATTTTTGATCTGTCGCAGAATTTCAGTAGTTTTGGTCTTTATTTGCTCCATATAAGCCCGAATATGAGATTGAAATTCTTTTTCAGATTTTGAGACTAATTCTGGCCCCTTTTGAATATCATTTACTATATTAATTAATTCTTTTTGCCCTTCTTCCCATTTATTTTTGATTTCTTCCTTAATTTGGTTTAATTCACTTTCTACTTGCCGATCAATTTCACTAGTTACTGCGATTGCTGGAGCTAATGCGATGTACTGAGGCACTTTCCCTGGGATCACTCTTATGAATTTTTTCTTTTCTAATCCATCTAAAGCACTTTGAATAGCTTCAAGAGCTAGATCACTAGCTAATATCATAATTTCTTCGACTGTTCGCACTGATTTAGAAACAATAATAGTGTAGACTTGGCCCTCTTCTGTTGTGAACCCTAATTGATTATACAAGTCTGTCGACATAATTATCCCTTACTTTAGTCTCATTCTGTGTCAATCAAACCCAAAGATGGAAAATTTTATTTGTGATGTCAAAATTAAAATAATCTCAAATAGTTTTACGCGAACTTGTAAATTTATAATAACTCTGAAATTAATTATTTTGAATTGTGATAAAGCTGCAGAACGATAAACTTGCTGAAAGTATGATTCAACAACGGCAATATCAAAAGATAATACTTTCTAAACTTAAAGAAAACTTCCTACAGGGTCATAACACGGTCGTTGAGGTAGATACAGGATTGGGGAAACGTGTTCTAGCATTTCTTCTAATAAAAGATGTCCTCTCGGAACAAAGAGTTCTTCTACTCCTACACTCTACAATTAGTTACTCTGAAACAATTCATTACTTTAAAGTGGAGTACGGTGGTTTTCGTGAATCAGAATTTCAAGCTTTTTCTTCTAAAACTTCAGGGTGGCTTAGATACAAAATTCTTGATGAAGCACGAGTGGTTGCTGCAACCCCCCAAACATTTGCAAATGCCTTTAATAAACTCCCCCAATCTAAAAAGCCAAAATTTAATGTAGTAATAATTAACGAAATAGACAAAATTGTTCGACGTCATGGAGATTCCCGTTTATTGATTTTTCCTTACAATAATCTCATTCCACATTTTGCATATTCTGGTGCATGGATTGTAGGAATGACGGGAACAATTCGAGACTCTCACATTCTTTATAATCAATCAAAAGATCAAATTGAGATTCAACCTGAAATTGTTTCACTTGATAAACGTATTCCTGAACTTCACATCATTCGGATGGATACACTTCTAGCACAAACTGATATTAAAAACTATATCCAGAATACTTATATTCAGCGATATCATGTGAAGGCGAGTCCTGAATTACAAACAATTTTGGATTTGATAGATCAGGGCATTAAAGACTTACGACAATTAATTATTGATGAGACTATGGAACAACATCCGACTCTTCTTGAAACAATTCCCTCGTCTCAAGTCGCACTAGTTTCTGGAATGTTAGAATCAGGTAACACTCAGAAGTATCAAGGCTTATTACTAATACGAAAATATTGTACTGCAATGCAACCAAAAAAATTTCGAAAATTCCTCTTTCGCCTAAAGAAATTCGGGATAACCAAGGATCTCATTTATGATTTACCTGAATATAACGCTAAGATTGACAAAGTACTCGAGCTTATTAAAAAACAACCCCAGAATTCTAAAACAGTTGTTTTATGTTCATTTCTTGATACAGCTCAAAAGCTCGAAGATGAAATTCAACAAATTGGGGTCACAACTTTTCAAGTGACTGGACAAGTTCGAAATAAGATCTCTGTACTTAACAAGTTTAAGGAAATAGAGGAAAAAGCCGTACTTGTGATGACTGCTGTGGGTGAAAGAGATATTGACCTCCCACAGGCTAATCTATTAATCGTCTATGACGTTGTCAATACTGTAAAAACGATGTATCAAAGGTTTAAAAGGACTCGTGGTGGTTTAGTCTTATGTTTATGTTATAAAAAAACCTTTGAAGAGCAAAAAGTCAATCGATTGCTTCAAGAGATTAGTAAACGCTATCCATGGTCTTCAATAATAGAATGAAATCTTTCAATGCACCATGTTCGTTTTTTCAAAATTAATTCACTAAAGAAAGGGGATAAATCCTCCACCAAAAAAGCCAACAACTAATAAGCAACCTATTAATGAAATCCATATTTTTGGATCCCATGCGAGTACTTTTGCTCCATCTAAAACGCCTATGGGAAGAAGATTAAACACCCCTAGAAAAACATTCAACCAAACACCAACAATTCCAATAAAATTTAATGCTAAGCCTAATGAAATCATGCTGCTGTCAAGAATTAACAAAACACCAACTCCTTGGAGGGAAAGGAATAATCCTGCAAGTATAAAATTAGTTATTGGCCCAGAAGCAGAAACTCTACCACGAATTCCCTGAGAAGCAGTGGCTTCACCCCACCAAAACACAGCTCCTGTTGCAAGAATCGGAAAACCAATTATAACACTAATTAATGTTAGAAATAGTGCTTCCTTACTAAGCCTGTAGTAAGCTCTTGCACCATACTTGATGGCAATAAATTTGTGAGATAATTCATGGGCAAAAAAACTTACGCCTAAGACGAACAGATAGATCAGCAGTTCATCTGGTATTTTTCCTTCTTGAATGACATCGCCAAGAGTTCCTGTTAGGTAGAGAATTACGAAACTTGTAATTAACCACCCAATTCCTAGTTCAGATATTTCTTGAACAGATAGATGGAGTCTATCAAGAATAGTTTTTTTAGTGAAATCACTTTTCCAATCAGGTTTTTGATCCATTCATACCTCCTCCTTGCACGTATGACTACCAGGAAGATAATGTGATCCACAGAGGATCTGTCCACATCTCGCGCAATAAAATGGTTTATGAATCTTTTTCCCACAAGTGCTGCAAAAAGCAACTTCTGGAATTTCTGGTCTTTTCTGTACCTTATCAGGGTACACCTTTACCACTTTAAAGTTCGTTAAATCAGGGGAAGCCTCATACTCAGCTTGATATCCTTTTATCCTTTCTGGTGAAAATAAGAGAGCAATAAAAATCATTCCAGTAATTGTAGTAATTATTCCTAGCGTTAACAGTCTAAATGAAGGATGAATATAGAATATAAGGCTTGAAAGAAAAAAACCAAAACTAAGGACTGTTATAACACTAAATCCGATCAAATATTTTGAGTTGAGGTTCATATTAGTCATCATCTAAGTTTGGAAATAAGTCTAAGATTTCTGTCAATGATGAAATAACAATTATTTCAGGAAGAATTTGTTCAAAATCTTCTTTATGAAACATTCCCTTTCTTCCAATAAAATAGATATCATTCATTTTTGCTCTTTTAAGGTCATGTAATGAATCTCCAATAAAAATAATCTCGGAGCTAGAATAATTATATTTCGATTTAACAAATTTAAAATGATCCGTACCCTTTTCAAACCCAGGCCTCCACCCAAGTATATCATCGACCATATTCAATCCATGTTTCTTAAGATAATTAGTTATTATTGATTCAATTGTACCACTAGATATTCCTAATTTATATCCACGTCGTTTCAGTTCTCGAAGTACCACGCAGGAATCTGCAAATAGCTGTTGTTCAAAGATTCGCTCAAGTTTCATTTTTTCGAATTCAGTTACTATTTTACCATTATCTTTTTTAGGAGCTATAATTTCCATTTGTTGAATAAATGGAAGTCCTGTAGTTTCACGATAGCTTTTCTGAGCTTCTTCGGTAGAAAATCCATAGGAATTTGTTAGAAGATATACTGCATTATTCTCTAAAAATGGCATTGAATCTACAATGGTTCCATCGAAATCGAACATGATATACTGAGTTTTACAAAGATTTACCAATTTTTTTTTCATTATTATTTGATACCTCTGTGTTATATTCCTTTGATCAGATCTTCTGTTTCTTAGTCCTGTAAAATAATAATTGATGACTTGAGCTAATCAATCAAAGTTATTATCAAATGTTTTTAAAAGTCTCTTACTAAGGTGTTCAAAAATATCTATATTAGAAATAGAAAAAGTGTGCTATCAAATCAAACCTTGAAAAAGATATATTTTTCCTTCTCTTTGGAGCAAAGTTAAATTGCGCACATATGATACACTTTTTATGTGGTTTATGTTATTAATAGTGTTCATATTGGGTTATTTTATTTTGCTGTCTTTTTTACTACCCGAAGGATATGTAAATCACGAATATCTCCTAATCGGGTTATTCATAACGTTACTGGGTTTAGTTATCCTGTTTATCTACTTCTTGGTGTTGAGGCGTCAACGAAAACAGATTCAAATACATCTTAATACTTTTCGAGAAACAGGAATGCAGGTCTTCATCGAGAAATATGAGAAACTTCTTTATAGCCGAGATATAGGTGATCTTCCTAAAATCACGCGTTTAATCTTTAATTTTAATTGTCTCGCAATTATCCAGCCTAAGAATATTGAAGAATTACAAAGAATTATTAGTCTTTGCGAACAATACAAGATCCCTCTTATTCCCCGTGGAGCAGGAACTAGTGGATATGGTGGAGTATTACCTATAAAGAACGGTATTATCGTTATCTTAACCTTTTTTGATAAGATAATAGCTATAAATGAGGAAAAAAATACCGTTGAAGCTGAATGTGGAGTAACTTGGGAACATCTTCGCAAATTCCTTGAATCTAAAGGGAAGACTTTGAAATCATATCCTTCATCTGCACCATCGTCAACAATTGGTGGGTGGGTTACTCAAGGTGGATACGGTGTGGGGTCAGCCAAATTTGGCAGTGTTAATGAAAGTATTCTGAATGTCACCGTTATTGGAAAAGAGGGAAGGGAATTCCACCTTGAAGATCCTGAGGTATTTATAGGCAGCTGCGGAAGCTTGGGTATTCTTTGGAAAGTTACTTTAAAAATAAAGAATTTTTCAAAAATAATTCACAAAATTGTCTCGTCTTCTCACCAAAACCAGTTAGTGAAAGCAATTCCAGTCTATCAAGAATTATTACCTTTTTTTTTACGTTATGATGATTATCATAATCTAATTTGGAAGAATCCTAAATCTAATCTATCACCTTGGGGGTCTCAAAATTACACTGGAGGAGTTATTTCCATGAGTTTTCTGGAGGAAGACTGGAATCAAAGAAAATTCAATGAAATTAAAAATGAATTTCAACTCGTTGTACAATCAAATGACCTAGGCAAGACATTTTGGAATGATCGATTTGATACAATTAAACTAAAACGTAGAGGACCATTCCTCATAATAGCAGAGGTGCTTATACCAACTATTCACTTAGAGAAGATTATTGAGATACTATCTAAACGTTACGAACGAGGATCATATGCATTAGAACTTGTGTCTACATCGGATGACCTATGTGTTATGTTTGTGTGGTTCCCCGTTGATATGAGACGTTGGTCATTACCTTTTATTGGCTCTTTTACTTATGCTTATCATTGGTTAAGGTTTATCGATATTATATATTCCACTCGTCACTGGAAAGGCAGACCTTACAGTAGTGGTCTTTGGCTTAGTGCATATTCAGGATTAATTTTCGGACAAAAATTTCATGAAATGAAACGACTAAAAAAGAAAATTGATCCTTATGGTATATTTAACCCAGGAAAAGTATGGGGTACTCGAATCCCTCGTTTCTTCCCTATTATTCCGTTATCTCTTATCTTTTGGTTTGGTATCCCTCTCGTAAGTGTTCTTTATCGAATTACCCCCAAGAAATATAGATAGGCCTTTGTAATTCCTAAATACAGTGATTTTCAAGAAAAGAATCTATTTTTTCAAATGCTGATTGAGCTTCTTCAGAATAGAAGAACCAACGAGCTCTTTTTTCATGAGTCCAGCGTTCTTTATAGGGACAATTCACCAATTTATCATAAATGAAATCTGGAGAAAGAATATCATTCTCATTATGAATAATTAGGGTGGGCTGAGTAATAAGAGATAATCGCCGATTTGTGAACCCAATAACCCTGTAAAGTTCGATCAACGATTCTGTTGGCCTTTTCGAATAGTAGAACTGCTCTCTCTCCTCATCAGAAACCTTTTTCATTAGTTCAGCTTCCACCTCTGAAATTGTAGAGAAGTCTTTTTTAATAAACTTGAGAAAAGGTAAAACTGTTTTAACCAATGTTGAGGGAGAATGTTGACTTGGGGATATAAGAATTAATCCGTTTATTTGGTCTCTTTCTGGCGAAGCAGCTAGCATTGTAGCTAGCACTGATCCCAAAGCTACCCCAATCACAATTATTTTAGAGTAATTCTGTAGTAAATAAAAGAGTCCTTCCCTCGCGTTTGAATACCAGTCTAGCCAAGTAGTTTGTCTCAATTCCTCTGGTACACTACCATGTCCAGGTAATAATGGAGCAATTCCAGAATAACCACAACTTCGTAAAAATACTCCTAGAGGTCGAACTTCACTTGGACTTGCCGTAAATGAATGAAGGAGTAGACATCCAACATCACTTTTGGAACCAAATCCCTTGAATTCAAAAGGAAGGGCTAATGGATCGACATCATACATAAAAATGCGCTCATCACTGTTTTTTTGTGGTTAAATATGATTTTCGTCACGATTATAAAAGAATGATAAATCACAATAATCCCCATCTGTCTTACTCTTAAATATTTATTTTAAAATAAGAACCCTTTTTAATAAAGAGAGAGTGAAAAAAGAAAATTTTAATACTTATAATATGGTTAAGTAATTAATGGATTAGGTGATCAGAATTTGGAATCTAGTCAAGTAATTCGTACTGGTGTTCTATCGTTAGATATATTCCTTGGAGGGGAAGAGAATCCTGGAATTCCGAATAAGAGCGTCATTCTTGTACTAGGTGAACCAGGGACTAAATTTGAGCTTTTCACACAACAAGTGCTATTTCGGATGTTAAAAACCAAAGCTACTGAAAAAGTCGTTTATTTGTCTTACGATGGGCGGCCTAAAGAAATAGTGGAAGAAATGTCGATCTATAATTTCCATCTTCAGCCATTTATTGAAGCTGGAGAAAAATGGAAGTTTATGGATGCTTTTACTGCTAGAATAGCAGCTGAAGGAGCTGTTATTGGGTTACAATCGGTTCCTGGAGTAGATTTAGGAGATGAATACGCACAAGATTCATTACGATACTTTACTAGACTGTTTATTCCAGAAATAATTCAATATGATAAAGTTTGTACATGTATTCATTCAATTTCATCATTAATTCGTAATAATTCTATTGAAAGTGTAAGCATCGCAATGGAAGCTCTTAAGCATGTTGTAAGAGAGCGTGGATCGGGGATCCACTTTATATTAATGGTTAAAAACTTACATGGTCCTGCTGTTGAAGTACTCGCATCACATCTAGCTGATTTTGTTTTTGACATTTCCTTCGGTCGTGTTGGTGGGGGAAAGATAGCAATCAACTTTTCAGTTCAAAAATCTTGGAAAAGCACCCTTCTACCAATTTCAGTTCCAGTAACGATCGATAGACGAGGGATTCGTCTAGAAACAACGGTACGAGTATAAAATGTGGAGAATAGCTGAAAGAATCTGATTTTTTCTTAATTATCAGGTTTTATACAAACCTAAAATCACGAACAATGGTTGATCGGTAACTATAGATCATATTTTTGAAATCAAATCTCACAGGATTTATTTTTTTAAGACTCACATGAATAAAATTTTTTTCAATTTGAAGTAAAGCAAAATAATAACAGGTAAGCGGTCCAGGATTTACATAAATTATTTTATTTTTTCTTTTTATAAGAGGTAATTCATGATAATGTCCAAATATCACTATTTTGGGTTTCATATGGTCTATAAATTTTGAAATTGAAGCTGATCCTCCTGTTATTTCACCAATAGTTGTATTATAACGAAACGCTGGTGGTTCATGGCTAATTAGAATATCAAAAGAAGTAGAGTTAGAAGTTTTACTTAACTTGTATAAAGGTTTTAGACGAGTTGAAAAATCGTGTGGAAGGAATTCCATATCACATAATGGTTGTTTATATCTATCTGGTGAAAATAAGGATCCACCAAAACCCAAAATTCTTAGCGATCCGATATGAATTGCTTTTGTGTTTAAAAAAAATAATTTTGATGATGACCAAGTTCTAAGGAATTGCTGAACCTCATAACAGTCAACGTTACCAGGAACATAAATGATAGGTATTTCTAGAGATCCTAATAGGGATAGAACAGTCTTAACAGATTTTATCTGATTTTGAACAAATTTTTGTCTTC
>JAHQWW010000076.1 GCA_029856365.1 Candidatus Hodarchaeota archaeon
TCTCCTATGGTTTTATGTGATTATCTTATAGCATAGATCACTTTCTTATTTTCCTAGCTTTGACTATCAATGAAAAAGGGATCATTCTTATTACTTGGACAAATTTACTTATATATTCCTGATTTTTAAATTCTGAGATATATGGTATTTTTGAAATCGCTTTTACATCCATATTAGCAATATCGTATGCTCGAGGTTCCTCTATTCGTGCAATCTGCATTCCAGTTTCAATTAATCCATTAATAATCTCCGAAATTAACCAATCCCCTTGATTAAATGTAGCTTTGGTTCCATCAAAGCATATCCAGTCCCAGACATTTCGAGTTCTATCAAAATAATTACGTACTTCTCTTAAATCTCCATTTTCTAATGCTGGTCCGACTGTTAAATAAATCGGATGTTCAAAACAAAACACTAAAAAGCCTCTAGGTTTTAACACTCGTTTAGTTTCCATAAAAACTGCTTTTAAATCGTCAGCATAACCAATAGCATGAGAAGAAAGTACAATATCAAAATTGTCATCATTAAATCGAGTTAAGTTTTCCATTCTTCCCTGAACAAACTCAACTTTTACACCCTCATTTTTCGCAAGTATGTTCGCATATTCTAGCTGAATTTCCGATATGTCTAATCCGACTACTTCAGCGCCCCATTTGGTTAGTACTATTGAGTTCTGTCCACCTCCGCAACCCAGTTCCAGTACTCTTTTACCCATTACATCATCTAGTAAACTTAATTCTCTTTCACCAGGAGTCACAGGGCCATAATGTACATCCTCTAGGGAGATTTTTTTTTCTCCTTGATATGACTTCGAAATAGTATTCCAACTTTCTTGATTTTCATTATTCAATGAGAACACCTCGAAACTGATGATTATTGCCATAAAATCATTATTTCGCCATTATTGTACTCAAATCTTGATTATTGAGTTCATATTAAACCGCAGATGCGAAGAGGCACATATGTTCAAGATTTTGAAGATGGAGGTTTTATTATTTTAGATATTATTTTTCAATGAAATAAAAATTCCATACAAAGTTATGAGTATTAACATAGCCAATAATAGCAAGATATTATTCGGAAAGAAGATTATAAAGGCAATTAAGACTAAATTAATCACTACTCCAAGTATCCAATGAAAAGGTGTTGGAGATAATCCATCGTAGAACATTATAAATCAAACTCATGATGACACTGACATTTTATCGCAATAGAATTGAGAATTGTCATAAAAAGTCAGCTTTGTTCATATATAAATTTTAAGATCTTGTCTTCTAGCTTCACAAAAGTGTAATTAAAAAAATTAATCATCTTTCACCATTTTAAATAAGTTGATATGAAAAGGAATTGGCTGTAGAAATGGAAATTACAAAGAAGAGATTCAGGTAAAAAGATGAATAAAAAAGGTCATGTAACAAATGTCAGAAACAATAAAACTACAAAATTACGAAAGAAAGGTTACTCCTTTAGAACGAATATTTAATCGATGCCCTTATGCAATCGTTGCAATGATAGCTCGGATAAAAGGTAATATTTCCAAGAGTATGTTGAAAGATGCTGTTAGTAAAGTCCAACAGAGACATCTGAACCTCAGGGTTCGAATTTATGAGGATAATGATCATAATCTATGGTTTACGTCGGAAGAGGTTAAAGAAATCCCAATAGAAATCATAAAAAGAGAATCGGATGAACACTGGATTGAGATATATCAGGATGCTTGTAAAATTCCTTTTGACTTTGAGGACCGTCCTGCTATTCGATTTATTCTAGTACGTTCTCCAGAAATATCTGAATTGATAATTTTATGTCATCATATTATATGTGATGGGATGTCATTAGCATATCTTGCAAGAGATATAATGATACATCTTGGGAACCCAACTAGAGAAGTGGAGGTATTATCTGACCCAGTTCCAATTGACAAAGATAATTTACCACAAGATGTTTCCATTAACGCTATTGTCAAGTATTTTATTAATAGAATCAGTAAGAAATGGAAAAAGAATGAAATATATTTCGATCAAGAAGATTACAAAAATCTCAATGAGGCTTATTGGAAAATATATAAACACCAATTACTCTCAATTGAACTTTCCGAAGCACAAACTTCTGCATTAGTTGACAGATGTAGAAAAGAGGGAGTAACAGTAAATACTGCATTAACGGCTGCGTTTGCAGGTGCTCAATCTATTATACAGGTCGATGAAGTCAATCCAAATATAGTGATTGCTGGTAACCTTAGGGATCGGCTCCAACGACCAGCAGGGGAAGCGATAGGATATTTTGCTGGTGGAGTAAATCTGAAGTATAAATATAACAGTAAAACGAATTTCTGGGATAATGCTCGAAATCTTCATCAAAGAGTGAAATCGCTCTATATAAACAAGAACCTATTCAAAGAGCTGTTACCCTGGTGTTACCTTGAACCAGGCATTATGGAATCGCTTTGTTACAAAATGATAGGGAAACTTGTCCCATCAGACTTTCCACGACACGAGAAACTTTCTACATTCAGTAATCAAGATGATGTGGTTTCATCTCTTCTTAAAAGACAAAAGATGGACTCTCTAGATAAACTATTTTTAGGAACTGCTGTAACAAATCTCACACGATTGGATTTCCCCAAAATGTACGGATTGTTAGAATTAGATCGTTTAATCCTGCATCCTGGTGGTATGTTTCCTTTAACTATTGTAGGTTTAGTATTGGGTGCAGTAACTTGTGCTGGAAAACTTAGCTTACTTATCGAATATACCGAAGAAACTATTGATTCCGCAACCATGGAAAAAATAAAAGAAAAAGCACTCAAATTCTTGTTTGAGTAAGGATTTTAACTAGAATCATTTAAAGAAGATTTAAAGAGTTAACTCTTTCTTTAGATTCGTTTTTCCTTTATCCTTTGTTTTAACATTTATAGGAGTAATTCCACTAATAATCTTGGTAAAACGGAAACAAACGCGGAAATAGGTAGGAAACTAATCACTAACATTTCTCAATTCCCTCATTAATTTAGGGATTTTTTATCAGAAAAAGAGGGAAAAAGGAGAATGATTATTAAACTAACCTATCTCTTGAAGGAATAATTTTGCTTAGAACAATTGTATATATCATAATAGCAATGAAAGTGCAAACCAAAGCATTGGGTAGGACATCTATAAGAGTTTTCTCGCCCAAAAATACCCCTATAAAGTCGAAATAACTAAATGGAGTTAAGATAAGCAGCAAGAAATTATCAGTTATAAATCCTGCTAAAAGGAGGAGAATACTGATTGTGAATCCGATTAATAAGGTTTTTTGAGCGTGCTTATATGGGACAATCAATGCTAATGAGAGGAAGATAATGAAAAATATGCAGTATCCCCAAGTAAAGATCAAATAACTTGTAGCTGCATTTATTAAATCACCATTATTTTCCATAGCAAGATCAATGAAAATATAACTGATAAAACCGATGAAAAATAATGTAACAAGTCCTATAAGTGATGCTATTGTTCTATTGAGAATCATGCTTTTTTCACTTTTTGGTAGTGCCCAAGTAACTTCAGCAATTCTATTTTTTTTGTCACGAAATATAATATTATTTGTAACAATCAGGATATATGGTCCAAAGGGGATCATCCATGCCCAAGCGAGAAATTCAAGGGTAAACCATCCTTCAAAAGTCGGCATTAATTCATAATTAAACACTGCTGCATCGATAAAAGGTAGATCAATGCTTGCCAATGTCATAGCCGTTTTTGCTTCTCCTTCGTAACCAGATGCCTGCATTATAGTGAGGATTATTACTATCACCGAAAAAATTGTCAAAAGTCCAGCAATGGAGAATAATTGATCAGTCAAAGCAGGAAACTTCCAACCAAGTTTAGAAATTAGTTTTTCTGTCGGTGTTCTAATGATTGATAATTTTTGGGTAACAGCTCTTTTTTCTTGTTCTGATTCGATACTCGAAGATGTTTTAGAAACACCTTCAATGAAATCTTTTCGATATAACATGAAAATAGACACTATAGCTAATATAAGAGAAAGAATTAGAACTAAAATGATAAATTCTTCATTCCAAGTACCACTGATAGCATTTTGAGTAATTTTGGCTTTAGAAAAAAGGTTTAAATCCATTATAAACTCAAAATCCTTATTACCCTTCAAGGCCATGTCTGAAAAGAATCCTAGTACAGTATACCCCCCTCCTACAAAATAACCCATTTTTTTAGAAAATGTAATTGTACATCCAAATGCAGTGAGGAAAGTAACAAAAATAGCAAGAAACCCCCCCAGAATAAAGCTGATAGCTAAATTTGCAACTGAATCAGGACTATTATTAATAATAAGAAAAATGGCTGAAAAAACAAAACTTGGAATACACAATAGACATATTAAAAGAATAACTAAAAGAGAATTCTCAAGATAGCTTCTTGTTAAAGATTTCGGGGTTGAAAATAATAATTCTTTTCCATCCTTTTCTGCAAAGGGTAAGATATTGACGCCTAAAAGGATTGATACTAAGGGAAAATAAATACTTAATATTAACCCCGCAGCTATAATGGTCCATAAATGGAAACCAGGATTATCATACACGATCTCCCCAATGAATCTTTCATAATAAACAACGATGTTCTCCATTGAAAGCTCACCAGGGTAAATTATTGGAAAAAAGAGTGTTATTACGGCAAAAAGAATTATTGAAAGTCCAAACACTGCTTTGTGTCTTATAAAACGGAGATATAGAAGCTCAAACTGTTTAGGAACATACATTATATTAACCTCTATTCTTTTTTCTTATAGAACTGCATGAAATAATCTTCAAGACTAGCAGGAGGATAGGAAAGCTCTTCAGGTTCCATTAAAAGAAGTTTTTCAAGGAATGGCTTAATAGAATCTGTATGACGTACTAGTATGCGTACTTTATTATCATCTATTTTAAGTAGATGGTCACCAAAAGACTTAAGCTGCTCCTCATTAGGACTTTTAAGATAAACATCCAAGATTCGTGGAGTATTTTTATTCAGAGTGCTAACTTCTTCGACACTAACAAAAGAGCCATCTTTGATAATAGCTACACGATCACAAATTCTTTGAACCTCTGCAAGATTATGACTACTGAAAAAAATTGTTTTTCCCTGCTCTTTTGCTTCTAAAAGAAGATCATAAAGTTCTTGTTGAAGGAGAGGATCGAGTCCAGATGTTGGTTCATCCAAGATTAAGACATTTGGATCATGCATAAATGCAGCAACAATACCAACTTTTTGTTTGTTGCCTTTAGAGAGTTCACCTATCTTTTTTTTATGAGGCAATGAGAATCGACGAACTAGCTCATCTCGTCTTTTACTAGGTCTTTTTCGCATGTTTTGTATGTAAGATAGAAATTCATCAACCGTATAGTTCTCTGGAAGTATAAACTCGCCTGGGATATACCCAATGCCCTCTCGAATATTTGAGTTCTTTCTGGTGACTTTGTCACCATTGATCCAAATTTCTCCTTTAGTAGGAAGAAGAATATTCATCATACAACGAATAGTGGTGGTTTTGCCAGCTCCATTTGGACCAAGAAACCCAAATATTTCCCCTTCCTTAATTTCGAGACTTAAGTCTTCAATTCCACATGTTTTTCCGTAATATTTCGTTAAATTTTGTATTCTTATTTTCGATTTATTCATTTTGAAAACCTAAATGAATATTTTTTGCATGAATGTTGCAAATGACCGAACTTACGCACAGATATTTATACTTTTCGTAAATATCGAAAATTTCATAATTATTAGAAATGTTAGAAATTAATAAAATATTTAAAATTTTCTATTTTTCATCTAATTGGACATGAATTCAATGGTACCTACGCTTACTCAATCACCCTTATTGAATATAAAGAGAAATTATCTTAATTTCATGGAACAGACGCTCACTTGGTTTGATACGTCCCTTATTCGTGTATTATTTACTCTACTCATGGAAAAAGAACCCCTTACTCAAGATCAGCTTATTAGTTTAACTGGCCTTAACAGAGCGACTGTATCAGATACACTTTCAAAATTAACTGAATCAACCAGTAAATTTCTAGTTTTTCAAACTCGTAAAAAAGGAGAAAGAAAGAAGTATTATCATTGTCCACAAGATTTATCAATTTATTTTCAGAATTTGTTACAAGAAGGTTTAGAATTAACAAAAATCAGTTCAGAACAGATACCTGAATATCTATACAGATTAAGTTTGCTTAAAACCCAGAATTTTGACACACAAAGTTTTAAGAATTTTTTAGACGAGTATCAGAGAGCTACAACTTATTTTCATATTGCTGTTACATTTTTTCAAAAAAATCTTGGTAATTATGTTACCAATCCATATTTAATTTCTAAAATATCGGAAAAAGACTTCAATGAGGATAATTTTAAGGATGATGAAATTAATATAGATTACTCTGTTAGATCGAATGACTCTCTAGACATGATAAAAAGAGATTTTCTTAATAATCAAGCTTCAAGTCAGCATTCCAGAATTGGAAAAAGAAAAGAGTTGGTCACAATGGGCCTTTTATTTTTCATAGAAGGAAAACCAATTACACAGAATTATATTAGCAAGATTACAGGCTACAGTCGCTCTACTGTGTCAATAACACTCTCTGATTTGTTAAAACTTAATATAATTCAATTAATTAAAAAACCCAAGGACAGAAAAAAATATTATGAATCAAGATATACTCTAATAGACAATTTATTGTCAACCATTCGAGTTATGAATCGAATTTTTTTGAAATCTAGAGAGATTGTTAAAAATCAATTTTTACTTAACATAAAGAATACTGAGGGGGATAAGAAGGAGAAAAGCAAACTGGAAAGATTTATGATTGAAAATATAAGATTTTTTGATTTATTTGTTGATTATACAAGATCATGTAATGATATTGTAAACAAACTCTTATCCAAACGTGCATTGTCAAAAAACAAAGCATAATATTTCTTTATTGAATCGAATTTATCCATGATTCCTCTTTCTACTTCTGTGAAGAATTCATCAAAAAAATCCAGTATCTCCAAATTGATGTATTGCTTGAATAAAAACTTCAGGTATCTTATCGATTGATTTCAGCTTAATCGAATAACCATTCATGATTTAGTTAAGATATTCACATAAAATTTGATTAGAATTGAATATAAACTGCAGAGATTTCCTAGTAGTAAAAAAAATTAAATCAAAGGTGTTACCAAGATATCAGAGATTTCTTCCCAATACTTCTTAATATCCCATTCTCCTCCTGCTTTAATATGACTAGCAATGTCTGTGAATGTTTCCTTTATTCTCAACGAGTTTAGGTAGTTGATTTTTGGAGCGATGGAAACTAGCATAAATTACTGTTTCCCACCCTTGTTTCAGGATCATCAATAGTGTCGAAGTAGATATATACTTATCGGAAAACATTCCGATAAGACAGAAGGTACTAATATGATCCGATCGAATAGAAGATATAGATAGTGAAGGATTTCCAATTGAAATGCATTATATAGGAATGATGAATCCACAACAGATTTAAGATTCACTTTATTTATTCTTCCTAATTCTTCATGCAATGATATTTCTCATATTTTTTTATTGAAAAGGTATTGTTCATTTTTAATTTTATCTTATATATTTAAATTTTAACACTTTAGGAAAATCAATGTGAATATCTTAATCGTAAGCGAAGACCCATAAATCAGGAATTCACTTAAAAGGGATAAAAATCATGTTAAACCTTGATCGAAATCACATTTTACCTGAAACAGATTTACCTGATATAAATGAACTGTTAGGGGAAGGAGAGAGATTGAGTCATAGCGTGAACCTTGGTTCCTGTCCATTTCTAACCACTTATGATGTCCAATCGGAGAGTGAGTATAAGCGCCTGCGAGCAGCTGAAAGAACTATCATGCTTCATGGTCAGATAGGGTATCGCAGTTTTACGAAAAGTAAAATGGCTTACTTCAAGATTTATGACCAGATTGAAGCTGCAGGTTACAGAATAGATCGATATGGAATTTGTCTAGATTGGAGTATGGGGTATCCCTCTACTCTACGATCAAATATGCCGCGAGGAACTGGTTTAATACTAGGAAAACCTGAGGATTTCATAGATCTAACCCACTCTGCACCAGTTGCACCTCATTTTGGCGACTTTGTTATTGGAACACCAGCAGCAGTTGAAAACACAGTAGCAGCGCTTAAGGCTGGATCAACGAGTATTGGGAATATTGGTCAGTACTTCACTTTCCAAATGCCGAGATGGGACGATGATATAAAAACAACAGCAGAGACTGTTAAAGCCTTAGCCTTGTGTGCTGCACAACCAGTAGAAATTATGATTCACTCGAATTTAGATGATGGGTTCGCTGCTTTGTTTTATGACATGTCTTGTAGTATTGGAGCAGTTCTGATAGAAAAATACATTATTGAGGATCTGATCGGTGGACATGTTTCACATTGTTATGGGCACACGTTCTCTGATCCTCTGACTCGATTAGCGTTTCAACGAGCTTTAGCTCAAGTAACAAAAACACCTGGGAGTATGGTTTATGGAAATACAACCATATTTGTTGCTAGGGAGGTGGAAAACTACGCTAATCTTGCTAGTTATCTATTAATTGATATTATTGCTCAACATTACCTACCAACTGGCCATGGACTCAATCCTGTTCCAGTAACAGAAGCAATGCGGATTCCTGAAGTCAACGAGATTGTTAATGCCCATCTCTTTGCCAACAGATTAATCCACAGGGCTGAAGGCTTTAAGAACATGTTTGATATGGATTTAGTAGATAAAACTGTAGATACCTTGGTTAAGGCAGGTCAGTACTTCAAAAAACGTGTTTTAAGCGGTCTCAATGAAGCTGGAATTAATATCAACAATCCTTTCGAATTACTTCTAGCAATCCGTCGAATTGGAGCTAAACGATTAGAGGAATTATTTGGTCCTGGAAAACATCAAGAAAATCATTTGCGTAAACGAATTCCGATTGTACAAGCTACTCCTATTACAGAATTAGAAACAAAAAGCAGAAGAATAGTCTCTTCCATTGACTCCTCTGATCGAGAGAAATTACAGCACACTATATCTATATGTGTTGCCTGTACTGATGTACACGAGTATGGCAAAATCCTTCTTGAGCAGGTTATAAGGCTATTAGGACTTGAACTAATTGATGCTGGTGTCAGCGTTGATCCAGATGTTGTGGCTAAATATGCCAAGACGAGTGGAGCCGATTTTATCGCCATCAGTACTTACAACGGTGTTGCTTTATCCTATCTACAGTCACTATATCAAGAGATGAACCAAATTGAGTTAGATATACCAGTCTTTATAGGTGGAAAACTTAACCAGATCCCAGATGATAGTCTAACAAGCCTTCCAGTTGATGTGACAAATGAACTAAGAGCCATGGGAGCTGTAGTCTGTCATCGAGTAGAAGATATGTTAGAAAATCTTCTTAAAATAACAAAGGAGGGTAAAAAATGATTAAACGGGTCGGGATCATCGGGATTGGTCATCTAGCTAGCTATCTAGTTGAAGGTTTGAGGAAAGCATCTAAAGATATTGAGATTATTCTCTCACCTCGTAATGTAGAGAAGTCAGCAAGCTTAGCTACGCAGTTTGGAGCAACAGTTGCGAAAAATAATCAAGCAGTTGTGAATGTATCTGATATAATCGTTTTAACGACTCGTCCCGAAGATACGAGAGTAGTATCTGAAAAAATTAATTTCCAACCTGACCATACAGTGATCTCTGTAGCTGTTGGTTTATCACTCGAGACATTGAAACCTTTAACAACACCAGCCACAGTGGTTCGAGCAATGCCAATATCTTGTGCTGCAATAAATCAAAGTCCAACGCTGCTATTCCCCGATAATCTTCGAGCACGAGAATTGCTAGCTCTTTTAGGCCAAGTCCATATCTTAACAGACGAATCAATATTTACCCCTGCTAGTGTGATAGGCGCATTTTATGGCTGGATCTATGCTTTGTTAAATGAAATAATTTCTTGGACAGCACAAGCTGGAGTACCACATCAAATAGCACGAAACTTAGTTCTTGAAGCAGTACGAGGTGCAGCTAATATGGCATTAAACGAACCAAAAAAGGGATTAGACATTATGTTAAATACTCTAGCCACTCCAAGCGGTATTACTGAGCAGGGGCTCACTGTTTTACGGCAACATCAAGGAATGTCAGCCTGGACCTTTGCCCTTAATGCTGTATATGAACATTTGAAAGAGAAAAGAAAACTAAGTTCTGTGTCAAAAAAAGAGGGAGGAGAGTATTAAGTTAGGATACCCTCACGCTCGAAAACTTTCGAAGCAATGAACAGACAGATTAGAATCACTATTATTAAGTATCCAAAGTGGATAACTAAATCCATAGCAATTCCTCCACCAGGTAGACCACGTGTTAAGGCACTAGAAGCATAGGTTTGAGGATATAATCCCTTAGATAGGATAGAGATCGAATGAGCCCAAGGAATGATGTATAATATGACTCCAGCACCACCAAAAGCTCGTTCTGGGATACCCCCGAACATCCCAATAAATCCAACACCCATAGCAGGTACCATCATGAACATGTTGTACATAGACTCTGCGGAACGCACATCGTTAGTTAAACTCGCCAAGGATATGCCTATACCGATGGCGACAAATGCCGAAAGCAACATCATAGAAACGACTAAAACCAACATGATTGGTGAAGGTTCGATTGCAAAGATGGAGGAATATTCCTCTTCGCCGATAGATCCCGCAGCAACATCAATCATTGCAGAGAATAGGAACAATCCAGCTATATTCATTAATGCAAATATCCCAATAAGAGCCATCCCAGCAAGAAGTTTTGAGAGAAGAATGTTGAAACGAGAAATTGGTAAAGCAAGGAGTGATTCCATGGTCTTCTTCTCTCTTTCCCCAGCAAAAGACGTCGACACAAATGGCGCTGGCGCTAAGACGGCCACCATAATCGATATCATTGCAACGAATCCAAGACCATAACTAGATGCAGCACCCTCTTCCTTTGAGAAAATAACTGGTGAGGAGGCAAAACTTACAACTTTATGATATTCGACAATATTGAATTCAGAAACTATCGACCAAACACCAGCTTCAAGCATAGAAGATCCAATGATTCCACCTGGGAGAGAATATAACTCTACCACAGGAGGAATATCGCCCTCTGTTACATTAAAGTCCAAATATACTTGCGTGAAATTTTTGGGAATAATAATACACGGAGTATAATCACTAGCGGTTTCAGAATTGTGAATTTTCTGATATAGATCATCATAATCCATATTTACATACTTTATATGATTAATTTTAGCACCATGTAAAATGGAAGTATTGGTTTGTGTGGCATTCTTAAGTTTATCAAGAAATTCGTCTCCGAGATTTAGATCAAAAGTTGTATTTCCTTCATCATAATTTACAAAAAAAATGGTCACACCTTCTTGAGAAGAGCCCATAACGAAACCTAGGAGCATCTGTACGCCACCCTGTAAACCCCACATGAAAATTGGCATTAATACAAACGTAAAAATCACATATCGCGTTCGTCGTGCACTCTGCAGCTCCTGTTTAACCAGGGCCATTATTTGTTTAACAGTACTCATTTCATCACCTTCGTCTTAAAATGCGAGAAATAAATCCCCGCCTCTTCTTTGTAGTCAAATCCTCCTCTAAAACACCTTCTCCAGTTGTAAGGCCAATGAAAACATCTTCAAGGTGAGCTCGTGTAAATTGTTGTTCAAGTTCGTCAGGACTACCAATCGCAGCGAGTTTTCCTTTAACTAAAATCCCAACACGATCACAAAGCTCTTCAACTTCTGATAGATCATGAGTAGTTAGGATAACTGTCTTATTTAGTTCCTTAGCTAATCTCTTGATTAAATTCCGGACTGTACGTGCCCCAAGTATATCAATACCTGTGGTAGGTTCGTCTAGGAAAATCAAATCTGGATCCATCACTAAAGCGCGTGCAACAAGAACTTTCCGTTTCATTCCTCCTGAAAATTCCTTGGTGATATCGTTTTCCCGACCTCGAAGACCAATCATGTCAATTAATTCTTCAGTGCGTCTACGAACTTCTCCATTAGGCACATTACCATAGATTTGGCCGTAATACATGATGTTCTCTTTAGCAGTCAAATTTTCATAAACATCTGCC
Organism: Candidatus Hodarchaeota archaeon; assembly: GCA_029856365.1. Taxonomy (GTDB): domain Archaea; phylum Asgardarchaeota; class Heimdallarchaeia; order Hodarchaeales; family Hodarchaeaceae; genus Hodarchaeum. Next base: position 12,173 of record JAHQWW010000076.1, read on the forward strand.
TCTTGAGGCAGAAGACTTGCTTTTTTTCTGATCTCCATAATGTCTTTGTTAATATCAAATGGACCAAGACCGTTGTATTGAATACGGGCGGTTCCAGATGTTGGTTTAATCAGCCCAATTAACAAGCGAATGAGGGTAGTTTTTCCCGCCCCGTTTGGACCTAATAAACCAAATACTTCTCCTCGTTGAATTGTAAGAGAAACATTATCGAGCGCCACATTGTCTTTAAATCGTTTAGTTAAATTCTCGATTTCAATGATATTCAATAACATCTCACCATAGACTATCTTTTGTGATATTGTAAATCATTTTTAAAGTAATTTTTGGCGGAAGCATAAGATTTATATTATAGCAAGTTCTTATATTTCGCCTTGACCTGTTTCTTTCACAGAAAAAGAGAGAGGGAATCATTCTGAAAGTATCCTTTTAATTTCCCTCAATTCAGCTAGCATTTCTCCGTGAAATCCTTGCCTTGAGGTTAAAGAGGAAGGCAGAGACTCAAGTTCTGTTGTAGTCGCGTATTGTCCACGAAACTGACGAAGCATGTCTAAAATGAGATCCCTGACTTCAATGAAGTTACTAATTCCCTCAATCTTGGCTTCAGGACCCATTTGTTGGCCTGATTTCCCTGCAGTTTCAATTTCACAGGTACCGATTTGAAAAATCCTGTCATAAATTCCATAACGAGAGCTGACATTCGTGATTGTACGAAATGGAATGTGTTTCACCTCTTTATTGAGAACCCCTTTTTTTACAATTACCTCATTGTCCAGAATAACAAATTCCATTGTCCGTACGTAATAATCCACCAAGATGATAAGAATTGGAATAAGTCCCAACCATATCACGAAATACACAAAAACAAGGACTGGCCATGAACTTGAAATCCAGCGTCCAAAACCATCCCCAGAGGGATCACTGTCAAATCCACTCATAAATGCTATGAATGAACCGAAACCAAATATTGCTGCTGTAATTCCTATGAAAGCGGTCAATATGTACAGAATAAACTTATTCCGTAAAGCAATAAGTGGATAGAAGGGTTTTCCTTTCACGATTTCTTCCCAATACATTTTTATCACCGATTATTTTGACTTTTTTTTGAGAGGATCTCTTTAATCTCTCGTAGTTCATCAAGTAACTCTTTCTGAAGGATGAAATCTCCCATTGATTCTTCATACTGAGAGGGTTGTTCGAGTTCGGTCGTAGTGGCATATTGTCCGCGAAATCTACGAAGTTCCGTCAAAACAACATCCCTCACTTCACTGAAATTTCGAATTCCTTCAATTTTTTCTTCGGGACCTGTTTGTTGTCCTGATTTCCCAGCTGTCTCTATTTCGCATGTCCCAATACCTAATATTCGGTCATAAATTCCATATCGTGACGAAACATTTGTAATAGTTCTAAAAGGAACATGCTTAATGGTTTTGTTGATGAGTCCTTTCTTAACTATGACTTCCGTGTCTTCAATGGTATATTCTATATTTCGTACATAATAGACCACTAAGATAGCTGTAAAAAGCATTATAATCACACTGATGATTAAATACAAAGATATGAGATCCTGACTATATTCTGCCAACCATTTCCCGAAATCATCAGAAGGATCATCGTCTAAACTTACAAAAAATATAATTATTCCTCCAAGAGTAACAATAGCTCCAGTCACAATAATGAAGGTCGTTATAATATACAGGAATAGCTTATTCCTGAACGCAGAAACAGGATAAAACGGTTTTCCTGTTTGATTTGTGTTCATAGTCATTTTTTTATCACCTAAGTCTTTTTTTGTTTAAATAATCGCTTTATTTCTCTCAATTCATTGATCATCTCCCTCTGTACTGTCAACAGATCAGTTTCCTTATGAGAAGGAACCTCACCTCCTAAGATACTCCTATGATAGATTCGAAGTTGTCTTAGGATATAATCACGGATCTCGTGGTATAGTGGTAAACCTTCTAACTTTTCCTCGGGACCAGTTGCTCCCCCTTTACCTGCAGTTTGGATAAAAACATTACCAATTCCAAAAAGTCGGTCAAACGGTCCAGCTCGGGTAGAGATGTTGGTAACAGTTCGATAGGGGCAATACTTGACAGTTTTGTTAATTAAGCCTTTTTTAACAATTACTTCATTACCATGCACAATAAACTCCATTCTCCTCACGTACAATGGTAATAGAATTACGGAAGGGACTATAATAGTAATACTGGCCCCCCAATAAAATATTGTAAATATATTCTGAAAATTTGTAGGTTTGGGTTCATCTGCAACGAACTGTATAAACCACCATAATGATATAAAGCCTATACTAAAAGCAGCCCAAACAAAAAATACAGTGAGATAATATTTCCAGAGAAGGGCTCGTGTTGGATAGATTCGTCTGGCTTCGGGTGTTGGGAATGTTCCTTCTCCTTTCTCAGGTTTGATTATTGTTACTCGTGTCATTTTTGTCTTCACCTTATTTCTGTATTTCTCCTATAACTATTTCAAATTGGTCTAGAAGCGGTAATTGTTGTTCATTTGATGTCAACTTAATTTTTCGTTCCCGGCAGATAAGATCAATAATTGTTTGATTGCGTTTTCGACATTCGTCTGTTATACAATCATGTTTCCACCAAGCAATTATCCCTTTTTACACAGTGAATATAAGGTAAACTTTAGTATTGTGAACCCAGTCAAATCCAATCAGTAACCCCGTATCAGATGGAATATTAGCCAGATCAAGATCTAGCCGAAGACTGCTAGCAATTTTACGAAGTTCGCGCTCAATCTTCTTACGAATAACAAATTTAGTTTTACGGATATAGGATGGTTGTTTATTCAATTTTTCAGCGATCTCTTGAGCACTAAGCTGTTGATTAACAAGATTGAAAATAGCTAACTCATTTTCAGTCAAGATCTGATCCTTTTTATCCATCACGCAGCTCAACTCTGTTACTAACTTTGAGTATTTTCGTTACCGTTTCTGGGTAACATATTACTACTTATGATTTAAAAAGCCTTCCATCGAGGAAATAATTAAACAAAACCTATGTTATATTTACAGCCTTTTTATGGAAATTTTCGTCAATGTACTGTGGACAATTTAAAAAAAATTAGATGATTATGTATCCTAGTGGTAAAAACAAACGCAAACATCCATAAACCTAGAAATAAAATTTATTATTCTAAAGGAATAATATTCCTTAGGAAGAATAGGTCATTAATCATGGGTAAGCAAAACGAAATTACAGAACCCTCTGATGTGTTCAATGAAGATGGTTCTTTAATTCAACATGGTTGGTCGAGAAAACCCATATTAAAATATAATAAGGAAAATATTGGAAAAAGATGGACACGTATCAAGGAATGGGATCATTTTTCGATACTGAACAGACAATTCGGGTTCCAACTAACAATAGGTGACATTGGATATCTCACTCAGATGAGTTATGTGTGGCTTGATTTCGAGAATGAGAAGAGGCATGATAAAGCAACCATGAAATTCTTTACAAAATCGAAATTATTGCCTTTAAGTTCACTTGAAGACAGTCTAATTGAGTTTCCAACTAAAAAATTTAATGCCACAATTATTAAAGAAAAAGAAAAGAGAATTTTAACCATTGGCGATCCTTCATTCCAGAAAAAAGGAATCAAAGGAACAATCATACTCACTGATGACCCCAAGATGGACAACACGGTTGTAGTAACTGGATATAAGGAAGATCCAAGACTATTTTACTATAACCACAAGATAAACTATATGCCAGCAGAAGGATCGATTGAAATTGGCAAAGAAAAATATATGTTTGAACCTGACTCGTCATTTGGACTAATGGACTGGGGTCGTGGAATTTGGCCATATAGAACTCATTGGATGTGGGGATCCGCCTGTGGAACCGTTGACAGTGTACCAGTAGCTTTCAATATCGGCTATGGTTTTGGAGATCTATCTACACACACTGAAAATATTGTTTTTTATGATGGTAAAGCCCATAAAATCGATGAGGTCACGTTTTATCATGAAAATCGAGACCCAACTAAACCTTGGATATTTACAAGTAATGATGATAGATTCAATATAGTATTGACCCCACTTATCACTCACCGAGAGAAACTCAATTATGGATTAATTTCTCTAAATTCTTCGTTACTTCATGGATTATATTCTGGTGAAGTCATTCTGGATACTGGAGAAATAATTCATATTGAAGAAATGCTTGGTCATGCGGAGGATATTTACTGACGATGGTAATTAGCGATTGGAACATCTTTAATTTCAGCTTCATTTGAAGTAATTGAATGATTTATTTCGATTCAAGACTTTATTTTCGCAATTTCTTTCTGAATCTCTTGTATCAGCTTATCATATGGGCATAGAAGGCATAAATCAATGTTTTCTATCTCCTTAAGATCATCAATATTGAACTGTGTCCCTGTATCGACTAATTGTGGTAATCCTGTTGGAACATACACAATACCTTTCCGGATAAGACGAAAAATTTCCTTCAAAATACCTTTTTTTTCCTTCAGAGTACGAATTCCTAGCAAATTCATAATGAAGCGCAGGTTTTGAGTATCAGTTTCTTTAAAGGATAATAGAATGAGAGCCCGATCGGCTAACTGATTCATTTCTACTTCTGTTATCACTAGCTCGTTATGTGGTATTTTCTCTGGATTCATCGTGTTCACAAATTCTTCAAATCACTTTAATAATACCAATCTTCAAATAATAATATTCTATTCCGTCTTCAAAGCATAATAAACTTTTTTGAAAAATTTTTTAAACACTCTGGTATAGGCCTTATATGCGTTACCAAAAAGGCCTTAAGATACTTCAACTTAAAAATATATCATTAAAATGTTATTAAAAAGCAAAATGGAAATTATTTTTCCCTTTTAGATTGGAAGGAAACCATTAACGGCTTCTTTTGGCAATTAAGTGATAATTTGTCCTTTATCATCTATAATGACGGTTTTTCTGTATTTGTATTCATAAGGGGGATTATCAGGATAATAAGTGAATTCAGTTTCTACAATGAGTATATAAACATATGTTATTCTCCACCCGTCCCTTGTACCTGTTTGTACTCTTTCAGGCTTGTTGATATTAACAATTTCATAACTGACATATCCTGAATGACCGCTGCCACCGACCTGTTCACCAATGTTCTCATCTTGACGGATCTTGGTTTGAATGATGTTTCTATTAAAGGCTTGATAAAGAAATCTAAAAACGAACGTTTTGCGTGGGATGCGTATAGAAGATTTATTCAGATGTTCGGAGATGTAGTTATGGGGATCGGAGATGAAAAATTCGAGCGAATATTAAACAAATATAAGCGAGCGATTGGGCGAAATGCTCAGGATACAGATCTCCAAGTTACAGATCTACAAAAAGTTATTGCTGACTATAAAGCATTGTATGAAAAAGAAATTGGATCTCCTTTTCCTCAAGATCCTATAAAACAATTATTTTTAGCGATTGAAGCAGTTTTTAAATCTTGGAATAATAGGAGAGCCATTACTTATAGGAAGATTAACAATATTCCTGATTTTGGGACTGCTGTAAATATTCAGGCGATGGTTTTTGGAAATAAAGGTTGGAATTCTGCTACAGGGGTTGCTTTTATTCGAGATCCTTCAACTGGAGAGAATATAAAATTTGGAGAATAATTAACAAATGCTCAAGGAGAGGATGTTGTAGCGGGAATAAGAACTCCTAAAAAATTAGTTGAATTAAAGGATGAATTTCCCAAGATATATAACCAATTACTTAATACAATGGAAAAATTAGAAAAACATTATAGAGATATGCAAGATATCGAATTTACAATTGAAGATGGGAAATTAAATATATTACAAACGCGAAATGGGAAAAGAACACCATCAGCAGCAGTCAAAATCGCTGTTGATATGGTTAAAGAAGGGTTAATTACAAAAGAAGAGGCAATAATGAGCATTGATCCAAATAAGGTTGCTAAATTATTATTTAAAAGTATTGATGAGAATTCCATTGTTCATGTTTTAGCTCATGGAATTAATGCCTCTCCCGGAGCAGTTTCTGGAAAAGCTATTTTTGACTCTGATAGAGCAGAGGAATTAGCAAATCAAGGTCAACAAGATATAATCCTAGTACGCCCACAGACAAAACCCGAAGATGTACATGGGCTTTATGCCGCTAGTGGTGTATTAACTCAATTTGGAGGAAAAACATCACATGCCGCAGTAGTTGCCAGAGGAATGGGTAAACCTGCTGTCGTAGGAGCTCAAGATGTTGAAATTGATGAAGAAAATAGGGAATTCAGAGTTGCTGAAATGGTTGTTAGTGAAGGTGATTGGATAACAATTGACGGTACGACTGGTAGAATT
>JAHQWW010000199.1 GCA_029856365.1 Candidatus Hodarchaeota archaeon
AGTTTCTGATGGAACCGAGTCATCAGTATGGAGAGAGGCCGCGAAAGAGGCAGATATTATCAATAGTCAACCTCGTGTTGATCCCTTTAGTATCACTCTGACGGGGGGATCTACCACCTCGGATCCTTTACAGGTAAATTATACTTGGTTTGATGATGATCCTGGGGATAGCAATACCCAGACACTTATTACCTGGGAGAATAGTGGTGACTATCTAGAAGATACATATAGCACCACTTTATCAGCAGATGAGACCTTTGCAGGCGAACGATGGTGGGTGACGATCACTCCCTATGATGGGGAAGACTATGGCGACTATGTTAACAGTAAGCGCTATGGCATTAGTGTTATTATTGGTAACACCCCTCCCAATCTTGACCCCGAAAACATTGAGATTACTGGGGAGTTGAATGGGACGGAATATCAAGGTACAAGTTTTGGTACCGTATTCAATCTCAATCTTCATTATAATGCGTCCGATCTTGATGGGGATCAGGATGTTCCCGCCTATGGGTTATCCATAATCGATGGTTTTGCCTTAGGATCTGAGTATCGATGGTACCGAAATCGTTCAGGCGTTACGACACTTATTTCGGTTTTAAATGATAAAATCAGTGTTCCTTTCTATTATACTCAAAAAGGGGATAATTGGTGGGTGCAAGTGCGCCCCAGAGACTTTTATGGTGATTTTGGGGTGCCTCGAAATTCCTCACAGATTACCATCGGAAACACGGCTCCTCAGATCATAGAATTGCATTGGTTAAGAACTACTTATGATACTACCAATGACTTGACTTTTGGTTATACAATCTTCGATTACGATACTGAGGACACTCAAAAGGGGGTATTCATCCAATGGTATCAAAATGGTACTCATCTATCTGGATTCGACAACAATACTGTAATTTCCTCTCAGTTCACGAAAAAAGGTGAAATCTGGTATGTTAATATCAGCGTTTTTGATGGCGAATCCTATAGTACTTGGTATCAATTATTAGCCATAACAATTAGAAACTCGGCGCCAACAGCAATAGACATCTTACTAACACCCTTTTCTCCAAACACTACACAAAGCTTAATGGCAACTTGGATCTTTAACGATGTCGACAATGATACTGAAAATCAAGTCGCAGCGCTCATTAAATGGTACCGCAATGGGATCCTTGTGTACGATCTCGAAAATAACCAAACTGTGCCTTCTAGTCTTACTAATCGGGAGGAAAGCTGGTACTTCACGATACAAGTCACTGATGGGTATAATTATTCTGTAACTATTTATATGTCAAATACTATTACCATTATCAACTCAGCACCAGCTGCACTCGATCTTCAGATCAATGACGGAACTGAGATTTATACAACAGATGATTTAATTCTGACTTGGAATTTCAATGATTCAGATATCCTTGATATTGAGGATCGCTCCTCCACGTTAATCCTCTGGTATTTAAATGGAATAGAGCAGTTAGCGTTCGCGAATCTCACAATAATTCCCGCAAGTCATGTTGTGAAAGGGCAACAGTGGAATGTTTCTATCAGAGTATGTGACAATGGAGGATTATGGAGTGAGTTCCTGAATTCGTCCCTTATAGTGATCAAAAACTCTGTCCCCACACTTACCATTCATGGGGCCACCCATCCTGAATTTATCATTGAGGATGAAGCGTTAGAAATTAATAGTAGCTTTTATAGCTATATTGATGCCGATGGGGACGAGAATCAACCAATAATCACGTGGTATTGCAATAATAAATCTAAGTACCAAAATGTCTGGATTATCCTAGCTAATGATACCCTTCCTGGTGATGTCTGGTATTATACCATTCAAGCTTTTGATGGTACTGATTTTGGGATTGAACGCATCTCCCCTGAGATATCTATAGAGAGTCGGCCTGTAATCCATAATTTTGTGGCGACTGCCCTTCCTGACACCGAGGGACACTATGAATTAGAAATCAACGTCACAGATTCTCACAATGAGATCAAACAGGTGGAATTCCTCTTGGGTCTCAATACAACCAACGAGCTCTCTCCTTTTGTAATTACTTCCCCTAAGAGTCCTGACTCTACTCTTTGGCTTCTTGATTATACGTTGGATACTTATTCCTATCTTGAGACCCCGACTCTTGTCAGAGTGACCGTAGTAACCGAAGTCATCTATTCTACCACGTATGAAATCCTATTGACCGAAACATTTACCTTTACATTCGAGGATAAGGCTCCACCACGTGTCCTCAATGCCTATTTTGAGATGGATGATGAACTCAATCCCACAAATCTGACCTTTTATACGGAGGTTCAAGACTTTGGCCCAGGGATTAAAGAAGTTATTCTCTTCTATTACTTTCGGCCGAGTGAAGAACTAAACCAAACGGGGGGGAATGGTGCTGCCCTCCTCCAAGAAGACCTGGAGTGGCTTGACGTGCCCATGATGGTTCAAGTGTCCAATGAAACTGGACAATTCGTTCTATATATGGTGATAGTGGACTTTGTCCATGCAAGCTCCAATCTCGACATTATCTATCGCATCTCGACCGAAGATAAAGCTAATAATAGTAATCTCTTTGCATTTGACATCAGAGATTACCCCCAACGAATTATTGGTGAACGGTTTATCTATCAGCCACCAGGTTTACCCGAGTGGGTTCTTCTAGTTGCTGTTTTGGTTATATTCATTATTTTTATTGGATCTATTGTGTATGTGAAATTCATCCGCAAACCAGAACTTGTTGGTCTTGATAAAGATTTAGTTCTTGCAAAAATCTCAGACATCACTGAAGCTGAGGTGTTGGCTTCACTGGATGCCCATACCATTGGCGTGATTGTCAGCTTTTTCGACCAGAGACATGGCCCAATCCCAATTATTATAAT
>JAHQWW010000007.1 GCA_029856365.1 Candidatus Hodarchaeota archaeon
CATCTTGAGTTCCAAATAGGCTGCTCCCAAAGCCAGAATCCCTTCTAAGGTTTTTTCTAAATATTTTGCTGCCTTGGTTAACTGCTCTTCAGCTTTGGCGGGAACAGCTAAAGGGCGTTTCTTATACAAATTCTTAAATATTAACCAAGATTTAAATAATCCTTTATAAGCAGGTATATTATCAGGCCCATATTGCAAGACCACTCCATAAACACGCACTGCATCAGAAATATACGTCGTATATTGCTTATCTATGAATAATTCTAAACTTAAATCTCCTATTTGCAGGTAAGTCTGGATTAGGTTCCTTATAGCTTTTTCTTTGTATTCATTATGTTCAGGGCCGAAATCTCTTGAAATAAACTCCAGATAAAAACGAGCAGCCTGTTTAAAATATGCAATTGCTATGTCTTTGTTTTTACTTATTTGTTCCTTTGCTTGCCTATAATAATTATTGGCATTTTCCAGCGGACTACTCGCGCCCGGACCTCTACCCGGTTCAAGAGGGAATTCATTTTCAGGTAGAAGAGGGCTATCAACTATTCGAGCAATACGCCGTTCACCTTTTGATTTTCGAAGGTATACGCGTGTTTGAGCAGCATGAGCGACGATATGTCCTCCTACAGGATGAGTTGGGTCACCGAAAAATTGGTCGGGTTTGGCATGGACTTGGTTGGTGACTATAACAACAAGATTCCCGATCTCTGCAGCTCGTAAAATGGTATGAATGTGTTGATTGAGTTTTTGTTGGCGAGTGGCTAATGTTCCCCGACCCACATATTCTGCTCTGAAATGAGCAATCATTGAATCGACTACCAACAACTTAACATTTTCTGTGGGTAAATAATCTTTAATCATTTTTTCTACCAATACCATTTGGTGATCGGAATTATGGGCACGTCCATGCAGAATGTTTTCTAATAACAAATCTTCATCTAGATCATCCTTCCATCGTGAGGCCATTGATAAAATGCGTTCTGGACGAAATGTTCCCTCACTATCAACGTATACGACTTTAGGGTATTTATCACCATCTCGTAATCCCCCCTTTTCTCGTGGCAATTGAACAGTTACACAAAGCTGATGGGCTATCTGAGTTTTTCCGGTCCGAAATTCGCCAAAAAGCTCTGTAACAGTGCCTGTTTCGACCCCACCACCAAATAATTCATCTAATTTTTGGCTACCTGTAGTAACTTTAGCCAATTCTTTACGACGGGCCAATACCGATTTAGCGGTCTCAAAGTCAATATCAAGTGCTTCTCGTGCAGTTTCAATAATTTTTTTGACTGTTTTTTCCCCCATACTTGCAATTGAGGTTAACTCTCCAATCGAAACTGTCGCAATGGATTCTAACGTGGAAAAACCTGCCTCTACCAATTTTGCTGCGGTAGAAGGCCCTATCCCAGGCAAATCAGTGATTGATGTCACATGTTTAGTCTTTTCTCCAGCTTTTGCTTCGGCATCTGTTTCAGTCTTTTCAGATTTTTTCTTTGGTGTCATTATCTTACTCGTCCTAGAGGGAGATTCTCTCACAGGATAATAGAGAACTATCATTTTTTTGAATCCATGAACCCCTTAAATCTTTTCTGCTTTTGAGAAATATAACGAAATTAGAAATATTAAGACAGAATTAAGGCTCTCTATCATTATTTTTTTTTACAATAAATTTAGCGTTATATGTCTTGAGTATTACAACTAGAATACCCCCATGCTAGAAATAGATCAAGGATAATTGGTTTGGATTAATTATTTTTCACTAGGATTCCCTTCCAAACCCATCTAGTGCTTTATGAGTAAGATAAATGTTCAAGCTTAATTAAAATAGTCCGTATGATACTTATTTAAGTGGTCTTAGATAATTGATTTTTCTCAAAACAGGTTCTCTACAAGAGATTAAATGCCCTTAAGAAAGATAATGTCTAAAAGTATAATGATTTTCTTGGGAATACAAAAATCCTTAAATCGTAAAATCTTAAATAATAAATCCCTGAGGTATGACTTGTTCATAGAGATTATTGGTTGAAGAGAACGATAGAAAGGGATCGAACTTGACCAATCATATTATCACCCAATTTAAACTAATAAATTTCAGTATTTTCACGAAAAAAAACCGTGGTGTCTCTCCTGTCTTAGCGACTGTCATAATATTCGGATTAATTATTACAGGAGTTATGATAACCTTTGTTCAAGTTATCCCATATATAGAGCAGGCACAGAGCGAGGAAGCGATTGCAGCAGCTCGGAATAGTTTTTTAGAGCTTGACACCACAATTAAATCATTATTAAGCGAAAGTGGAACTCCTGGAGGTTTCCGAACTATTTTATTTTCTAAACCCTCGGGAATCGTTTATTTTATTGAAGACCGCTATTATTTTTCGTTACGATTATATGACCAGGATGATAACATTGTCTATACAATCTTCGATGAACAAGAAGTTGGAGCCCTTGATTGGGTCTATAATAGCCCTCGATCGGTTCTACCTCGTGGGACCACAAAATATTTAACTGGACCTGATCCCTATAAAACTCGTGACCCAATACTGTTGACAGGAACATTTTCTTCAACAGATTATCAAGATTTAACTAACCTAACATTGAGTCATCTTAATGATAAGAAACATCACATAACCTTAAACTATCGGATAGCTATTTATTTGACAATTTTGACACAACCAGAGCCAGAAATCCGCTTTGAAGTCTTTTTAATTTTACTCTCAGCAGATTTCGAAACCATCAACTCTCAATATCAGCAGATCGCAATTCATTCTAACTATAATTTTTCCACACCCTTTACTTTAACGGATAATGACGGCTCAATTGGAGGTTTAGAGCTAGTATGGGACAATATCCAACCATCAGGAATATCTACTACGTCCATTTGGAGTACTCATTCGATCCAAGGCTTTAATGTTCAGTACTTCAATATAGTGGTACAAACATTGGTATATGAAATGGGTCTTTCAAAATCTTAAGAAAAATATGATAATGGTAGTTTGATATGGCTTCACAATATATCACCTTTATGATCATCTTCATACTTGGCCTGAGTATGGTTTTAGTTACAAACAGCATGTTTGCAACTTTGAGTGATCAATTTCGAGAAAATATCGCTGAAGTTGAACTATCACAAATCCTAGATCTAATTCAGATGCAAATCCTGCAATCACTTCTTCTTCCCATGGACTCTAATCAAACAATCGATCAACAATTAGAACTACCGATACTATTAGGGCAAAAATTTCAGTATTATATTGAAATTTATAATTCGAGTGACAATCAGATAATTCTTCACGGTTTTTCTACCGATGAAAAAATCAATCAAATAACCACCTTCTCAGTGGGAGCAAAATACATAATTCAAACCTCTGAATCATCATTTCAGAGTATAAACATGCTGCTTACTTTACATATCGAAAAGAATGCAGACAAAGTTGTAATAACAATCTTATAGGTATTAATTTCAATAAACTTACCAAACGACTATCATTAATTTAATAGAAAAGCCTAAATATAATAAACACTAAAAGATATTAGATTAAGTAAAATATTACACTTGAAAAAACAAATCTATTAGATCTAGTAAAAAAAAAGAGGAGCTACAGACAGATGTCTGAGTCAAGTAGTTTAATTCGAGAAACTTATCCTTTAATCCCTCCATTCAGTTATGCACTAGTTGCAACCGACCCTGAAACAAAACAGACAAAATATACCGTGGTTGAAGTTCCTTTAAGTACAAAAGAGAATGACATCTTGGATATGATAAAAAATATTCTTGAGGAGGAATTGGATGTTGATTTTAATGTGCTTAAAAACCCCGAAGTGGCACGTGACTATCTTCGATCGAAAGTAATTGGAATTGCCAAGGATTATGGGCTAAAACTAGATGAAAAGACATTTGATAAAATCAATTACCATATTACTCGTGATTTTGTTGGTTTCGGGCCGATTGATGCGATGTTGAAGGATCATAATGTTGAAGATATCTCCTGTGATGGTGTAGGAATTCCTGTCTATATTTGGCATCGTAAATTTGAAAGTATCCAGACTAATGTAAAATTCGAAGAAGAAGATCTGCTAGATGCTTTTATTATCAAATTAGCTCAACGAGCTGGACGACATATTAGTGTAGCAAGACCTTTACTTGATGCTGCCTTACCAGACGGCAGTCGTCTTCAGTTAACATATGGGCGAGAAGTTACACAACGCGGTAGCACATTCACTATTCGAAAATTCCGATCGGATCCATTAACCATCACTGATATGGTTATATTCAACACTATTGATGAAGATTTAGCTGCATTCTTATGGTATGTCTTAGAAAATAGAAATTCTATTGTTATTGCAGGAGGAACTGCAGCAGGAAAAACCTCATTACTCAATAGTTTAGCTATGTTCATCCGACCAGGAATGAAGATTGTTTCAATTGAAGACACAGCAGAACTTCATATCCCCCATGAGAATTGGATCCCTGCAGTTGCACGTGAAGGTTATGGCGGACGTGAAGCAGATGGTTCACGGAGAGGAGAAGTTTCAATGTATGATCTATTACGTGCAGCACTTCGTCAAAGACCTGATTACCTTTTTGTTGGAGAAGTTAGAGGGGCAGAAGCTTATAACCTCTTTCAAGCAATGGCTACTGGTCACACTGGAATGGGTACAATTCATGGAGACAGTGTATCGGGCACAATAAGACGTTTAGAGAACGAACCAATGAATATACCTCGAACATTAATTCAAACATTGAACCTAGTTCTTGTTCTTCGTAAAGTACGTCGTGGTGACAAACAAGTACGACGAGTGATTGAGTGTACAGAAATCGTAGGAATTGACCCTGTAACTACTGAATTGATCACTAACAAAGTTTTTGGATGGAATGCTCGTGAAGATGCATTCATTAATTATGGGCGATCCTATGCATTGGAAGGAATTCAGGAAGCACAAGGATTTACTGAAGCTCAAGCTTTTGATGAACTTGAAAGACGAAAAACAATCTTACGATGGATGGTTAAAAAGAAGTTAGCTCATTATACTCAAGTTTCTGAAGTTATAAACAGCTATTACCAGAATGCACTTGAAACAGTTGATCGAGCAAAACGTGAATTGAAGTCGATATAAACAAGATCTCTTGGAGAGTTTATTTTTGAGTAAAGTTATCAGAAGAGTCGGTTATCTGAGATTTGGTAAATTTCTAGAATCATGGATTGAAAAAGGAAGTTTTGATAGGCTTAATAGAAGTCTAAAAAGAGCAGGTATGGATATTTCCATACGAGCTTACTTAGGAAGCGCTATTTTCAGTTCAATACTAATAGGATTTTTCTCTTTTTTCTTAATAACATTGGGAAGCATTTTCCTTCTTCAAACCACAGATCCGACTGCAGACTTACAAAGCCAATTAATTCCATCCATTCTAATTGGGGTGATCATTGGAGTAGTATGTAGTGTTCTAATATATTTACCATTTTTATATTGGCCTCAAATGAAAGCAACTGATCGTAAAATCTTAATAGAAGCGGGATTACCCTCAACAGCGTCATACCTCTCTGCTATGTCAAGTTCAGGCGTTCCCCCTAATAGGTTATTTTACTCTCTTGCAGGAGAAGCCTCAGTTGCTCCAGAAATTTCTAAAGAGAGTAAGAGAATTACCCGAGATATTGAGATCTTTGGGTACGATATTCTAAAGGCTTTACGAACCGCAAGTAATAGGTCTCCCACTGAAAGATTCTCCAAATTCTTGGATGGAATGTCAGCTACTATTACTAGTGGAGGAGATTTAACCTTCTTTCTCTCCGCTGAAGCTAAAGCTTTAATGAAACTAAAAGAAGAAGAAACTAAGGAATTTATTGATCAATTAGGAGTATTAGCTGAGATTTTTATGATTTTAGGAGTAGTTGCCCCCTTATTCTTCGTAGTAATTGCGGCTATTCTTTCTGTCATTACAAAGGATGCTATTACGGGGCTCGTTATTCTTATGTTACTATTAGCATACCTTATTATGCCTATCTCATTAATGATAATGATTTTACTAATCTCTACTATTTCACGCGAAATATAATACTAAAGGAGGTTTCAAAATAATGGGAAAGTTAACGACAAAACGTGAACAGCGAATCTGGATTATTTCAGTGATTCTCTGTATAATTGGATTAATTATTTCTTTTACCTTTTACGTTCCTGTTCTAGAACACATCTTTGACTTTATCGAAAATCCTCCTTCCCTCGCAAATCGTGATAATATAGATTCATATCTTTTTTCTATAAGAGAAGTGAGTCTTACCTCTGTATTTTCATTTGGTTTTATTGACCTTTTAGATTTTACATTTTTAACAATTCTTGTTTTAATTTTCCTCCCAGCTTGGATCTATCATTCTGATCGAAGATGGCGTGATAACATTGATGATCACATTCCTTCTTTGTTACGTGAGATTTCTGATGCTCAGAAGACTGGCCTTCCTTTACCAAGAGCAATTTTGGAAGCTTCAAAACATCAATATGGTGAACTAACACCTGAATTAAAAAAAATGGCAGCCAAGATCAGTTGGGGAATCCCTTTTAGCAAAACTTTACGAACTTTAACTGAGACTGCTGATACTACACTAATGAAAAGAACTTCACTATTAATTTTAGAAGCAGAACGCTCTGGAGGAGCTATTGAGGATGTTTTTGAATCAGCTCACAAACATGTATCAGAAATATTAGGTCTAAAACGAGAACGCCTCGCAGCGATGAAACCCTATACTTGGATTATCTATGCATCCTTCATTGTATTTGCTTTTGTAATGATTATTCTACTTATAACATTTTTTCAAGGATTAGCAAATCAGATTGTTGATTCTGTAAGAGCAGAACAAGCACCTACGGCAGCATTGCCATTCTGCGTGGCAGGTTTACAATTGATCTTTTTTCATATGATGATTATTGAAGCTGTATTCGCAGGTCTCATTGCTGGAAAGATGGGTGAAGGAGATGCTAAAATTGGGCTTCGACATTCTTGTATTCTTTTAATTCTCTGCTACATTATGTTTAAAGCCATAATTATCGGACCAGAGATTCTTGGGTTTTTGGAAACGATCGCGTGAGGTTATTATTTATGGGAAAAGAAGAAAAAATGCTATCAGAATTACTAGAAAAAGTTTCAGCACTAGAAGATAAGCTAACCAACATGGAGTTTCTAATGGTTCAAGGTATGGGATCAGGAGGACCAACTCTCAAAACTCCATCCTTTTCATCCGCTTCTGCTCCGATAACTGGCCCTGTTGAAGTCGACTTAGCCCCTCTCGAGAGGAGAATATCTGAAATTGAAGGTAACGTCACAGAGATGATGAATAAACTTAATAACTTAGCAGACTTAACTTCCGCATTAAAGACAGAGAAAACACAGAAAGCAGATGAGTTAATTTCCCAAGCCACCTCTCTTTTGGAGAAAGGGCTTCAATTAACTGAATTAGAAACTACAATGCTCGAATTAAAAGATCGCATTCAGGAAATAGTTATTCAACTTGAAGTAGCCAATGTTGGTTCCTCGAATGATGAGGGCATGTCTTAGTATCCTTAAATGAGAATTTTCAGAAAGATAAATGTGTAATAAAATGGTTTTTTCAAGACTTAAAAAACGACGGTGTGGACAGATTAGAGCTGTCGACTTCGTGGTGAGTCTTTTTCTCTTCTTACTCATGTTATCACAGTTGATTTTGATTATCATTAATGTCCAATCTAGTATTAGAACAGGTACAATTGGAACCCTAACTTATGAGGAATTAGATATCTTTGGACGTAAATTACTTTTTGAGGAAGGAGATACTAACTGGGGATATCTACAAAAGCTTCCAAGAACATTTGGACTTGCAGATTCAAATTCACATTCACTCTTGACTTTAGATAGCGCAAAAATAGCACGACTCATTACTGGTACCTTTCTCCCTATATCACCTGTATCGGGATTCGATATGTATGACTATACAACTCTTAAGGAGACTGTAGGTCTGGAAAGGGAATATGATTTCAAATTGGGATTTTATCCTTTGTTAGAACCAGAAATAACTGTATCCACATCAGATTTTGCTCAAGTTAAAGTTACAGATACTTATAATGCTCCTATTTCTAACGCTCAGGTTAATTTCTTTACCATTGATCTGACCAATGGAGATGTAATTTCAGAAGGATCAACACTAACAGACTCAAGAGGAGATACGACCCTCCAACTGTCAGATCCCACCAGAAATGATCCAAAGGGTGAACATATTGTATTTATTATTGTAGAAAAAGGTCCTCTCTGGGGAATGAATTGGGGATTCCACGATCCTACATCTGAAACAGTTATTATCGGTTCAACTTCAACCACTGCTGTTTGGGGAGGAGGTATTAATACTTCCAGCCTGTTGATAACAGATAGACTGGAAGAGACTCCTGATTCACATTTTCTCTCTATCATATATCAAAACAGTACATCGTGCTATTTCAATAAAACAATGGACTTATCTACGGCTTATGAGGGAAATGAAACAGTTTCAATTCCTAATGAGGGATTAATTACTTTTTTCAGTATTGCAAGGATCAATGATGAATACCAAGTAGGAATAGGAACATATCCTTCAATTTTAGATCGTGATTCAACTAGTGGAATATTTTATCAGGTATTTGGTGAGTTAATTCCTAATGAGAGAATCAAATCAATGCTATCAAGATTATACCCTATTATCGTCAGAGGTACATTGATGAGATGCCAACTTACCATCTGGAGAAGATAGAACAATGCAAAAAAATCGAGACCATGCCCATAGAGGCCAACTTCAAATCGCAGAAACACTTGTTTCTGTGGCTTTAATGTTAGTTCTCGCTCTTCTCCTGATTAATGCGACTAACCAAACACTATCTCCCTATTCCAATCTTACAAGCATGGATCAATCAGCAACAGATATTCTTATAGCTGCAGATGAAGCAGGGCTATTACGACCCGTAATATATCTTTATGGTGACACTAAATATGAAGCTGATTATTCTTCATACAGAAGTCAACTGGAAGAATACATTTCCATTGTCGTCTCTGACAACATTGATTATGCATTAATTGCACATGAAATCAACAATAATACTGTAGAATCTAATTATTTCAGCCCTATTGGCTCTTCAACAGCTATTTCAGCAATACAGCAAGGAGGAGAGGGAGTTGTTGCAAACTACCACTTAGGCTCCTTTACTTCCGCTACTTTTGGTCATTATTCCACACAATATCTTATTCAATTATATTTATGGGAGAAATTCTAGATGGAGTTTTTAGGATTCATATACATGAAATATCGTCACCGAGGTCAAATGTTCATCTTAGCAACAATGTTGATTGCAGTCTATATTGTTACGATGACGGCAGCTTTGATGAATCTTGGAGCTGAGCAAATCAAATTTGATCGTGAATCAATACGAGAGCCATACTTAGATTCAAAGCGTGAAATTCAAAATTATTTAGAACTAATTCTCGCTGAGTATAGTAAAAATGGAACCACAATAAAGAGTGCTACTATCGCGAAAACTAAAATCGAGGAATTCTTAGTAGGAATGGGGAGCTTCTATTTCACCCGTGGTGTCAATTTGAAAGTTCAATTACGCAATAATAACTTCAATATCATAGCAAAGCAATCCCCATATGAGAATATCTCTGATGGGGCTGTTTACACCAGTGAAATTCATGCAGAATTTAATTTGAGGATGAGTTCTGTGTCCTCCACATTTAACATTGATGAATCCTTTACTATTGTCTTTGTTGGCCGGGCTGAAATTCAAGGGAATCGTATTATTGTTCAACAAAAGACTGAAAACCAGTTTGAATACATTGAAGCTGCGTCAGTCAATATCTTCAATGGTTCTAGTCGTTTTTTTCCTAATGTAAATCCAGATCAAACTGGAGTTTATTACTTTGAGGGGAAAAATAATCTAAATGATCTAGGAGTTCTCAATGTTACTTTAATGAATGGAGTTCAAATTCTCTCGTGAGAGGAAATGATTGAGAAAGAATTTCAGGAATACATTCAAAATATAAAAAAAATTCTTGAAACTCAAGTTCAGCTTGCAACACAAGCTCGGGCCCTCAAAATAGATCCCCAAACCACAATAGAAACTAAACTTACATATTCTTCGGAAGCAAAAATCGCTGCTATTCTAAATATCCCTAGATTAAAGGAATATCTCCCTCAAAATATTTCACAGCATGAAAATCCCCTCCTTTTAGCAGCGGATATTGCCAAACAAATAGTTAATGGCCGGTTTGTAAAGAAAACCCGTGAGAATCTAATATTATTAGCATTGCACAGCGCTTTAGTGATTTTAAGTCAGGGATTAATCTCTGTTCCTCAGGAAAGTATTCCAAAGGTTTCGATTGGATCTAAATCTAATCATTTAACGATTTACTTTTCTAATACAATACGATATGCCACTGGGGAAACTATTGGCTTAGTCATCCTCATTGCAGACTATATTCGGCATATATTGCACTTAAACCGCTTTAACCCTTCCCCAGAGTTGACGGGAAGATATATTGAAGAATTAGAACTTTTTCTTACCATGAATGATCGTTTTCAACATCTAAGAATAGATTTAATCAGATTTCTCGTTCAAAACATTGGTGTTGAAATCTCTGGAGAAGCATATGAACGAATTGAAGTTAAGAAATATAGAAATTTGCCTAATATGACGAATAAACTTCGAATGGGGATGTGTGTAGCTTTTGATAAAATAATTGGAAACATCAATTCAATTGCTTATCGTCGTTTAGCATCAGGGATTCCTGAATGGCAGTGGTTGAAACCCTCTTTTGATAGGATAAGACGTGGAAAACACGAGTTTGGGCGAAGAGAAATGCGTGGAACGCAGCCTTTACTCTCAAGGTCGAGAAAACCTGGAGGTTTTAGATTGAGATATGGTCTATCACGTAATACTAGTCAAGGTGCAGCAGGAATCCATCCTGCAACAATGTACCTGACCGAAATGCTCTCTCCAGGCACAAACATAAAAATTGATTTCATGGAACGGCCACTTACAATATTTCCAGTTTCCAGCTTATCTGGTCCATTTGTTGAATTAAAGGATGGTTCAAGCGAGAGAATTGAATCTTTAGCGAGAATTTGTGATATAGAAAATCAGGTAGTGCAGATCTGGGAAATGGGAGACATTCTACTCTCTCCTGATGATATTCCTGTTACTGAAACTGTCGAATTATCTGCTTGGACAGAAGAATGGTGGAGTCAAGAAATCAAGCACTATATTTACTCGAAAATGAGATCGCTAGAGAATTTTGCATTAAGTCTAAATATTAACCCCAAAAAGTTAGAAGATTTGTTAACAGAACCAACCCAGTGTAAACCCTCTCCGGAAATTGCTCTTAATCTAAGTAAGATAAGTAATATACCTATTCATCCCTTCTATTCTTTTAACTGGAATGAAATTGCTATAAGTGATCTAATAAGATTAATTCAGAAACTCAATGATTCCAGTGATGGCTTACTTCCTAATGAAGATGATTTAAAGGAAATTCTTAGACGATTAGGTGTCCCCTTCATTATTTATAAAGATTACATTCAAACAGAACGATTTCAATTATTTATTCGAGCATTAAGAGGAAAAGAAGACCAATTAACTAAGTTCATTTCAAAATCATTAAAACCAATAGAAATCGAAAAATTAATTCCAATCCTTACAAAGATTCCTGTACGATCATTATGTCAAAGAAGAATCGGATTGAAAATCATTCGAGTTGAAAAAGCGGAACCTCGACATATAAATCCACCAGCACACGTACTTTTCCCCATTAGTTCTCATGGTGGTGCCCAAAGAAATCTTTTAAAAGTTAAAAACACAACTAGTGTAGATATTCAGGTTTCCGAAAGGTTCTGTGAAACATGTAAGGAATCTACCTTTGTTTCATATTGTCTAAAATGCCAACAGAAAACCAAGCAACAATTTGTTTGTAAAAAGGGGCACATTTCTAGCACACAAACATGTATGGAATGTGGCCAATATGCTTTTTCTGCAAGAGTTAAACCTGTTGATGTGGCAAGATTATTGGAATCAGGCTTTCAACAGGTAGGATCTCTTGAATTAAAAATAGTTAAAGGAGTTTCCTTTCTCAACAGCAAGAACCGAATACCCGAACACATCATTAAAGGCATATTACGAGCAAAACACAAAATTTTTGTTTACAAGGACGGGACAAGCCGTTTTGATCAAACCAATGCGCATCTCACCCACTTTACTCCTGAAGAAATTCATATCTCCATCAAGGATCTCATAAGATTAGGGTATTCTCACGATGTTAATGGAAATGACTTAACCCAAGAAAATCAGTTAATTGAGATTAATCCTTATGATGTAATAGTGAGTAAAGCAGCAGGTAATTTTCTTGTAAATTTATCCAATTTCATTGATGATGAATTAGTCTTTTTGTATGATCTTTCACCTTATTATAGAATATATTCACTTAAGGATATTATGGGCTCTTTAATTGTGGGTTTGTCACCTTTTTCGATGGTAGCTGTTATAGGTAGAGTAATTGGTTACACGGATAATAATGTTACTTATGCTCATCCTCTTTGGCACCTATTAAAAACTCGAAATTGTAACGGGGATATAGACTCAATGACACTGCTCTTAGATGTATTACTTAATTTTTCTACTGAATTTATTCCTGCTTCGCGTGGGGGGACAATGGATGCACCATTTATAATCAATCTTTCTGATAAATGGGAAGATACTTCAGTCTATGCAAATTATGATTCTGTATCGATGAATCTTTTATTTTATAGGAATCTAACTGAAAATCCTTTAAAAGATGAATTATTGTCTTACAAAAAGTCATACCTCATGCCCTCTTTTCCCAAATTTCATACGATAGATAATATTTCTCATTATAACTTCGAGAATCGTTTTCGTGAGAGTAAAATAGTTTCCAAAATTGAGACCGAATTACGGGTTCTCAGCCGCATTCGGGGGGTAAAGGAAGGGGAGTTTGTTGAAAATATATTAGAAAACGATTTCCTGCCAAAAATTGCGACCTCATTGACTCGTTTCTTTCTTCAACCTGTACGATGCAATACATGTAATACTACCTTCAGACGGATCCCTCTTACAAAATGCCCTGTATGTCATCATCAGAATATGGGACTCACTTTATCAGAAGGATGGGTTTTAAGATATTTACAAATAATTAACCAGTTAAGAGATAGATATTATACAGACATTTCTGAATATTGTCAATCCTGGGTTGAACTGATTGAATTAAATAAACGTTTATTATTCGATAAAGGCCCTCGTCCAACAACACTATTTTAAAGAAAGAAAATTTATCAATTATAAAGGCCTTCTGTTTCATCAGATTTCATCCAGTTACGAGGATATACTCAGAAAACCCCGAGGAGTATTATAGAGAGAATTATAAATTTAAGATTTTGAAATCATTAATGAAAAAGTTTTTTTAGTTGATAAGAATAAAGAACTTAGATTATTCTTACCGCAAAGAAAAGAAAAAGATGCGAGGAAAAACTCACATCCGCAGGTGATTAAAGGGTTGATAGATAACGAGAAAGAGGTTTTAATAGGCAATCTACTGAAAACTTTGACAACTGGGAGTGTAT
Source organism: Candidatus Hodarchaeota archaeon (assembly GCA_029856365.1). Classification (GTDB taxonomy): domain Archaea; phylum Asgardarchaeota; class Heimdallarchaeia; order Hodarchaeales; family Hodarchaeaceae; genus Hodarchaeum. The sequence goes on from JAHQWW010000007.1 coordinate 13,617, forward strand.
CGAAGCAAAATAAAGGGATTATATCGATGCCAAGTGACCAACCTGTGACAGAAGCGGCAAAATTGATGGTAGAGAATCGGATAGGTTCTATCATTATTAAAAATAACCAAATTGAAGGAATTATCACAAAGGGGGATATTATCAATCGTGTGGTAGGCCGTGCTTTAGACCCAGGAATTGTTGTAGTTGATGATGTTATGAGTAAACCTGTTTCTTATGTCTCTGAAGATGAAACTTTAGAGAACACTATGTTACTAATGGGTCAGGAAAACATCGAACGGATTTTAGTGGTTAAAGATAATGATCTTTCTCAACCTTTAGGGATCGTTTCCACAAATGATATACTTAAATTTGCTCCAGGATTACTTCGAATTCACAGAGAGCGTCTTCTTATCGAAAATTTTTCTGGAAAGCACCCTGATGATAATAATCGCGAATCTATGAGGTTTGAAGGTTTTTGTGATGATTGTGGCAACTATTCGGATACTCTCAAAACAGCTAATGGCTATACATTATGTCCAGCCTGTATGGGATCTCAACCAGAAGAAGAGCAATCCCCTGATGATGATATTATGTGAACAACATCCTATCCACGCAACGGAACTTCGTTGGTGAAATCAAATGTGGCTTTAATTATTTTTCTTCTCTAATTTTGAATACTCCACCCTAGATATAACTGAATCGTGTGGAATTGCTTGGACAAATTCATTCAAGTCAATTGCCCGTATTTTAGCTTTTTTTTCAGGAGAAACAGCCTTTTTTATGAAAATCTGATTAATTTGTTTTGCTATTTTACCTTTTGACTTAGAACCTGGTTTAATAATTACTGTTATGGGACTTCGCGAGCGAATATTCTCCTCAGAACCGTAAATAACTTTTGCATTGAATTCATCAACTTGAACTCCGATCGCTAAGGCCATTTCTACTCCTCTAACATAATTTCTTGTACCCCGAATCATTATTCCTCCTTTGGGGATATATTCGCCAGTTGGTGCGGAAAAACTTGCACTCTTAGCTGGCACATAATAAACGTCAATGGCACCATATCCAGCTTTCCAACCACTCGAAAACACTGCAGCTAAGAGTGCTGCATCAGCAAAATCTTGGTCTGTAACATTTTTTTCACTGGTATCACGAATTAAAATAGTATAAGGAGCTCCTTGTAATTCCGCATGAAAAAAGATATCATTTTCTTTCATACGTCGTTTTACAATTTCCTCGTTACTAGAGATGTCTTTTCCACCAATTATTAGAAATTTATTTCGGGTATTTGTCCAATGGTACTTTTCATACCATTTTCTTTTTCTTCGTTTCAATGTAATGCTTTCTACTATTTTTTGTTCTGAAAGATTTTTAGTTAATAAATTAATTTTTCTTTCCGTTTCAAGTATAGCCTCATTAGCAGGGGTTATTTTGCGAGCAGCCTTTTTCGCACGTTGATAATACTCGTTTGCAATCTCAGTTGCTGATTTCCGAAAGTTTACTTCAATTATTTCAGAGTTAAGATTGATACGAATAGTACCCCGTTCTGGACAAATCTCCTCTAGAATTTTTGCTGAATGTATTCCTTGTTCCTTTGCAATTTCTAATTTGTTCTGAATTACTGGCCAGGCAATGTTTTTTTTCCGAGCTATAACAATAGATGATAATAATTCGTCAATATCATTTAATTGAAGAAAAATATTATCCCCCAGATCCTTGTAAAGCTTTTTCTTTTTTTTAAATCCTTCAAGGGTCTGTTTTTGCGCCTCTAAAACCTTGAGTAGCTTCTTTTTTTTCTGATCATGCTGTTTAAGGCCAACAGAAACTATAGGGGATATATTCATATAGTAAAAATCTAATACGTGAGAAAAACTTTCGAAATATCGGATTTCTCCAGATATAGATTTGAAGTCAATAGGGTGAAAAGATAACGGTTTTTCATTTGAATCTAGGGCTATCGAGGGTTTCAGTTCTAGTAAATCTTTCTTAATATCCATAGTGGATTGTAGAATTCGATTAATTTCTTCATTACTAATTTCCTTATTCTTCGTCTTTTTGGAAATGTTGGCTCGTGCCAGTAATTCCTCCATCAAATCTCCTCCTCCTCCAGCTTTCCGAGCTAATGTCCGTACAATTTCCTCATCTTCAACCTCTTCAGCAGAGAGAATCTGAGTAATTTCTTCGTAGTTCATATCTAAAATTGATTTTCCACGACTAGGTGGAAGTTCGAATTCTTTTCCAGGTAACACATCACGATGGCGCATTTTTCTATACCAAAGTGCTGAAATTACTCTGTTTTGATTCCCAACAACAACTATATTCGGACGATTACCAAAAATCTCAACATAAACTCGATATTCCTGTTTTCCTCTCAATTTAATTTCTACTAATCTGTCAAAATCAACTTGACGAATACCGATCACTTCAGCTCCTTTCAGATGACTTCTTAGACCCATAATTTTGTCAGAAGGTCTTTCAGGAACAGGGTGTTTCACCTCTGTCAAATGTAATCGTATTCCTGGCTCAATCAGGAGAAATGGATCTTTAAAAGGGCCTTTCCCCTTGAACCTGAAAAGGAAATATTTTTCTGTTGAATCACGATAGATATTAGCGACTCTATAACCTATTAGCCCTTGCAATTCTTTCGAAATGGCATAAATGTCTAAACTAGACATTCTCCTCACGCCTTGCACACAGCTCCTTTCTCAATTGAATCGATGTTTATTAATAGAATCCTAAGTTTCGAGTATTAAGCCAACCTAGGTATATTTATTAATGATCGTAATATTTATCATATGTAATTGTTGTCAGAATAATCATACAATAAATGGAAAATTAGCTGGAGATTAGAATAAGAAGAAAATTAAATCCTCTATAAATCAATTGAATAATAGAATATCATTCTTACTATACAAAGGTTGAATTCTCATGACAACACAAAGAACAAAGACAGCAAATCCCATATTAAACACTTTTGCTGTTTTTGGAGTAGGCACAGCTGTTCTAGGGGGAGTGGCAACGCTAACAGTATCTTCTTTTGAGTTTAATGAAATCTATACGCAAATGTTTAAGGGAATGTTCCTTTCATTTGATAATCTAATAGATTTTTGGGCTGTTTTTGTCGCATGGGCACTTGCAGGTATGGTTGCAGGGGTTCGAGCAAAGAATGGATTTTGGGGCGCAATAGCAGGATTTTTCGGCACATTGTTAGGAGTAGGTTTGTTAGCTGTTTTAAATCTAGCAGCATTGGAAGAATCAACCGCTATTCTTGAGTTTGGTTTAGGAACAGCTGCCTGTGTCATAGTAACTTGTGCGGCAGCTTATATAACTGGTAGTGCTACAAAAGTAAAAGTTAAACCTGCAAAACCAAAACCAACAAGAAAAGTATGGACGGCTTCCAAAGAAAAAGAAGTATGGACCTGTAACCGCTGTGGTAACAGCATTCCTCCAGGGGCCTTTTCATGTCCAAGTTGTGGAGAACCAGTTATTGAATGAAGAAAATTTTTATTACCGAAATTTAGAAAAGAGAAATGATGTATTTTTGCCTGGGAAGCAAAAATACTTATAGAATTCTTTTCTGTCGTAAATCTTCAAGCTGACTTGATCTTTTGTCAATTTCAATTAACAACTTATCCATTACCTCATCTAGGTCAGAAAATTTTTTGTTTTCAATAACTGTATGGAGATCGTTATCTACTGATCCAAGCTCATTAGACCTAAGAGACTTATAGGAATTCCGTACAATTGGTTCCATTTGCTTTAGAGCTAGAACGAGACCCCTAGACAGCTGAGTACCTCGCTCTAGTAGATCACTTGCCAAGATTTCAATCCCATTCAGTTCCATCAGTAGATCTGTTATGTCCCAATAATGTTCTTTTAGTTCTTCCAGAAGAACTCCAATTCTCTTGAATCTCCGTTTTTTCTCATCCACACTATCAGCCCCGTTAGTAGAGGCCCTTAAGTAGGAAGCATGTGTCCGTAATTCCTCGTAAAAATCTGAAACAATGGTACGATGGTTTTCTAATTCACGTACCAACCGAGTTATCTCGGAAGCAATAGAAGTAGAGGTGCGAAACTCGGTGTTGTTCAACTCTTAATATCTCCTTTCGTTTTAGCCAAAAATAACTGGATAGGGGAAAGAACACTTTATTAATGCAAGTCTAATAGACAAAACATTTGTTGGTACTAAAACACCGTAAGATTGCAATTAAGCCTGATATTATCCTGAATAAAAAGCTTTTCGCAATTATTCATTATAATTATTAAATTACCTTGTATATATCCTGTAGTTTAATCCAATCGTTAAGACTTATATTGGATTAGTGAAACTCTTGATACTTCTCACGGATTGTAATTTCTCCTTTCAAATTTTGTTTCATTAATTCCTTGACTTTTTCCTTTTCACGATAATTTCCTAGGAGATATGCTAGCTTTATATATGCTATTTCGGGTAGAATGTTGAATGCATGGATAACACCAGCTTTTTGGAGTCTTCTTCCGCTTTCATATACCGATAGAGCTGTAAAACCATGTAGACATTGAGTAGTCATTACAATAATCATCTCATTCTCAATAGCTTTTTCAATTGTAGGAATTAAATTGAATGAAACGTGTCCAAGTCCAGTTCCTACTAACACGATTCCTTTAAATCCGGCTTCGATACAGTAATCTAATATCCCTGGTTGGATACCAGGATAATGGTAAATGAGTCCGACCTTCTCTTCAAAGTTTTTCGTGATATGAACAGGTTTATTTTTCAGTTTGGCCTTTATAGGTAGATTCTCCTCTTCCATTTCATAAATTATTTTTCCTTCAGTAATTCTACCTAATGGACTTCCTCCAATCGACTTAAATGTATCTCTTCGACTACTATGCATTTTTCGGACTCTTGTACCTCTATGTATGGTACAAGAAGTGTCTGACGATTTTTCATGCATGACAACTACTACTTCTTTTTTTGCTTGAGGAGAAGCTGCATATAATACTGAATTATATAGATTAAAGAAGGCATCTGAGGAAGGGCGATCAGAAGACCGCTGAGAACCAGTAATAACGATTGGGAAAGGTGGATTTGTAATCGAAAAAGAGAGGGCAGCAGCAGTAAAAGCCATTGTATCAGTACCGTGTGTCAGTACAATTCCTTGAGGTGTTTTATTTTGGATTAAGTGTTCAATTTCTGTCAAGATTTTGATATAGTGTTAAAAAGTAATGTTCTCTGAAAAGATATCAAATAAGAGTCTTGTTTCAACCCGAGCCAATTCTGCAATTTCAGGAAAAGATGAGAAAAGCTCCTCAGGAGTCAAAGCTGGAATTGTCCCTCCAGTTTGGTAATCCAAGCGAGAAGCAATTGTACCTCCGCAACCTAATATGGGAACAAAGGGTAATTCAGGTTTTTGGGTTACATTGACCTTTGGAACGTGGTATCTACCTTCAAAACGGCCAATTTTTTTGATCCTATATGTCTCCCTCGGATTGAATCCAATATTATAACCTGTAGATAGCTTTAGACTAATAAAATCAGTTTCAGCTAGTTCATTCCTTGGTAGTATTACTCCTTTTAGTGAAGAACCAGCCTTAGTAACCTCTATTTCATCCCAAACTTTTAAACCTTGATTTTTCAACCAATCTAATGTAGATCCTCTGTATCCAGTATATTTCTCTTCCGACATCTTAATTGTCTCTTATTATTTATTTCTAAACTTGTTTTTTCAAGTGTTTACGTAACTCTTCACTCACAATCTTTCCATCTATTTTCCCACGGGCTTTTTTCATTACTAATCCCATTAAAGGAGAAAAAGCATCCATCCCACGTTTTTTTACAAGCTCCTGAGAGGTTTTTAGAACCTCGAGAATTATTGTGTTTAATTCTTCTTGTGACATTTCACCACCGAAGTGATTCACGATATCTGTCAATGACTTTGTAGGATCTTTACCAAGATTAGTTAAAATATCTGGAATTGCTTCTTTGGCGAATTTATTCAACACTAGTGCCTCAAAAATTTTTAATAAATGAGCCTCAGTTATATTATTGATATCAACTCCCTCTCTCGAGATAGCGGTCAAGGTTTGAGTTAAAGTTGTCACAACTGCCTTGATAGGAGCCCCTTTTTCTATTAATTCTTCAAAAATGTCAGCTTTCTCCTCATAGATTAAAGATTCAGCTAATTCGTTAGAAATAGAATATTGTTTGTTTAGCCGCTTAATTCGAGCCATAAAATTTTCAGGTAGATTTTTTTCCATCTTAATAACTCGATTTGAGTCAATCACTATAGGGGGAAGATCTGTATCTGGATACAGCCTACTCCTACCATGTAAATCTCTTGTGAAGGTAGAAATTCCATTATCATCAACATGTCGAGTTTCTTGATGAACACCATTGAAAGCAGCAAGTAATCTCTCGTGTACAAAGGAAAGGGCCCTTTGTGCTTCTTCTTTTTTTCCGATTACAATAATAAAAGCTTTTTTCTGACATTCTTTTGATAATTCATAGATTTCTCTCTCAGAAAAGTTATATTTCAATAAATCCTCATCACTATGGATTATTCCTTTTAGATTAGTGAACGATTTAACCCGATCGGAGAGCTCTGTTCCAAATCGTTTATTTGGCTGCAATTCTCGACTTAATAATCCTTGAAATCCAGCAATAGGAAGCATTAAAACTCTTTTCTTTCGTTTAAAGGCTGATTTAATTATATCAGAAGAAGTGTCTGAAAAAACCTTTGTAACATCAAAAATCTGAAGAGGAATGTCTTGAGGCTGAATGTTTCGTCTTTGAAGTTCCTTTTGAATAGATATCAAACCCAGTTGTCTTTGGATTTCGATATCAATAGCAATAGGGATCAATTGAAGTAATTGAATCCCCTTTAACTCAATCCGTTCTCCCTCAGATATACTCACATTTACGTCCTGTCGGACTTTTCCTAATCCTTTACGTACTATTCCAGACGATTTGATTAACATTCCTAATGTTTTTGCTGCAGAAACTACTTCTGAAGGGGAACTTAAGCTATGATCTGTTACGATCTCAATTAATGGTATTCCTAAACGATCTAATTTGAAAAAGATGTTTTTACCCTTGGTTCGATCATTATCCCTACGAGCGGCATCTTCTTCAATATAAATCCAAGAAATAGGTAATTTCTTTTCCTCAATCATCGAAGGATCTTTCTTAAAGGTTACATATCCATCATAACCAATAAGGACTGTTCTTTGAAATCCACAGGGAACAGAACCGTCTAAATAATTCTTTCTGCAAATATTTGTTTCTTCAACAATCTTACAGTTCATCATTTTTGCCAATTTTATAGAATCATAGAGAGCTTCATCATTGATTGGAAGGGGAGGTGTTTCGTCTAATTCATAAATACAAACACTATCAAAGACTTCATAAAAAATGGTATGATCTTTCTTAAACTCAATAAGTAAAGCTGGGTCATACACTCCCATCTCACCTAATACTGGGCGAAACTTACGTTGAACAATAGCTTGTGGTTTCTCATTTGTCAAGATTGCGGGACAATGACAAAATAATTTTTTTTCGGTAGAAAGCTGTGCGTGAATTTCTAACCCTGCTTTGAAACCCAAATTGTCGTAATCAAACATTTTTTCAGTCATTGTGCATCGCATCCAATTGATTACCAAGAATTTGTGAGGAAGATCAAGATTAAAAGCCCAGACTTTTAACAATAGTTCATTAAACTAGTTTAACAAAAAACTAGGGACAATCCTGTCTTCAACCAGATAGAATATCCTATATCCTAGAGATAAGAACTATTTTAAAAACAATTTTTGGCTGATTGATAACACTATCTGGATCCAAATGGACATATGAATATATATGAAATAATCTCTGATTTCTATTCAGCCTATAAAGTATAGAAGTAAAAATTTTTAATTTCTGTTCTGTTTCCTACATTCTATGATTAGAAACTTTATTATTGATTGTTCTTGAAGGTAATTTCATGGAAGCGTTAATCCTTACAGCTGGTAAAGCAACTCGTTTGTATCCTCTCACTAAAACCATTCCTAAACCACTAATACCGATTGCAGGAAGACCATTAATTTGTCATATTCTAGACGCGTTATCGGGAAATATCGATAGAGTGGTTATAGTTATTGGACATAAAGCAGATTTAGTTAAGCAAACTATAAACCAAATGAACTATCCATTTGAGATCAGTTGGGTCACCCAACAAGAACAACGAGGAACTGGTCATGCGGTAAAAATCTGTGAACACTATATTGAATCTGATCCTTTTTTTATGATGTATGGCGATATTTTTACTAGCCAGCGCACAATCAAAAACATAATAATATTGGGGCAATCTAATGATCTTACAGGAGGTATTTTCTCGGCAAAAAAGGTGAGGAACCCAGAAAAATATGGGTGCCTTGAGATTAAAAACAATAAATTAGTGAAAATATATGAAAAACATTCAAGTCCACCAAGTTCCTATATTAATGCAGGTATCATGGTTTTACCTTTAATAATCTTTAATTACTTAACCCATACTTCTGAATCTAGTCGAGGAGAGATAGAACTTACAGAAGGCATAAATCAGCTAATCCAGAACCAAAGAGAATTGTTTTTTTCTATATATTATATAAAAGATCACTGGTTTGATATTGGCTATCCTTGGAATCTAATAACTGCTAATGAAGTAGGAATGCAAAAAGCAGAATTCCCCGCAAAATCTTCTTCATTCTCTGCTGTAACGATCGAAGGTTCCGTTAAACTTGCAGATAGTGCGATTTTAAGACCAGGTACCTTCATTCAAGGACCAGTCATCATTGATGAAAATGTTACTGTAGGCCCAAATTGTTTTCTTCGATCAAGCACATATTTAGGAAAAGGTGTTCGGATAGGAAATGGTGTTGAAATTAAAAGTAGCTTGATTCTTGAAAACACAACGATTGGCCATCTTTCGTATATAGGAGATTCAGTTATTGGAAAAAATTGCAATTTTGGTGCTGGAACTAAAGTAGCAAATCTAAGATTAGATAATAACGAAATTAATATGAGAATAAAAGGTGAGTCAGTCTCTACAGGACGAAAGAAACTTGGTGTTTTCATGGGAGACAATGTCAAGACAGGTATTAATGCCTCTTTAATGCCGGGAATAATTATTGGAGAAAATTCCATAATTGGTGCTCATACTTTAGTTAACCAAGATATTCCCCCGAATACCATTCTTTATTATGACCCTTTTCAAGGTTTAATTCAAAAATCTCTCGAATAATTTAAGGTACGAACGAGTATGAGAAAGATTCGTCTAAAAGAGATAAATGTCATACAAAAATCGATTCATGATACTCAATGGCGTATTGGATTAGTGTATCCAAACTCTTATTCGATAGGAATGTCAGGGCTGACAGTCAAATTCTTGTATCATCTATTGAATCAGCATCGAAACATTTACACTGAACGAGTCTTCTTTTCCGCTGATCTCCCTGGTCCTCCAAGATCAATAGAAACTGGAAAAACACTCACTCAATTTGATCTTCTAGCTTTTTCTTTTCAATTTGAACTTGATTATATCAATGCCCTTAAAATGTTACTACGATCGAATATCCCCGTTTATTCAAGAGATAGAACTTCCGATCATCCATTATTGATAGCGGGAGGCCCAACAGTCACTACAAACCCAGAACCTTTGTTAGATGTTGTAGATGTAATTTTCTCTGGTGAATTTGAAGTAATTTCGAAAAAATTTCTTGAGGCAATTATTACAAGCAAACACAGTAACATTTTAGAAGAAATCCTCTCAGTTCCAGGATTCTATTCCTCTCATGAGCCTGTAACACAGATAACACCGCTTATAACATCAAATCTCAATGATGTCAATTATCCTACCGCTCAAGTCCGTCCAATTAGTGGATGGAGAGATAGGAAAGGAGTGTTGGATGGTTACTTTCTTCAGGTGTCAAGAGGATGCGTTCACGGTTGTCATTTCTGCTTAATTGGAAAGATTTTTCGCCCAAAGAGAGAAAGATCATTAATTAATTTGTTTGAATTAATCGACAATGGGGCCAAAGAAACTGAAACAAATTTCTTTTCTCTCATTGGGTCGAGTACAGCTGATTATTCTCAAATTATAGATCTTTTAAAGTATCTAATTGAAAAGGAGCATAAATTCTCCCTTCCCAGTATTAGAATCGATTCAGGAATTGAATTACTAGAACAAATAAGGCGAAGTGGGTTAAGAAGTCTTAGCATTGCTCCTGAAAGCGCATCAGATGATGTTCGGTTTAAGGTGGGGAAAAAAATAACCAATTCACAAGTTTATGATTTTGTTAAGAAAGCAGAGCAAAATCAAATTCAGGAACTCAAAATCTACTTTATTCTTGGGTTATCTTCGAACCTAGTCTCAGAATCACATGAAATCATAAATTTTCTCCACAATCTAGCTGAATTATGTTCTTCACTTCGACTCAATGTTTCTGTAACACCTCTGATTCCAAAACGTGGAACAAAATTAGAAAACCTATGTGTTAATTATAGAGAAATTCAGGCAGGTTTCAGGGCTCTTAAAGAAGGAATACCTAGGTCTATACGTCAAAAAATGTTTCCAGTTCACTGGGCAGCAGTACAAGCTATTCTTTCAATTGGAGGTCGTGAATTAACACCTATCATGATTAATATTGCAGAGAATGGAGGATCTTACCAGAGTTGGAAAAAAAACTTGGATGCAGAACCAATAGATTATTATCTTAAGCACTACTGCTTCTAAGAATCATGTTTTATGGAAGGTTCGATAATGGAGCTTGAAACTAATAATTCATCGAGATTGAGAGTCAATCATGGTTTTTGCATCCCGGAGGTATCGAAGAGCATCTCTTATATTTGCTATTGGGGAAATAGTCGCACTTCCAATTCGACTTTTGTGAATATTTTCTAATAATTTCTCGGCCAAACCCCGAAAGCGTGGAATAGTATTCGAGGAATCAGCTGTGAGAGTCTCAAGAAGCTCTTCAGCCTCTTCATTGCGCCCCTGTGCTGAAAGCATAATGGCCAAAAGACATTTTCCCTTCGTACGCTTAGGAACACCAACAAGCTTCTCTAAGCTTTCATTAATCATTTTTTGTGCTTCTTGAAGTATTTTAGAATCCTCTGAAAGCCGATATTCATTAAGATATACTTCAGCTAATGTGTATAAAAGGGTTGATCGAAAATCAGGGCATTCATCAGTAAGCTTCATTGCATTGTGTAATAATGTCTTAGCTATACCAATATTATGGATGTGAAACTCATACTTACCTTGGATATAATTATAATAAGCTTTAGAACATTTTTTTAGATCATCAGGGGGCTTTATTGTCTTGAAAAGACCTGGTACTTTATCTAATCTGTTTAGATCGATAAGTAATTCAGCATATTTCAGCTGAACTTCATTTTGAAACTGTGGATCTTTCAATTCTAATCCTTCAACAATAGAAAGGGCCCTTTGTGCGTGAGCTAATGCAAGATCATCTTGTGATTCTAGGAAAAAAACATAAGCTAGCCCAAATTCTACTTTTATTTGGTAATTGGAGCAACAATAGTTTTGAGCTTTCTCAAGGACGAGTGTGAAAGTCTCCTTTGCTTCTTGTAATTGCCCTCGTTCAACAAGAAGCCAACCTTTCTGAATCAAAGGGTAAACGGATAATCCACCATCAATCCCTTTGCTTAGTAATGTTGTCAAGGAGAAAGCTTTTGATAAATACTCAGAAGCCTCCTCATGTTTTGCCTTGGCTGCATAATAATTTGCAAAATTTGTATAGGCTATAATCAATCGATTATTAGCACTAATTAATTGAAATTGTTGAATAGCAGCTTCTAAATGATTTTCAAAGATGTCATCTTCTTCCTTATGAGACATTAGGATGTAAATAAGTCCTATATTTAAGTGGTGTTGAGATCTTTGTGTTACTTTTAAAGAATTAAAGAGATCTACTTTAGCTTTTTCTATGTCCTTCACAGATGCGAAAGATTGTATTGGAATAAATAAATGCTCATATTTTGAATTAGAGTTCAATTCATCTTCAAAAACCTGTTTAGTTGTAAAATATACCTTTTCAAAAGTAACCATTCTATTAGAGTTACTTAATAGGAGAATATATGGCAAAGCTATATCAAGTAATGCAAACCAATCTTTAGAAGATTCTAATTGAGAAAAACCTTCTCCTATAATTGTGATACCATTGTCTGAATTAATAAACTCTGTAATTCCCGCCCCAACATAAGATAATAACAGTGGATCAGAATGAGTTTCAGCTTCTCTGATAAGGAATTCAGATTTTTTAGTAAAAAATTCTATATCAGCCTGAATCCAAGCTAACTTCGAACACAATGCCCAAAGTACGGTAGGTAGATTTTCTTCTTTTTCAATAAGGTGTTGAATAAGGAAGTACCAGTCATCCAGCTTCGAAACGGAGCTTTTTTTCTTAATCTTCGAAAAATTACTTTTTATTATGTTAATCCAATGACCATTAATACGATCAGTAAAAATAGCGAGCTCTGGGGGAAATTCTATTTTATTCATTTCAAACACTATTATTGTTTTTATTTAAAAAATATTTAGTATGTTCACGTTTTATCGAAAGGATAAAAAGTTTCATGTATTGACAAAAATACTAAGGAAGATTGAAATTTATTTCTGATTAGGATTGGAAATAGAAAATAATTGTATAAATTATTGGAGTTTGGAATATGTCTATCCTAATAGGCATCGTTGGAAAACCATCGTCTGGTAAAACAACTTTTCTAAATGCACTTTGTGGTACATCGGCTAAAACAGCTGATTATCCATTTACAACTATCCAGCCAAACCAAGGAGTGGGGTTTGTTACAACACCATGCGTCTGTGAAGAACTCGGGGTAACTTGTGACCCCCGAAATTCAGAATGCATTGATAGAGTTCGTAAGGTTCCTGTCAAAATTATTGATGTGGCTGGATTGGTTCCGGGCGCATATGAAGGAAAAGGGATGGGAAATCAGTTTTTATCTGACCTTGCTCAAGCTGATATTCTCATCCATGTGGTAGATATCTCAGGATCTCTTAATGAGGAAGGAGAAATAGTTGATCCTGGTAGTCATGATCCAATGAAAGATGTGAAGTTTTTAGAGAATGAGATTGCTGCTTGGATCCGTGGAATATTGAAAAAAGACTGGGATCGTGCTGTACGAAAAGCAGACACAGAGAAAAAGAATATAGTTGATTTTATTACCGAAAAAATGACAGGATTAAAAATTGCCAGAACGGATGTATTTAAAGCAATAAATTCAGCCTCTTTGAATACTTCAACCGTAAAAGAATGGACCGATGATGATTTACTTCAACTTTGCCATGAAATACGAAAAGCGGGTAAACCAATCATCATTGCAGCAAACAAAATTGATCGGCCTACGGCAAAAAAGAATTTTGATCGTTTGAAAAAAGAATTTGGAGAAATAATCGTACCAACTTCAGCTCTTACTGATATTGTTCTTAAAAATCTTGTTAAACATAATAAAGTAGAATATGTTTCTGCTAGTGGGCGTTTAAATCCAACGGGTAGTATGTCCCCTAAAGAAGATTCTATTGTTAATAAAATACAAACAGAGATATTAGAACCTTATGGAACCACTGGGATCTTTGAAACGCTAAATAAAGCGGTATTTAATATCTTACAACTTCAACCTATATATCCTGTGGCAGATGTCACTCATTTCAGCGATAATGATGGGAAGGTACTACCTGACGTATTTCTTGTCAAAAAGGGTACAACTATCAAAGAATTTGCGGGGATTATTCATCAGGATCTGTTCAAGAACTTCATACATGGTATTGATGCCCGTACGAACCGTAGAACTTCCGAAAAATACGAATTACAATTTGGTGATGTCATTAAAATTGTAGCTGCTACATAAATCAGTGTTAATCCTTGGTTTTATCATCCATTTGAGAAGGATATCTCTTCTGAATTAGTTTTCGAGTTTTAATTTCGCTAGACTTTCTGTAATAATAATTAGAAGAACGTTTAGGCCCAAAAGATCGTATTCCTAATGTTTTTAGCTTTTTTGTTAAGTTATCTGCGTTTTCAGGTGAAATTTGGCCTTGCTTAACTAAATAGTCAATTATTTCTAATCCTTCTTTATTTGTTCTTGCTCTAGCTAAGAAATCGTAAACATTGGGTTCGTAGTTGCTAAAGGGGTCTTGATTTTGCCTCTCTTCATTTAATGATAAAGAAGGCACTATATCATCTCCAACTTCATCTATTCTCATACTCATTTTCTTATTGGTAAGTTCTGCATATATCGCTGGAAATTTTTCTCTAATTTCATCGATTGTCATGTTCTGGCTTATTGCAAATGATTCTAAAGAGGATTTGTTTCGTAAAAGTTGTTTAGATTCTTTTGAAGTATTTTGGTTATTCATTGATAATCTTCCAAATATTTCATATCATTCTAACAATTTAGGATTAACACAAAATTCAGGTTTTTTACTATTCAAGACTAATCTTACCTGTTCAGCTGTGACCTGTCCAGCTCGTTCTTGCGCTTCTTTAGTGGAGGCACCAATATGAGGGGAAACATACAAGTTCTCAAGTTCAAATAATTTATTTTCTCTTGCAGGTTCGACTGAAAACACATCCAAGGCAGCACCAGCGATTTTTCCTTTCTTCAGTGCATCATAAAGAGCTTCTTCATCAACAATCCCACCCCGCGCGCAGTTCACAAGGAAGGCCGTAGGTTTCATTTTTTCAAGTTCATTCTCACCAATCATTCCCCGAGTTTCTTCTGTTAACCACGCATGGATGGTAATGAAATCAGAAACTCGAAACAATCTATCAAGGTCATCGGTCAATTCCACCCCTATTTTTGCAGGTACTTCAGGAGGAAGATAGGGATCGTAGACTAGACAAGTCATGCCAAAAATTTGGACTCGCTTTGCAACTTCAGCACCAATTCGACCACATCCAATAAAACCTAATGTTTTACCATAGATTTCTGTGCCCATTAATCGTTTTTTTGGCCACTTGCCAGCTTTGGTTTCATTCGTCGCTTGAACTAAATTACGACTGAGAGCCAGCATATATGCAATTGTTATCTCGGCAACAGAGATGGTAGATGCTCGAGGAGAATTAACAACAAAAATCCTTTTTTCTGTTGCTGCTTCCACGTCAATATTATCGACTCCAACTCCAGCTCGTCCAATTACTTTCAATTTACTTTTTTCGATCACCTCTCGAGTGACTTTTGTTCCACTACGTACAATAATAGCATCATAATCACTGATTTTACTCAGTAATTCGCTAGGAGAGAAGTGTCGTTCGACTACTTCAAAATTTTTACTTAAATTTTCAACTGCTGAAGTTATAATGGGATCAGCTATTAAAATTTTGATTGTTATCACTTCCTCAATCCAATAACTAGCTCTTCTTTTTCATTACGGAGAATTAGCTTCAAAAGAAAGGCGTTTTATACAACTGTAAAAGGTTATGCCTAAAACAATACCCTGAAATTTCAAGGTAGCAATCTAAGCATTGAAGTAACAATCAAACAATATCAAAAAATACTCAATATTAGATAAATATTGAAAGAAAACTGTAAATGGTTAAGCAAGCATTTAAAACTTTCCCAAAAAACGTCTGATCCAAGTATCTCCGTTTTGGAATGTTGCTGAGTGAGTCAGAAACTCATATCCGCAGAACCTAGAGGAGGTAATCTTGATGAGTGCTTATAAATACGTATCTAAATTCTGGAAAGAGAGAAATCAAGACTTTCGAAGATTGCGAATATCCAGATTGATCCAATGGAGGCGAGATCCAACTGTTATTAGAATTGAAAATCCGACAAGGGTTGATAGAGCTCGTGCACTTGGATTTCGTCGTAAAAAAGGTTATATCATGGCAAGGGTTCGCGTGCCCCGTGGGGGGCGTCGAAAATCCAGACCTAAAAGTGGCAGACGCTCAAAAAGAATGGGAATAAGACGTATTACTCCCAAGAAATCCAGACAATGGATTGCTGAAGAACGTTGTTGGCGTCGATTCCCAAATCTAGAGGTGTTAAACAGTTACCCTGTGTTAGAAGATGGTTTACATCGGTGGTTTGAAGTGATTTTAGTTGATCCTCATGCCCCAGAAATCTTATCTGATCAAAAAATCAACTGGATTTGTAATAGAAGTAGTCGCGGCCGTGTTGCTCGAGGGAAAACTTCAGCTGGCCAGAAAAGCCGAGGATTGCATCGCCGTGGAAAGGGAACAGAACACATTAGGCCTTCCTATGATCGCTGACCATTTTCTTTCATTTTTCTATGAAAAAACGTAATATGTGCTTTAATTCAATGTTGATTTGAATTAAAAGACACAAATTGAGAAAAATTTAAAGAGATTCTTGATGTGAGGAATTTGCCTCGGAATTTCATTGATTCACTTGGTCCCAGATATGAATCATACTTATCAGTATATCTTCACACCGCCAGCCAGTTGGGCTTCTCGGAAATTTGGATTAGTAATCCAACGGAAGAAGAAAAAAATTTGATCACTCAACCTACCTTTACCTCTCTGATTCGTATGTATGAGCGATTAGATATTGGATTAAACCATGAATCTAAAGCACATATGGTATCGATCCTTCGTCATCAAAGACGACAAATCCCAATCATAACGGTAACATGTTTAACCCCCGAACTCACTGCATGGGCAGCACAAGACAATCGTGTTGATATTTTAACATTTCCTGTTTTTCAGATTGGCAAGCTCATGTCTCGATCTATTGCAAAGCTTATGGTTAAATTTAAAAAACACTTAGAAATTCAACTCTCCGATTTATACTCCCTACCTGAACGACAACAAATTCCAGCGTTGAGACAGATTCGTTCTGCCTTGGAAATTGCTTCGTGTAAGAATGTTCCCATTATTTTCACCTCTGGAAGCAAAAAACCTGATCAAATGCGGTCTCCACGAGAACTAACGTCATTGGGGCAAATGTTGCTAATGAGTTACATAATGTCGTTGGATTCTTTGAGTATAATTCCCCAACAATTATTACAAAAAAACCTCCTCAAAATCAGTCCAAATTATATTGCTCCTGGAGTGTACAAGATTCCTTCCCGAATACGGCCATCTATAACAATGGAGAAGGAGGAGGAGGAATAGAAACAATGGATGAACGAATAAGGTATATAAATATTCGATTCATCAGTCCTATCCAACTCCAAGAGAAGGATGCTTGGTTTACTGTATCATCTGAAGTAAAACGCCTCTTTGGAACACATGGAGCGGCAGAGATTGGTTTATTTCTCTCCTATTTTGACCAAACAGCTCAAGGAGGTATTTTTAGGGCCTCACACAAGTATGTTTATCGTGTTAGATCCGCCCTTTGCTTTATCCACTCGAGACATAATAATCCCCTTTTCTTATTTTCAGAAAATGTCAGTGGTTCATTGAAGAAAGCGAAAAAACTGTTATCGGGATCAAAACACTTAACTCGTTATCAAAAACTTCGAAAAATGCTTTGTATAAGTTGGGAACAACGTTTCGATGATGATTAGATACCAGACTGAACTAGATGTTGATACCGTCCCAGTCTGAGAAATTCCATTTGGAGTTCCCAACTTGGTCTTTGAGTAGAAACCATTTCCACCATAGCCCTACCTTTTCTTCTTCGATCAACAAAAATTAGCCATTGTTCAAACAAACTTAGGTATAAATACCTAAAAGTAACACATAGATTCTCACAAAATACAAATGAGTTAACAATCCTGGAGTATTTCCAACGCCTTTTGTACTTGTGTTATAGAGGATAGATAGTGATGTATAAATCATGTTTTTAAGTTATATTATGCTGTTTCCTCATTGTAATTTAATTTGAAACATTGAAGTGTCTTCAGGTATTGGTTTATTGGTTCCACACATTGGGCATACAAAGATTTTCTCATCATCTTTATTCTTAAGTATCCAGATTCCTCCACATGAACAGAAAATCGATAAAGTTTGGAATTTTAAATCAATTAGAATATATATGTTTAATATGTGATGTTATCATTTTAATTAATTATTTTCTAATTAAATTACTATTACTCAATTATATTCGGGGTTTATGCCAAAAAAAAACATTTTTTTCTAATTTTATCACAGATTATATTAGATAAATTCTAAAAACTATCGAAATGGATTCAATTCTAGTAGAATGAGTCAAAGGTGTTCCAGATTCCTTTCCATTAAGCAACTAGAGGTTAAAAGGATACAAACATGTTTCCTCTAAATAAACAACTTTAATTCTATCCCCCCTTTTCCCAACAAATGGAATTATATATGTTGATATAATAATTCTATATCGGATTCCAATCCATGACTTCGAATAATTAAATAAACAAACACAAGTTAATAATACGTGTTTTGTTACTTTTTTCTACCTCTTTCACTGGAAGCTAACGCTATTAAGGCGATCTGGATAGTTCATCTTCGATTAACAAAGATTTGTTATTACTCAGCTATTGCGAGGTAGAGATAACCCACAATTAACGCGGAGACTCCTACAAAGAATATTGAAAAAAATTCGTTATATATTATCAGACTTGAAAGAGTAAAAATGAGAGTTATTCCAGCTATTTCAAGTAAGCCTGTTCTACCTCCAGTATATTCACGAATCATTGTATAAACCAAAAGAGTGGAAAAAAACATTATTCCCCACACTATTAAATGAAAGATAGTTAGAAGTGGTGTGAATGTGCCTCCAAATAACTCAAATTCCCAGAATAGAAATTCCAGAAAGTTTTGCAAATCAACGGGGAAGAAGAGGAATAAAAGTTCCAGTAGAAAACATATTGAGAGCATTAATGTTCCTAGGATTAGAGTTCGTACCTCTTCTGAGGCCCAAAGATTTCGATAGAGGGTTTGAGCCATAACTTTTCCAACTCCTTTCAGAGCTCTCAAGACGTTGGCAATTTGTGTTCGGTTTTTAATTTTTCCCAAAATTTTCAAAAGCAATCTCAAGCGATTTGAGCAATGATATCAGTTGGTATATTGTGCTGATCAAAAATAAATAATTTAATTCTAAAAAAATGTAGATATAAAGAAATTAAGACTGGATCCAGATATAAATGGCTCCATTCTATCCTCTTCAAGTGTTTTTATCTAACCATTACCAATCTAAAGAAAAGTGAACCTCTAAAAATTCCGATCAATAAAATACTTACTGAATAAGGGAAGTAAAAAGAAAATAAAAGCTAATGTTTATAAGTTGTAGAAATAGGATGAATGTAACGAAGGTATGGAACAAATCTTTTCCTAGATTCATAGCCATTGCCTCACGATAGTTAGGCTGCTCAATTTGGATTGTTAATCAAAAAAAGCAGGCTTTGATTGAATTAGTGATTCAGTCAAAGTAATTATTCTAATGGATAACGATTTTGTTCAATCAGAGAGGTCTGAGTAATGAAAATAGTCCTAATAGGCCCCTACAATAGTGGAAAATCAACGACAGTCCAAAAGATATGTAGGGGTTCTGCAGTCTCTATTGATTATGGTGGAACAACAGTTGCTTTAGATCATTGTCGAACAAAGATTTATGGAGTTGAAATTTTCCTATTTGGAACTCCTGGACTTCAACGATTCGAGATAATCCGAAAAATCTTGAGTAAAGGAGCAGATGGTATCCTCTTTGTAGTTGATTCAGTGAATGTAGCTTCATTTGAAGAAGCTAAAAAACTATTGAATGAAGTTTATGACATATTACCAGGCGTTCCTATTGTCCTCTGTGCAAATAAACAAGACATACGAGGAGCAAAAAGTCCCAACGAAGTAGCAGAAGTGGTTTTAGGAAAAAATAAAGACAAAATTTCAGTTATAGGAACTTCAGCAACAACTGGAGAACAAATTGAACACGCCTTAGGTCTAATTGTGCTTAATGCGATCAAACAGTATTATGATATTCTTATAGCAGTGAAGAAATCAAATGGTGAACTTGCAGAGATTGCAAAAAACATCCAACAACCTGAAGAGAAAGTTTATTCACAACTTCAATTTGCCTCTTGGAGACGACTTATAATAGCTGATTGGGACAACTTAACTTTTAATTTAACGATAGGAGTTTCGAATATTACTGATATACTTGAATTTGGACACAAACAGTTTTAAGTAATTATTCATAGACTATTTTAACAAGGAGTTGGCATATATGGTTGAAAAACCTGATGTCTATATTTGTCAAAAGAAGGAATGTGGTCATCGTTTTCAGAAAGCGAAATTTATTACTGTTGAAGAAGATGGGGTCTATATAACAAAGCCTTCTTGTCCAGAGTGTGGTACAACAGATATAATATCATCTGCTTGGTTGTTAAAAGAAGAGAAATAATGCCAAGAACGAGGCCCCTTTACGATGAGCTTCTTAATCAGCTCTCAGCGAACGTTCGAACGTGATGCTCTTTCTGAAGCCTATTATGTAATTTCAGATGTTCTCGGATATAAAGTTCATCCATTAAAATCTCGTGTACCAGGTTTAGCAATTTTACGATTAAATGAAGAAACCAGTCCATTTAGCATTATTGATGAAATCAGCCAGTATATCCAAAAAAAAGGTCTCCTGGTAGCTTGTCTAAAGATTGTTCCTCTCGAGAGACTAATGAAAACTAATCTATCAAAAATAGTGGAAAATGCATTTTCTCTTGCAAAAGCAAAGATTCTTCCCACTCATTCATGGAAAGTTCATGTAAAGAAAAGACAGACAAATCTAAGGACTTTTCAGGTAGTCGAGAAAGTTGCAGAAAAAATTAATTGGGGGGTAGTAGACCTAACGACGCCTGATCTCGAGATCAGAATCGAAATTGTAAGAGATTTGACTGGGATATCTGTAATGGAACCACGTTTTGAACTTAGTATGGTTCGTTTATCACATGAAACTTCTAATTAGATGGTTTAGATTATCATTCTAAAGCTAGCAGAGCAATTTTCTGTAGAATTGCTTTTTCAATTTCAGAAAAAGTGAAATCAGTGGCAAGATATCCATCATCAATAAGTATTTTTATTAGATTTTGTTTTTTAGACGAAAAATCATCCAATAAATCGAGGTTTGGTGTTAAACGAAGCTCTTTTTGGAGTTGGATATTGGCATTAATTAACGTGTGATCTGTTTCGCCAAGTAACACTCCAACAATATCTTGTGTTGTTTCCTTTACTCCTAAAAGAGCAATAGCCTTTTTAATCTGCCTTTGACCAGCTACGTAAAGAAGAACTTCGATAGCAAGTGTTTTTGATATCATTCTATCATTTTTCTTAGCATTCAAAGCATGCCAAATTCCAGAGAAAAGATGTTTATAACCCCAGATGTATCGATTATCGAACAATTGTGATGCCTCTAAATTATAGCCAGTTGTAATTTGGTTTAAGATACCCCCAATGTTTACAGAGGATGGCTTCAACACAAGTAGTGATCCAACAAATACCAATAAACTAGATCCGTCAACTTTATCAAGAATATATGACTTATGTTGGGTAATCTAAACAACTCTCCATTTGCCACGGAGCATAATTCGATGAGTAGATTTTTTTTAACCTTTCTTAATAACATATTATTATCATTGCAGTTCAATTTAAAGTGTTGATAAGATAAGATGGTTAAGTTTAAAATAGTTAGCTGGCAAGAAATAGACCAGTTAGCACGAAAACTCTTTCATCTAGTCAAAAATGACGAATTTGAACCTGAAATCATATTAGGTATAAGTAGAGGGGGTACGATTCCAGCTAGATTATTAAGTGATATGTTCGATGCAGTAATGCCATTTAAGAAGGGAGTAACCACTTCAATATTAGCTTCAATGCAAATAAAGTTCTATACTGGAATAGCAGAAACCCATACACGTCCTGTAGTAGCACAAGATGTGACTGTGGAAATTCAACAAAGGAAAATATTATTGGTAGATGACCTCGTGGATAGTGGCGAAAGTATTCAGTGTGCTCTCGATTATTTGAATTTAAAGAATCCTAAAGAAGTGAAAATTGCAGCCCTTCTCTTTAAACCTTGGTCTAAGATCATCCCACACTATTATGTAGAAAAAGCTACTGAATGGGTGGTGTTTCCTCATGAATATTATGAATTCATGACCGAACGAACCATTTCAGAAGGATATGATAAAGCGGAAGCATGGGCAACTTTTATCAAGCTTGGAATCCCCGATTCATCTGTAGCTTTTTTTGTTGAGAACTTTTTACCTTAACAAGTAAAGACTCTAGTCTTTTACTTGAATGTGGAAAAGTACTTTTGTAGAGGAAAATTCTGGTTGTTCTGACCCAAAAAAACGTTAAAATAGAACATCGTGTTTATTATGCAGTTACTATTAATTCATTCAGATGGATTTAGCTGGAAAGTTAATGATAAAGCAGTGAGTAGCCCTGAAACTTTGACAGATAATATATTGAGGGAGTATAGTACAGAAAATTCGGTAATGGTTATTTTTATTGGTGTAGAGAAGAGTGACTCCGATAACACTTCTCAATTAATTGATATGGCTATTTTAGAGATTCAACAAGCTCTACAAGATGTTAAAGAGAATAATATTATTCTCTATCCCTGGGTTCACTTAGTAAAAACGACCCCAGCAAAACCCAATGACGCTTTACGTGTTTTACAAACATTACATAAACAATTAAACAATAAATCAGATTTTCACATTGTCCGTGCTCCTTTCGGGTATTATAAAGGTTTCTCGTTACAATGTAAGGGACATGCTCTAGCAGAACGTTCTAAGGAGATTTTTAGTGAGAAAAGATATGAAAAATCTAAAGAGACAGTTGAAGTAACTACTGCAATTGCGGCAGAAGATAAAGTGAAATCCCAGTTCTACATTCTCACTCAGGCTGGTAATGTAATCCCATATGATACGTTTGACTATGGAGAATTGACAGACTTCCAAATATTTGTTTACTATGAAACAGCCAAAGATAGGGCTGTGAGTTCTCCTCCTAAACACGTCGCATTCATGAAACAACTAGAATTAATCGATTATGAGGAAGGTAGTGATGCTGGAAATTTTCGCATTCTTCCTAGAGGATATATTGTCAAACATTTGATTGAAAATCATGTTCTCGAGATGGCAATCAGATATGGAGCTATGGTTGTTGAAACTCCCCTTATGTATTCCTATGAACATCCTTCTCTCAAAAAATATTTGGAGCGTTTTCCTGCTCGTCAATATATTGTAAAATCTGGTGATAAGGATTACTTTCTTAGGTTCTCAGCATGTTTTGGTCAATTTCTAACTTTGTCTGACGCGACAATTAGTTATCGACAGCTTCCTCTGAAAATGTTCGAGATGACCAATTCTTTTAGACGTGAGCAACGTGGTGAATTAGCTGGAATCCGTCGTCTCCGTGCATTTACAATGCCTGATTTACACACTGCAGCCATAGACATGCCAATGGCTAAAAAAGAGTTTGAAGCCCAATTCAAGCTTGCTTTACAGTATATGCGGGATATAGAGGTTAGTTTTGAAACTGCATTTCGTATGACAACCGATTTTTTTGAGGAGAATAAAGATTGGCTGATTTCTCTCATAAACAATCTAGAAAAACCTATTCTACTCGAGTTGTTCAACACAAGATACGCCTATTTCATTTTAAAATTTGAATTCAACATTGTTGACGGCCAACGGAAAGCTGGAGCCTTATCGACAGTCCAAATAGACGTGGAAAATTCAGAGCGATTTGATATCAAATATATTAATATCCTTGGGCAAGAAGTACATCCATTATTGTTACATTGTTCCTTATCAGGATCAACTGAGCGTGTGATTTATGGAATCCTCGAGGAGCAAATCAAGCAAATACAAAAGGGTTTCAAACCCCAACTTCCATTATGGCTCTCACCTGCCCAAGTTCGGATTTTACCACTCACAGAAGTATTTTTACCCTATTCTATAGAGGTTGCTGAGGAGCTAGAACGGAAAAGCATTCGAGTGGAAATTGATGATCGTGATCTCTCACTTGCAAAGAAAATTCGTGCTGCAGAAAAGCTTTGGACTCCATTGATTTTTGTAATTGGTGAGAATGAAGTAAATCAGGAAAAAATCAGTGTTCGCTATCGAAAAGAAAATACTCAAGAATTTCAACCCTTAAAAGAAGTGATAAAATATATTGAGAAACATACTACTGATATGCCATCATTTAATCTAGTTATTCCAAAGTTTGTGTCTCAACAACCCATATTCACTCGTGAGGTCTAAGAAACAGTTTTAATAATCCATACAAATCATCAATCAAATAATAATAACAGGTACTTTGTCTCAGAAATCAACCTTGAGATCTAAATTAGAGCAAAGCATCACATAAAGACCTTTAAATTAATCAATCGGCATCAATAATTGCATTTTTTACTATTTAAATGGATTTAAATTAAATAATCTTTGAAAGGGAATACTTATGCCTACAAAATTGTTTGGTCGAGAGATAGAAAATCAAATAGCATTTGTTGGCCTTGCAAATGCGGGGAAAACTACCTTAGTTAAAAGACTTAAGGGAGACGATAATCTAGAAACCGTACCAACAATGGGGATGAATATTGAGACTTTAAAAATTGGTGACATTGAAGTAATGGCTGCAGATCTAGGAGGACAGGCAACATATCCGACGAGCTTATGGAAACCATTTGTTTCAGATGCATCAGGTATTGTGTTTGTATTTGATTCTGCAGACAGATCTAAAGTCGAGAATGCGGGAAAGTGGTTGAAGAACGTCATTCAATGGGCGCCAGAAGATTCTGCATTTCTTTTCTTGGCAAATAAACAAGATTTAACAGAAGCAATGACTCTTGAAAGAATTATTTATACATTAGAACTTGAAAAAGAGATGGCTGCAAGACCTAGAACGTTTGCTGTTTATCCTTGTTCTGCATTAACAGGTGATGGGGTCGAGGAACCGTGGCAGTGGATGAGCGACAGGTTTCGTCATAGAATGTCACAAAAAAAATAGGTGCCCCATATGAGTTTCCTTTCAAAGCTTCGCGCAAAATTTGCCAAAGAAAAATTAACGGTAAAGATCGCGTGGCTGGGTCTTGACCAGGCAGGGAAAACTACATTAGTCAAAAGAATAACATCTGGAGAGTTTAACAGTAGTACTTTCCGAACATTAGGGATGAATGTTGATGAATTTAGTTCGGGAAATGTTCGATTTATTTCTTGGGATATTGGGGGGCAAGAAGCCTTTCGTGAATCTCTTTGGGAAAGCTATATGGCAGGTAGCATGGGAATCGTATATGTGGTGGATTCAGCCGATAGAGCTCGACTCTCAGAAGCTAAGATGGAATTATGGAAATATGTCCTTGATAATGATAAAGTTGAAAACATACCAATTTTAGTCCTTGCTAATAAACAGGATCTTGAAAATGCCGCTTCAGCTGGAGAGGTTGCTCGAGGGCTCAATCTTCATAAAGTTACGACACATTCATATGCTATCGTTCCCACGTCTGCCAAAACTGGTTTTAACGTTGAGGAAGGACTTGAATGGCTTCGCCAAAGGGTGACTGAAAAAATCGATCTCTTATAGTAAAATCTCTATAATATTCTGTTTCTTCATGGTAGATATTCTAAGTTAATCTAACGTTTTTTCTTCATGACTACCTTTTCAGAAACCTCATTAATCCGGTCACAAAGTGCAAGAAACAGTGCATGTAACCTTTCCAGATTCAAATCTTTGTTAATTCGTGCATAAATACGAATGGATGGATCATCAGCAGAATTGACAGAAATTCTAACAACTACTTTTCTAACATTATGAATCAGTTTCAAAAGGTTTTTATCACCGAGAAAGTATGTTCCTGTCCGTTGGGTGGTCGCTTTAACCAAAAAAAAATCATCAAATCTTTTTACTCCGAGCTCGATGTCTTCAAGTGTAAACAGGAAATCTTGATGTTTTTTTATTTGACCTTCTTCATGTTTAGGTATGATCTGAATCTTGGTAGGAATTTGAGAACGGATTTCTCCCTTTTTTGAGTTTGCCTCTAGTGCTATATAATCATTTACTCCTGCAAACCATGAGATGATGACTGATAACATGAGATGCCTTTCTTCTAGGGCAAATACCACACGGAAGTCTTGAAAGGGTATATCATGTGATCTCTTGTACTTGGGAAGTAACAAACCCCCGTTTGAACTCATTTCATCCATAACAAGATCATCGAATTCGTTTGTAAAGACTTCCAACAATGCTTCTCGTGATAATCGCATAATTTTGCGATTTTTTCGTCTTCCAGCCCATAAAAGGTAGAATGTAAAGAATAGAACCGTCCCTGGGCCTAAGAATATTAAAACATAGTCTATCATCCCATATCCTTCTTGGAGGAAAAAACGAGGAAAATTTTCTAGAGGAAACTCAAAAAATCCCAAATTCAACATCATTGAACTCATGGCTCATAATTAGCTTGCAAATTTAAATTATTTTTCGTCGGAATCTTGTTTTTAATTTGCATTCTGTAGGAAAATGCTTCAATTCGTTGACGCTTTTCCCCTCAAAATATGTTAAATGACTAAGGGTTCTTAATGCTGTATAAAGCTAGCAATTTCCTTGTATCTGAAGGAATCTTTCCCATTTTCCCCTATAACTTGGTAAAATTGAAAAGCAGCACGACCAGAAATATCAATCTTGGTAGGTTCAATAACAAGTGCAATAGAAAGAGCATTGTGGAGCTGAAAAGAATAAATATGAGTTTTTATATCTGTTTGAGATAAAAATAGGCCATATCCAGGATGAGAATGCCACCAACCAAGGCAATAATAGTCATCTTCCAATATATCTTCAAAAACCCTAAAATCTTCTTCAGAAAAAGAAACAGATACTTCATCACCTTCAGAAACAAAAATGATTTTTAATATTTCCAATTCTTTGGGACGTAGTTCTTTCCCACCTAACAGACCAATAGCTTCCCTAGGCATAGATTTTACTGAATATTCAGTTATTTCATCAAGTAATTTTCCTAAGATTGATACTGACTTAACTTGGGGAGATGAAGGAATTTTTAACTTTTCGATTTCCGCTTGTTTACCAAAAAAGCCCTCTTGTATTTTATTAGTAGTCTTCCCTTCCGTTATTTTATAATTTTCTGCCCTCAATCCTTTTTGTTTATTATTGTCAGACATAGATCATCCACAATACCAATTCCACAAGAAGTTTACTTTGCATGCTTCTTGGTCCAATCTTCAGCTGTTTCCCAGAATTTATCAAAATTTGTTTTCATCATCTCTCCAGCTTCAGGATTAAAGGGATCATTTGGATCAACAAGATATTCTGGAAAATCTACATCCCCTGTTGCCTGATAAACATCTAACATCATTTCAACATGTTCAAAGACACTGGGCAAAGTTATCGTTTCCTTCCAACCACCAGGTTTCCCTAAGTTATTCCAATTCACAAGACTTAAGCATACATTGGAGCCCCAGTTCCATTGAGTTTTACCAGTTGCAATATTAGGGTGATATATAGGAGTCAGAAAGTTGATAATTGGAGGTTTAAAGGGATATTCAGAAGGTAAGTCAAGAGTGATCTCCCATTTACCTCCCTCATAAGGAGTATTTTTCTTTCCTTTAATAGTCGCTTTGTAATGATGAAGGTCATTATTGACTATAGCCCATTTAATGGGACTTTTTTTCGGTGGATAAGTTTTCAACATCCGTTTGAACTCTTCTCGTAGCCGTCTAGAGTGTAAATCCTGCACGATCTTACCATCCTACCATTTTTATCATTATATAATCTATGATAAATTATAATTTAATATCATTTAACGCTAAAGATAACTTATAAATTATACAAGGTTGCCGATATTTAAAGCTGTGGCTAGGAAATGGAAGAAAAGGTGTAGAATAAGCTAGCTTTTTAAGGTCTAAAGACTGACTCATCTTGCACGAACATTCCTCACATAATGGGTGATCAAAAAAAATGGAGGATACACAAACTGATATTTCTCAATGTAGCGGTTGTGGGGCGCCCCTTCCAATAAGACCAACATATCAACACCCTATAAAGTGTGAATACTGTGACCTGACAAATTATCTGAAACGGGCCGCTATCACACCAGCAGAAGCACAAATGATGGATGCAGAAGAAGAAGCTGAAAATTATTATCTTATTTACCAAGAATCACAGAAAATTCTTGAAAATTTTCCTGGGGAATTTGTTGGTGATGAAGTAAGTAAGATAAGGATAAAGATGCAAGTAAAAGAATACGCTTTTCCTCTCTTTCTTGTGTTGGATGATTTACCTGACCGACCTTACATTGATGGCCCTGCTAAACTTAGAGAAATATTAGATTGTGAAATCAATGATTTAAAAGGAATGAAAAACTGGACTCCCGGTTCAGGTTCAGTACTGAGCGTGTTAGAAGAAATTTATCAGAAAGCTGAAGAAGGACTTCCCCGAGTCATGGAAGAACCCGTTATAGCGTCTTCTGAAGTTTCTTCTATAATTCAAGAAGAACGTGATCCTCTTATACGTCAAATCCTCGCGAATTATGATGCTTCAGCAGATAAAAAAGAGATTAATGTAAGATTTTATGCCCAGAATGGTGAAGTCATAAATTTTGTCATTAGGAGAAAAAAGAATTTACCTATAGGTCTTGAAAGTGATATTTTGACTAAATATCCTCTTATCCGAGGGCCTTTAGAGGATTATGCCAAAGGACGGATTGATATTCTTTCTACACTCTCAGAAATTGAACGTATGTTTTACACTTAAGTTAATTAAGAAGGTGAAAATTATGAGTAAAAAGGATGTAATTTGGGATTCTACTTCTACAGGAAAAACCCCTGACAGTGGTATTGAAAAAATGATTAAAATTCGCTTTAAGGATCCACAACTTCCTCCAGATCAAAATATTCGTGAAAAATACATCAACATTAACGGAACTGTATTTCAAGCAATCACAGCGGCTCGTGATGCATTTAATATTCCAGAAGTTGTACCGATCGCTTTATTATTCAAGGGAAGAAGAATGAATCCTTCAAATAATCTTTCTTCCTATGGAATCGAACAAAATGCAATTCTCATGATAGTTCCAGACCAGATTAAGGGGGGATAATTCCCTCTTATTTTAATTTCAAAAGGAAGATTTCAGAGTATGACACAGGATCTTCCTTCTTCCAAATATGACCGACAAGAACGTCTATCTCTCTGGGATCAACATATCGTTGAAGATAGTGTAATTTTAATAGCAGGAGTAGGAGGGACAGGTAGCGAGGTAGCTAAGAACTTAGCTTTATTGGGTATTGGTGGTTTGATCCTTGTTGATGTTGACACCATAGAATTTTCTAACTTAAATCGTCAAATGTTGTTTAAAGAGGAGGATGTTGGGAAGAAAAAGGTAGAAATTGCAACAAAAAGGATTCGAGAGAGATTTAATCCCGATATAAAGATTGAAAGCTATTCAAACCTCCTCCAAAACTTACCACAAAGGATTTTTCACAAAGTTGACATCATCGCAGGCTGTGTAGATAATTTTTTGGCGCGACAATATCTTAATGCTATGGCGGTTGAACTGAAAATACCTTTTATTGATTCAGCTACCGATGGTTATTTCGGACAAATCCAGTACATAAAGCCAAAAGATACTGCTTGTTTAGCTTGTGAAACACCCCAACCGCCTAATGAAACTCGAGTTTTAACAGCTCCTTGTACCTTAGTGGGAGTTCCTCGTGTGAGAGAACATTGTGCTTGGAAAGCGCTTTATGAATTTAGTACTATCCATGAGCGTGAACCTATAGATACCTCGGCTGAAGATATTGCTGAACTTACAAAATTAGCAAATAATTTTGCCTACGAGTACAATTTTGGGCAATTTGATGAAAAACAACTCTTACAATTAATACTTTTCCACGTACCCAGTCTGATCACTGTTAATGCGGTAGTCAGTGGTCTACAATCTCAAGAAATCATAAAGTCTCTCTTTTTAGAAAAAAAAGATATTATGAAAGAAAGGGAACGCAAAATCCTTGAAAATTTGCTAAAAGCTCATAGATTCCGCATCCCTTCATTTATCATATATTCTGCGTTAACAGGGACTATTAATACATTCGATTTAGTTCCTGATCCAAGTTGTCTTGTTTGTGGTCAATCTAATACCGTTGTAGATTCCATCCAAATCGTAACAGTAGATCGTAAGTCAAGATTTGGATCTCTTCTTGATACGATTCGAGAAGAACATAATAAAGACTATGTTGGGTTTCGAGGAAATCTCATCATACCTGATGATGGTATCATCCAAAAATTTCTTTCTGATGGTGATCGGATAACTCTTAGTTCTTTAGCTGATGATGAAGAAATACGTTTGCAAATAAAATTTCTAAATTAACGACACAATAACCTCTAGAGCATAAAATGTGACTTTCTCTTTATTTTTTTCCCTGTTTCCTCTATGCTCTTCAATTACTAGTTTCACACAAAATAGAAGTACTTTTAATTACTTTTTATAAAATAATCGTATCTTGTCCCTTCTTTTGGGGAGAATTGGATTGATTTTCGGTTTCAGGTAAGGTTCTTTAAAACCAAGATCAGGGGCTTTTTCATCAGTTAATCGGTCATAAATCTTTCCAATTACTTGATCTCGTGATTTTTGAGTGATTTGCGGCTTTTTATAGAATTTTCGAGCAACTCTAGGGCGGTGATGGGGAATCTCCACGCGTTTCCCACACTTAGGACAATACCAACTCCCAGAGACAGGGAGATCTCGAGGAATATGACCACAATTTGCACATTTGAATTCATTCTGAGCCATTATATTTTTTCCTCTGGCTTTTCCCACTAAACTTCAATACTATAAAAGCCTAAAGATTTTATAAAAAAATATTTCTCGGTTTTTTCATATAAAAATTTTACAGCAAGAGATCTGGGTCAGACCAATGTTTGGGAGAAAAAGACAAAAATGGTTCACAGAAGCTCAAATGGCACATACTCTGCTTAAATTCCGTGAAATGGCACCAAGAGAAAACCCAAGCGTTATTGCTGCATTTTTGCGTGAAAAAATTGGTTCAAACGAGTTAAATGGCTTTGTTAGTTTTGATGACGAAAAATTCATCCCTAAAAAGTTCCTTCACCAATGGATATCTCGTGAATTGGCAACAAAAGGTTTTATAGACATATGTGATGTTATTGACACTACAAACTTACCAGGTGAGCTACTAGAACACCAAATCAAATTGGCAGCTCAAAATATCGAGGGGTTCTTTGATATCATTCATCGAAAATTCTTCACCCTACAAGGAGCTAAAGCAGAAATCAAACAGAGAGTAAGTACAAATACCACAATGGATCTGAAATATCTCTTGAACCAACTCTATTGGACTGAAGAATACTTAGAAGGCGTTTTGGAGCTTATTGCCCAAGAAAATCAATTCATTGGTTACATTGATCCAATAAAAAAACGAATATATAATTTTACTCTTTTAAATTTCTCCTCTCCCTCAGACATGCAAAAAAATATCAAATATCTCATTCGTTTTATAAATACAAGTTTTCAATTGGAATCTGAAGTCTCAGTTAACCATATTAGTAAATTAACACAACTATCAGAAGAAGAATGTCTAGAATTTCTGGAAAGAATTCGAAACCAAATCAGCTTCATCTTTTCCGCTAACTACCATTATCTATATTCCACTATGGACATTATGAACCAAATCTTGAAAGACATTTTCGTTTATCGAAATATTCCTATTGATTTCTGGATTCGACGTCTCGATGTAGACAGACCTGATTTTTTCAATATGCTAAATATTTTAAATCAGAGTTTAAAGGGAACTTTGTCTGTAGAAGATTTTAGTGCTTCTTCTTTAAGCGAATGGTTCGAAAATGGAATTGCTGTTGAGGATTTAGCATCATCATTAAGTCTAGACCCATTAAAACTCTTAGATCGAATTCTCAAGTTAGCAAAGCTCCTTGGATTACGACTTATAGCAGGAGAAACCTCTGATCCCTTTTTAGTTAAAGGTGTAAGATATTTTGAAATTTTTTGCCAAATAGACACGTCTTCTTATACGGATCCTGGTCTTTATTTCGAGTGTCAAAACTGTCGACGAATTATGTGCTCAAATTGCCGTTCTACAGGAAGTAAACATGAATGTCCGTTTTGTGGAAACATTTCTGCTTTTATTATCGATCTTCCTAGATATTGTCCCCATTGTAGGGTTAACTACACTCACTCTTACAATTTAGTGAGCACAGAGGAATGCTATTTCTGCAAAAAGGGTCCTTTAAAAATTGGATGGACTGAATACGAACCAATCCCACTTAAATCATCTGAATTAGATCCAACTCTCTTAGAATTTCTTGAACAGTCATCTAAAGCTGAAATTCCACTCAAACAAATAATAAATTTAATTAACCGCTCTGATAGCGAAACAATTAAACTATTAGAAAGCTACATCTTACGTGGTACGATTCAAGGGAGGATCAATATTCGAGAAATGACTTTACAATTAGCTTTACAAGAAGAAAAATTTCTTTGTGGTGTTTGTGAACTTTCTAAAACGGATTCTATCAATTATTTCTGCACATCTTGTGGCTTAAAATTATGTACAGATTGCTATAAAGAGATGAGCATAGTAGGAATGATTTTTTGTCCTGAATGTGGGGGAAGTTTGCAGGAGAACAAATAACTCTATCTCATGACATCTGAGCTTTAAATTGAGCCAATTTTTTAGAATACTTATCTGTAAGTTCCTTGTACTTTTGTTCTGAGATTTTACCACTGAGAAACATTTCATCAGCTTGCTCAAGCATTTGTTCATACTTTTTCACTTTCTCTGTTATGTCATCAAGCGACTTTCTTTCTTCTGTCAACTCTCGACGTTGCTCTAAAACTTGCTTCTCGACTTCATACGATAACAAGGCTTGATATTCATCAGGTACCTTGAAACCTCCAATATCCAAGCCAACTAATTCTAATCCCCAACGAGAGGTTTCGGGTCCAAGCTCTGAACGAGTTTGGATTTCCAAGCTTCTACGTTCCTTGAGCATCTCGGGTACAGAATATCGTGACAATACATGTTTTACTGCTGCGATGATCGTTTGCTTGACCCAATTCTTCAATTCATCTCCAGAATAATATTTCTTATGCGAAACAATGTTCATAATAAAATTACGGGGATTGACAACCCTCATACGAGAAATACCATAAGAACCTACCATTATATTATCAGAAGTATAAATCCCAGGTGTTCCCCATTTGATAATGAATTCTCGTTTGGTTACCCAGATAATTTCACTTCCAGGCTGTTTTGCACTCTTATCAAGCTCATAAATACCACTTCCTGCGATCCCCACTAAAGATCCAGATTGTAGCAAAATGGCATTTTCTGGGTCTTTAACAATGAATCCATCATACTTCCGAAAACCATCAAGATCTTCGGATTTAATCCTACAAATCAATGAACTTTTTGCTTCTGGGCCAAAATCTGAACTCAAAATCGATTTTCCCTTAAATTTCTTTGTTCCAATATGTACAGTATCGCCTATTCTACGAAATAATCCACCATATTTCTCTACTTCTGCCATAAGATTTCACCTACCATCCATTGTCCCCATATAATCCAGGAAAATAATATTGATCTCCTGTATCAAGAGATGAAACTTTTCGTGCAATTTTTTGTTCAATAAGGCTTTCAAGAACTCTAATTACACGCTGATGATCCCATTTTGTTCCCATTACGACCTCTTCCAGTGTAACATATCCCTTATTAACTGCAAGATCAAAAACTTTCCTTGCATCGCTCCCGAGAGTGACTGGAACAAATTCTACTATCTTAACTCCGGATCGTTTTACAATTCCTTCAATGAGAGATTGTTTTTTAAGGCGTTTACAGGATTTTTCCAGATCTTTTGTGGAGAATTCTACATCAGGAACTTGAGTTTTTAAGGCTGTATAGAGATTTGCCAGCGAAATATAACCACCAGAACTAGCTCGGAGATTTTTTCCATATTCAAGAATCAAATCGTCTAATGTTTCTTCAAACTTTCCTTTTCCAAACAGTTTTGGTTTTTTTGTTACATCTAGAGCAGTTACAGTCAAAGCGCGACCTTCTTTACGTAATAGCTCTTGCTCTAGCTGAGTAATCCGAGTATCGTATTTTTTCTGTAAGTTTTTAATGCTTTCAGTCGATACAGGGGCTCCATCAGCCAATTTTTTTTGAACTTGGACAACTTCATTTAGTCGAGTGATTTGTTCTCGAATCTCACGAATTTCATCTCGAATATCCAAATCCTCTTCCCCAAAATCAAGATCCTCTGCTAATCGCGTTGATTGGTCTGCAATTCGCTCACAGAGAATGGAAGCAAGCAATTGCGCAACCCGTATTTCACCACTCGATTTGAGATTGGATTTGGTTTGGTCAGGATGTAGAATGAAATCAGGAATAGTTTCACTTATATACCGAATCTCCTCAAATTTTGTATAGATCCTCACCGTTATATCTGCGACACTTCGAGCATTCGTTGAAACACTATTATTTAAACGTGTCAAGGCATTACTGGCTTTTAAAAAGTATTCTTTCACGAATTTAACCACCATTCTTAGAATGACACACGGATATGCATTTACATTCTTATTTTAGAGGCGAGTCTTTAGTCCATATGTAACAGGCTCTCCGTATTAAAAATTATTCTTATATTTACACTAATCACGTTTTTTGTCTTTTTAAAGCTTTATGTTTGGGCGTTTTCTGACTTGTATTGTGGTTATTTAACTTTCTCTGATTGGTAATCCCTTGTCATTAAGCTGGAATTTAAAACAGAACTGATATTCAAGATCACTGGTTGCATTCCATGTTACCTCTGAAATATTCATAGAACTAATTCGTTCAGGTGGCATATAGATTGTTGTGATGGTGGTTGTCATAATTAGTTTTTATTGCGATGTTTACTTTTATGTAATCGTTTTAGAATGTGATGATAATGTTTCTCGCGATTCCAGAGTTCTTATCAAAGTGGAAAAAGATCTTTTACTTATTTCAACCACTATTCCCTAGCTTAGGAAGACATAATTCCTCAATCCCGCTTTTCAAAGCTGTGAGGAGATCACGAGGTATGTTTCGAAGTCTTCGGCACTTTTTGAACCATTAAATAAGCTGATTCAAAGTCACGATAATAATGGTTAATTTCCTTTAAGATTTCATACCCTAACGATTTATAGAGATTGACAGCTGGAATATTTGAGACTCGAACTTCTAGGAAGAGTTCGCTTGCACCGTGTTTAATCATAGCAGCGATAGATTCTTTTAATAACTTTGTTGCAAAACCTTTTCTACGATATTCGGGTCTTATGGCGACACTAACTGTGTGACCCTTTTTCGCTCGATGAAAAATTGAATAATGACTTAATCCCCTCTCAATTCTAGCCATGGTATAGCCTATTAGCTTACCATTCATCTCAGCAATCAAAAATGCAGAAGGCAATTCTGCATGGATCGTACGGAAAAAACTTTCTGGATAATTTTCAGGTAGAGTTTGTTTATTGATCTCCATGACTTGATCTAGATCCTTTAGTTCGAACTTTCGGATGATTATTGATGATTGTTCAGTCATAATAATCCCCTTTGCCTGGCAAGTTCTCTCATTTTCCTCCTATAATCAGCATATTTGTCATAAGGAGAAAATTTTGGTGGATATGCGCTACGAAACCTCTCCCCACATTTATTACAAATTTCCCTTGATTGATCGATAGTGTAGCGACATTTACACTTTCTTAACAGACGCATTCATATCCCGTTCTGCAGTACAATGATTATTGTCTTTCAAAAGAATATTCAGCATCATAAGGAGTAAAAAATTGTTCTGTCTCCTTTTGTATATCCTTCCAAATACCTTCTGCAGTTCTCCAGTCTCCACTCTCGATTACACAACGATAATCAGGTGGAGAAATGATCTGAATATTATACTCAGAACCTTTATACTTATTATTAAAACTTTTATTAAAAGAAGTAAAGAATTTCTTAAGAAGAATCACTCCTTCAGGTTCGTAACACGTTATTTTCACTAAACCACTTAATCGCACTGTTGGTGGTTGAAGCTCTTTTAGTGCTAATTGATGAATTTCCTGTGCTGCAGTTTCAGGGATTCCAATTTCAGTAAGTATATTGACACCTCCTACCCTTGCTTGAATTAATCCTTCATATATAGAACCAAATTTTCCCAAAAGAGATTCCTCAACAATATCAGCAGAAACTTCTACTTTTTCACAAGCAACTGTTACGAGACCACGAGCACGATTTTCCTGTTTGAATTCATTGAGTTTAGACCTCCGTTGAGGTTCTGATACTCGTCGGATAGACATATCAATTTCCCCACGGGCCGTGTCAACCCGGAGGATTTTTGCTACTGCTCTTTGCCCTTCACGAATGTGACTACGAATATTCCGAACCCAAGTACGACTTAATTCTGAGATATGGACAAATCCTGCTTCTGGGCCTAGCTTTTCATAATCAAAAATTTCAAAATATGCTCCATGTGGTGTTAGTTTGGAGCAAGTACCAATAATGAGTTCACCTACTCTTGGAAAGCTTGTATCCATTCATTATCGCCTTTTTTTAGTCTAAAACCTCTATAACTTCCCCAAACAATTTTGTTATTCCTCCACTAGGTTCTGCAAGAGTTTTCCCACAAACTCGGCAAACAACAACGGTTGTAGCATGGGAAAAAATTTCTTGAACATTCCCACACTCACAAGTCACTTTTAGAAAATGTGAACGAGGCTGAGGTATATAGCGTCTTCTCACAACTTTTCACCTGAAATTACTTTTCCTTCACTTGTTTCTATTATTCTTGCCACTCCTCGGGCAATCAGGGCCTTAGCGTTTTCTACGGGCAAACGTACAATATCGTGCCTGATTAAGGGACCATATCGCTTATTATCCAGTCCAACAAAGGCTTCGACATCATCAAGAATCCTAATTATCAAATTAACTGGGAACTTGTGAATAGCATCGCTATTCTCCTCAATTTGACTAGGTTCTACTGCCGAATCTTCCTGAAGATTCGTGGTTGGAGAATTATCCTGAGTATCTAAAATGTTTGGTTTCTCCATGCCGATTGTTTCAATAGATTTTCTCAGATCCTTAATTAAGCGGCGTTCTCCCCATGTACATCGTCGTTCCAAATTAATTGGAATATTGTGAATTACTGAATTCAGTATTTTTGTTAACCTTAGTTGAGCAAGATCTTTTCTGAGAAACTCCATTCTTTCAATAATTTCATCCGCCAATTCTCCCCATTCTAGAGTTTGTGGTTTTCTATATAATTTAGCTAATTTTCCGTCCATTGAAATATAGAAATCCGCAGGTATCTCTATAAGAGTTGAACTGGCTCTTTCTTCCAACCATAACTCATATAGTCTCCGGTAATCCAAATAATCTCCTCATGTTTATATGAGAACATAAATAATGTAGTGTGTCTTCTTTATGAGAAGAGCCACTGGCGCGAATTTCCTGAAAACTCTCGCAAAAGTATTCATTTTGAACGCGCGACATCCTCCTTTGTGTTTCTCACCCAATTGAGGAATGAGAATTACCAAGGAGGCGCTATAACCTAGCTAAGCCACAGTGGCAGTTTTTTAGGTAATGAAATACCTATTAACACCCCTTTTATAATAAATTTATTTTTTTTCGCACTGAAACTGATTAGTTTTTTCATCAATTATTTACCTAGCTAAATGTTAAGACAATCACTATTTTATGAAATCAAATATGTTTATTTAAATAAAACATAGAATATCGCAGGTACTCAATGTTGGAGATAAATGTTAAATCATTATTCATTGAACTAAGCTGCCAGGATAATTCTCACCTCATTAATCATAAAAATAAATGACAATTCTTGGAATAATGGCCTGAAATTAACCATACAAAGGTTTAACGTCAGATGATTGGATCAGAACTAAATTTTCTTCTTTTAATTCTTGCTTTCTTGCTACTGTCGATAGGATCATGGCACGATATCAAGACTCGGGAAGTGGCTGATTGGATTTGGTTAAGTATGATTGGAGGAGGCATTGCAATTCACGTTTTTCAGTTCCTCTTACTAATTTTAGCCAAAGAGTCTGTTTTTGAATATTTTACGACTTGGACAATAAATATCGTTTTTGCTTTCAGTCTAGCCTTTTTTTTGACTTTCTCAGGATTAGGAGGGGAGGCAGATCGTATCGCTTTCATCGCTATTGGATTCATTTCTCCTGTTTCTCCCCCACTTATTATTTTTCAAGATCCAGTTTATGAGATACTTATTGCGATCACTCCAAGAATTCTTGGAACCTTCTTCAATGCCTATTTAATTACACTTCCTATACCATTTCTGATTTTTGGCTATAATATTGTCAATCAGCATTTATATCCCGACCTTTATGTTTTTTCAAACGAATCTAAATGGAAACGATTTTCTATCCGCTTCATTGGGTATCCTCGTCAGACTCAAAATCTTGACATGGAATTGGAAGAAAAACCATGGCATTTTGATTTTTTAGAAGAATTTGAAGATGAAACTGGATGGAGTATATTGTTTCGGGCACGCCTCGATACACCTGAAGCTGATCTCACAAGAAAACAGGAACTGATCTCATTGATTCAAAATACAGAAAAACGGTCTATTTGGATTCAACCGTCACTCCCATTCATTTTTATTTTAATGTTAGGATTTTTTACAGATATTCTTGTTGGGAATCTTATATTATTATTCATGGTGATTTTATTATGAGAATCATTATGTATATATGATATTCAGCTTGTCACAGGCCCTTTTTCTTTGCTATCTTCATAAGTCTCTAAAAAATAGTGGGTAGATTCAAAATAAGAACCTTCTTTTAGAGAAATTAAAAAAAGTTAAAAGGATAATAATAAAATATAATACATAATAATTTATAAATGACCAGTGTGTGGTTATTCAAGTCAATTCCTCATTGAAAACAGAGGATTGTACAAAAAACAGAAGTACTCAAAAGGGATGATAGAAAAGTGATAGATCCCAGAAGATTCGACACTGTACTTAGTAAAATCATTAAAAGCGAACCAGGTATTAAAAAAGTAATCCTAGTAGATCGAACTGGTCTCACAATTGCCCACGTTTCTAAATTTAGCTATGTATCTGTTGATGTAGATGGGATTGGTGCAATAGCATCCGCTGTATTTATGGCGTCAGCCGAACAAGGACTAAATCTCACAATAGGCGGCCTAGATATCGTTACCTCAGAATTTGATACTGGAAAAATTTTTGCTAGTACATGCGGGCGCGGAATTTTGACAATTATTTCAGATGCCGATGTAAATATAGGTATGATTAGATTACTCATGAGAAAAGCTAATGAAGAACTCAGTAGTATATTAGACGAATTTTTAGCTGGAAAACCCACACGTATAGGCATTGGAGGGGTAGCTTCTGCGACTCCTGAGGTTCGTACAAGTCTTGAAAAAGATGAACTAGAAGCAGCATTACGAGAACTCGAAAAATTCTAACATTATTCCTGAATCACGACTCCTAACCTTCAGAGGAGACTTATTTCTTGAGAAAGGATGCAGAAGGTCGTCATCGATTCAAAGTTGTATTCTATGGCCCATCTCTGGGTGGGAAAACAACAACATTAGCTTGGTTATATAAAAGAGTAGATGGTCTTGAGAAAGGAAAATTTACTCAGTTAGCAGATCCCACGGGCCGCACTTTATTTTTCGATTTCGTCCCAATGCAAGCAACCACGGGTGTTGTTTTTGATGTGTATACTACTGCAGGTCAAGAACGTCACAAACATCAGCGTAAAATAGTCATACAAGGAGTAGATGGTCTTATATTTGTTGTTGATTCTAGTGCTTCACAATTTCAAGAGAATGTGGAATCTTTCAATGAGTTAAAATCTCGTTTAGGTAATCAACTGGGTAAAACCATCCCTCTTGTTATTACTCTCAACAAGCGAGATGTACAGGATGCTTTGCCTAGATCAGAGTTGATTCAAAAGCTCGAAATCCAAGATTATCCCATATATGAGACTGTTGCGACCACGGGTCTCGGAGTCAAGCGTGCATTTCAATCATTGGCTCGTGAAATCCTTATGATCCAGCTTTATGGAACTAAAGAGTCTCAAATAGCCAAAGCTTAAATCGTTCTAGAATGAAGACAAGAACTGACTCTCAATTCATCTCTCGACAAAAATACCTACTTTGCAAATCAATTTATCACAAAGAAACAACATGTTGATCCACACTTTTTGATTGTGTATCTAAAATGCACTATCCTATGATTCATATTATAACACCTACATGTCAGGTACTTATTTTTTCCTTCCTGTTTTTTTTATCCTTGATCTGCTTTGATGGTTCGAAGATGTCGTTTTCTAGGAATCATGGATCCTGCTAGATTTTTAGGAATAAGAATTCTTATATATTAGAATTATATTATTCACATAAGTCGCCAAACTAAAGAATATACAACGGCATCAATTGTTACAAGAATGATAGAAATTCGAAATAACGTTATGAGCATGATAAAAATTTGAGAAAACGTTACAAGAATAACCAATAGTACGGGTGTAATAAGTGTACATTCCAGATAGTGAAACAGATACCCAGGTGCATAAAGAAATAGCAGAAGTGCTTGAGGCTTTTGTGAGTAAATTACCAGCAATAGATTTTGCCTCGGTAGTGTCCTTGGAGGGATTACCAATTTCATCTTGGCCACCAACCTTACCTTCAGGATTGGACGATGTACGAGTTGCGGCTATGACGGCTGCCATCTTAAGCTTGGGTGAAAGAGCTGTGATGG
The DNA here is from genome assembly GCA_029856365.1 of Candidatus Hodarchaeota archaeon. GTDB lineage: Archaea > Asgardarchaeota > Heimdallarchaeia > Hodarchaeales > Hodarchaeaceae > Hodarchaeum. The sequence goes on from JAHQWW010000007.1 coordinate 54,321, forward strand.
AGACTGGAAAAGGGGAAATGACACGTATCTTAGTTGAAGGAGACAGTGGATACCTGATTTCTGTCCAAGCAGGTTCAAAAGCTGTCTTAACGACTTCAGCAAGTCGTTCTGTGAAATTAGGGCTAATATTTCTTGACATGAAGCAAGCAGCTATAAAAATCGGTGAAATTCTCGGCTAAAAGCTCGATACAACTAAATAGGGGAGAATAGAGAGCTATTAAATTTAGATGTTTAGAGTTCGTAAAGCTGATCTTTCATTTCTTGCGCTTTCTGCCTATAATATTCTTGAAATTGATGTTCATTTATAGTTTGAGCTTTATCAGCAGCAAATTCATAGTGCATCAGAGCTTTTTCAAATCCCCCCTGAAATCCTTCAATCTCCCCAAATAAACCATGCGCAATTATAAGTCCTATTTTATCCTCAAGTGCCTCAAAAAGCTGAATAGCTTCTTCAAGATAATATGCTGCTTGAGCAGCACTAGAACTATCACCTTGTCGTATATACTGTCCCAATACTTTAGCTAAATTAACTTGAGACATAGCAAGAGAATAACGATCCTGTCTTGATTCAGCTAAGGAACGAGATTTATCAAAATTTTTCATTGCCTCTTCATACTTTTGTATACGATAATAACACTCACCAATATTGCAATAAGCATTAACGACTGCTTTATGAATATTAGCTCTTTTTGCACGTTCAAGTGCTTGTTCAAATTTTGCAATGGCTTGCTTGTAGAGACGATTTTCGTATAAAAGAATACCTTCAGTTGATAAAATATTTTCTTCAAGCATGGGATCGCCTAGTTGGCTTGTAAATTCCCATAATGCTTCTAAGCGATTTTTAGTGAGATCAAAATTCATGGAATCAAGTGATAACTCAGCTTGGGCGAATACTGCGTGAAATTTACCGTTAATATCTGTTAAAATATCGAATATTTTGTACGCTTTTGTGAAATTTTCCATTGCTTTCCTTGGATCTGTTTTCATAATTCTACGGCCTTGCTCAATTAAAAGCCAAGGTTCTTCTCCAATGATATCACTAATAACCTTCCATTCACTTTTTGGTTTAGCTGAGATGCTAATTTTGCTCTTCCACAAATCTGGTTTGTCAAAGAGATCAGATACCAAGTTCAAAAGGAGGTTACTATCACCTCCAGCTTTTTCTGACAAGCTTTTTGGGCCTACTCCTCGTAATCTCAGATCACCTTCAGTAAACTCGAAAAGAACTCCCAATGGGATGCTTTGAGCGCGAGATTCTCCCCACTTCCGTCCTACAACGACAAAGAAATTTTTAGGAGGGAAAACCACATCATCTCGTGTCACAGATTTTAATCCTGGGATCCAAGTGTAGTCAGTTTTAAAAAAACTGGCAATCAATTCCCCTTTGAATTCAGGATCCCAGTCAACTAAGGTTGCTGCGTCAAATAACTCGATTTCTTCATCCTGCACCCCTAAAGCAAAAATAACCTTCCAACTAACCATAGTTCGTCTTCACCCATTTGTTTAACAAGAGATAATTGTGTATTTCTTCGTGAATTAATAATCTACGTATTTTTACTACTAGTAACTACTTGTTTATGGAAATAAAATTCTAACATTTTATAACTTATACTCATATATTATGAGTTCTATTTTTTTTATTCATTTCTTATACATAAGTATCCTTCTTTTAAGTAAGGTGGTACTATCTTATCTTTATCTTTTACCCTTAAGTGAATCATACAAATGAAAGAAAGTTTAATAAATTGTTTATGGTTCAGGATCATCAATAGAGAGTTTTCTGTCTCCACGATACCGTGGGTGATACATTTTTAGCATTTTGGGCGGAATCCGCTTTAATTCATCTTCTGGGAGATCTGATAATAAATCCCATGCCAACTCAAGGGTCTCAAATACTTCCCTTGATTCATAATAATCCTGTTGAAGAAATTCGTTTTCAAATCTATCAGCAAAATCTAGATACTTTTTATCTACATTGGTCAAGCTTTCTTCTCCCACAACTGCAACAAGGTCGCGTAAATTTCTACCCATGGAGTAACCAGCAAACATCTGATCTGAAACTGATTTATGACTTACGTGCGTTCGATCTCTACCTATCCCTTCACGCATTAGACGACTAAGACTAGGCATGGGATCAATTGGTGGGTAGATCCCTCGACGATGGAGATCCCGATCGATAATTAGCTGACCTTCTGTGATATAACCACTAAGATCAGGGATAGGGTGTGTAATATCATCAGAAGGCATTGATAATATTGGAAGTTGAGTTATGGTTCCTTTTTTACCCTTTATTCGGCCAGCTCGTTCATAAATGGTAGCTAAATCTGTGTAAAGATAACCTGGATATCCTCGTCGTCCTGGAACTTCCTCTCGTGCTGCTGATATTTCACGTAGAGCCTCGGCATAATTGGTCATATCGGTAAGGATAACTAAACAGTGATAATCATATTCAAAAGCTAGATACTCGGCAGTGGAAAGAGCTATTCTAGGAGTAATCAACCGTTCTGCAGCAGGGGAGTCTGCAAGGTTTAAGAATAAAATGACTCTTTCTAGAGCCCCAGTTTTCTCGAAATCTGAACGAAAAAATCGGGCTTCTTCTGTTGTGATTCCCATTGCAGCAAAAATTACAGCAAATTCCTCTTCTTTTCCTAGCACTTTTGCCTGTCTGGCAATTTGAGCAGCAATATTATTATGAGGGAGCCCACTACCTGAAAAAATGGGTAATTTTTGTCCCCGAATCAATGTATTTAGACCATCGATCGATGAAATACCCGTCTGAATGAATTCCCTGGGGTATTCTCGAGCATAAGGATTAATGGGGGCTCCTGTTATGTCGAGGCGCTCTTCTGCAAATATTTGAGGACCTGTATCAATAATTTTTCCACTTCCAGAGAAGATTCGACCAAGCATATCTTGTGATACTGCAATTTTAATAGTTTCACCAAGAAATCTAACGGATGTTTCCTGAGTATCAAGACCCTGAGTTCCTTCAAAAACTTGAACTATAGCAATGTCTTCAGAGACTTCTAACACTTGACCCGTACGTTTTTCACCAGTTGGGGTTGTTACACTAACAATTTCCCCATAAGAAACCCCCTTTATATTATTAACAAAGAGAAGCGGCCCAGCAATTGTTGATACCGTTGAATAAGTAACGATAGAAGACAGAGATTCATCCGTCATTGATTTCACTCCAAAAAAACAGCTTTCGACTTGATAAATCTCTTAATGTTAACTTCTCAAAATTGTTTCGTTCTTTCGTAAGAAAAACATAAAGTCTCACACTTAGAACAAATTCTAATTACATCCAAGAGAACATCGCAATTAGAAATCATAAGCCCTTTATATGGAGGTTAAGGGAATTAATACAGATTCTTTCTCAAACTTCAGATTTATGAGCATCAACTTTTGTGTTATCGATTATTTCTTCCCAATATGGGAAGAGTCCAGCAGTAAACTCACGCATTAATACCTTTGCTGCTTCTGTAACATTTGGTTGAGCACCTTTCAGAAGCATTCCTCTCTGTTGTGCAATATGTGTTATTATTGCCTCATTCTCCATTGAAAGCGATGAAAGATTATATCGTTGTATGAATCCTTCTGAATAATGTTTTCTTATTCGATCGAGAAAGAAAAAAGAAGTTTTTAGTGGATCCTCAAGCTTATCGATAGGTACAGCTCCCATAAAAACTTGTAACTCCTTATTAGGATGATCGAAAGGTACTACTCCGGGTGTATCATACATTAGGATTTTCTTTGATACACGAACAATTTGTAGATGTCTTGTAACACCAGGTTTCTGTCCTGTAGGAGTAACATGTTTCCCCCTCAGAATATTTAAGAGACTACTTTTCCCTGTATTTGGAATTCCAACAACTGAGACAAGGATCTCTTGCTTCTTTAGAGATAGTTGTCTGATTTTTTGACGAAGTATTTTCGTCCCTTGGCGATTACGAGCAGAAATATAGACTGTGGGGTATTCTTGATTAAAAATCCTCTTTATTCTATCGCAAATATTTCGAGGAACTAGGTCACACTTATTAAGAACGATAATGAGAGGAATTCCTAATTTTTCCAGATGTCTTTCAATCGTAGAAACACGACTAAGTTCTGAAAGGCGACCATCGATTACTTCCAGTACTATATCGCTATTTCTGATTAACTCAAACACTTGGCGGTGTTCTTTTTGACGTCTCATGTTAATCAGCATTATAAAACATCCTAGCGAGAGGATTAAAAAGCTAGCCGGATTCGCTCCTGTCAGAAGGAATGAGTTTGTAAATCATCTCTTGATCACTTTTACAACTTTATTTCCAAGGATTTTGAAGTTTGATGACAACAGAAAAAAACTATCTTGCTTCTCTTAAACGTGCTAGAGACAATCTTCCAGCTCATGTGTTTGAAAAGTCACGTTTTAAAATCCCACATGCGGATGTTTTCAAAGAAGGAAACAAAACATGGATAACTGATTGGGCAAGGATCCTCAAGACATTAAATAGAGAAAATGAGGCAGATCATCTAGCTAAACACTTAGCAAGAGAATTTGCTACATCTTCTACTGAAGAAAGAGGACGATTATGTTTACAGGGGAAATTCTCCAGTGGAATGATAAATCGCGAGTTGGAAGCATATGTGAAAGAATTTGTTTTATGTGAAGAATGTGGAAAACCCGATACTAGACTTATCAAAGAGGGACGCATATTAATTAAAGTCTGTGAAGCTTGCGGTGCCCGTGTTGCGGTCAAATAATTCTCCTCAGCGTTCATCGTCGTCTAGTCGTGTGTATTTTAAGGTTCATCGAAAAAATAATGTTGAAATATTAGCTTTATGTGATGAATCACTTTTAGGGCAAGAAATATTCAACGAAAAGGCCCGAATGAGAATCCCAGTTGATTTTTACAGGGGTCAAGAGATAGAAGCACAGGATGCTCTGCAATTGATGAGAAATTATGCGAACATCAACGTTGTAGGTTCAGTACTAGAACTCGGAATTCGCAAGAATCTCATCAATGAAGATGCAGTGCTGTGGTTCTCCACACTGGAAGGAAAAAAAATCCCACATCTGTTGATATTCTCTATCCCTCCCCTATAACAATTGGAGGTTTGTTATGGCTGAATTGGCACCTCAATGCATTTCATGTGGGTCATCAGAAGTATTTTTTGGTCGTTTATGTCAACAGTGTTATTTACAAAACCATCCGATCTTAAAACAAAAGAAGGATCTTCATATTACTGTATGTGAACGATGTGAATTACTTTCATTAAAAGGACATTGGTCAAATTTCTATTTAGTTGACTTAGGTAAACCCCCTATAAACACAAAGCTTACTAAGCTTTTTTCTCAGGAATGGGAATTTTATTATCGTCCAAGGAAGATTCAAATTCAAAAAATGAATATTGAATCAGATGAGGAAGGAGATATCTCTGTAATTATTGGCATTGTAGACATTAGCGCAAGCCCCGATGCATTTGTTCCACTGATGACTATTTCGGAAGCCTTTAAAATACATATTGAATGGGGAGAGTGCTCCGAATGCCGCACGCGCCTCATAGGATCCTATTTTTCGAAAATTCAAATTCGTGCCCCGAAAGAAGTTAATAATGAACACCTAAATATTTGGAGTGACGAAATTGAAAATATAAGCCAATCTTATCCTCAATCAGATGGTAAAAATCCGCTTTTTAAGATAAAATACTTACAATCAGGAATTGACGCCTTATTTCAAACAAGAGCAGCTGCTAATTCTGTTGGCAGAGAATTCGCTAAAAATCATGGTGGTATCATAAGCGTAACAACAGAATTTGCAGGATTTGATAAATCAAGATCCAAGGAATATCCAAGGAAACCTGTTGTTTTAATAACACTACCAAATTTTAACCCAGGAGATATAGCGATATTAAACCACCAATTGATTCAAATATTGAGATACAACTCTAAAGTAGAATTCTGGGATTTCAGGAAAAAATTAAAGGGAAAACTGCCGATAAAATCATTTATAGCCTCTGAACCACAGTTTTTGGAAAATAATTATGAACAATTTCAATTAATAAACTTTGAACAAAGAGGAGGACTCGCTCAAGTCATGAATACTAGAACCTTTGAGACTCAATATATTGATTCAACCGAAGTATCTGACCTTTCAGAAGGAGAGTCCTTCGAGTGTATATCTTATAATGGTAGATTACTCAGAAGACAAAAAGAGACTTAATTGTTTTATTAAAGGACGGATGAGTCTAATTGAATACTAATGCTGATTCAATAAGTTTTCAGACTATTATCGAGTCAGCAGCAATCATAATAACGTATTATGAAGAGAATCAAGTTTCCTTAAGAAGTGCTATGAAGATCATTCCAACATTTTTAGAGTCTGTTACTCCAGAAACTTATTCACAAATCCATGCTCTAGTATTTGAAACCGTAAGACATCAGAATGTTCTCAATCGGATTATTCATCTCAATTTTCAGAGATTTCTTGCAGATAAAATCCCGAAAAAACTACATAATCTTTTACGGGTTTTAACATATCTTTTGACTATGTCCTCGGATGTTGAGAACGACCATCTCTTAGAAATAGCTCATTTAATCACTCTTAATTCAATTGATGACCCCAACTTGGTTCATTTACTTAGAAATTATGTTGAAGATTTGAGGAATTGGGATTTAAGTTCATTTATTAAAACAATTGATGACCCTGCAGAGAAACTAGCAGTTCAATTTTTCCATCCCACATGGTTAATTCGTGATTGGATTAATTATTATGGTTTAGAAACGACTAAAAGAATTTTAGAATCGAATAATCTTATTAAACCAGTTTATTTACGACTTGATCTAATGAATCATGATAAGATGGATATTATTGAACAATTGAGAGAGGAGGAAGTGGAAATCGAACAAGATAAACACCTTTTTGATGTTGTGAAAGTCTTATCATGGAAAATCCCTGTTCCTCGACTTCCTTCCTTCGTTAAAGGACTTTATTATATTCAGGATAAAGGATCAGCACTTATTTCTCATATATTAGATCCTCAGAATGGAGAGGTGGTATTAGATGCTTGTGCAGCCCCTGGTGGGAAAACTCTTCACATTGCAGCGTTACAACAGGATTCAGGAACCATTATTGCTCTAGATAACCATTTTCGAAGATTAACTGAAATGGTAACAAAGGTTAACACTTTTAAGATGAAAAGTATTTCACCAATTTTATATGATCTCCGATTGGGGCTGAAATTTCGAATAAAATTTGATAAAATCTTAGTAGATGCCCCCTGTTCTGGATCAGGTACCTTTGCATCCCGACCCGATGCTAAATGGCGTGTTGATCGTCACCAGACCAAATGGTTGAGTCAATTGCAATATTCTCTACTATCGAACGCTTCTATCGTGCTTAGAAACACTCCAACTGCATCATTGGTTTATGCAACTTGTTCTCTTCATCCTATTGAAAATGAAGGAGTTGTAAAACAATTCCTAGAAAATCATCCAGACTTTGTACTACAACCTCAAAAGATCTTTATCGGAACATCTAGCCCAGAATTCCCGTTAGCGCAACGTCTCTTCCCGCACTTGACTCAAACGGAAGGTTTTTCCATATTTAAACTTGGATGGAATTAGCCAAAGAATTCCATTAAATTTACTTGACCAGTAGAAACCTCGTCAACATCTATATCCAGTGCTCCAAACAGCTGATCAAAAATGGAATCAACCATTGATTTGTACGCTTTCACATCAACCTTTGTTTTATCATTCATTAATTCAATAGGAGTCACCCGATCACCTGTTCTCGTTTTAACAAAGCGAATTAATTGGCCTGCTTTGATAAAAGAACTCCGACGCTTCTTATCATCATAGTTATGTTGTTTTTGATAATATTTCTCCAGTTGATTTGCTGCTTTCACATGTTGTGCTTTCACTTTGTACCTACTTAACGGTTGTGTAAGTTGCATAGTGATCGCTAAATCTTCTCCAGAGTAGAGTTGTTTTTCCAATTTATGATAGATATCTCTGACTAGTTCTTTCACCTCTTTTTTCGCATTTTTAAATTCCTCCTCTGTATTGACTTGTGATAAAATTATCAAAACACTGTTGAATCCTTCCTGTAAAAATGGAGGAGTATTTCTTTTTTTTCCCATCAGTCCTTTAACATCGATGCTAGAGTCAGGATATACCCCAAAGTAATTCTTTTTGCGTTCTGAGAGAACAACATACCTGTAGAATTTTTCCATCTCCAACCTCACTCCCAAATTTTCTTGGCTCCAAGTAATAATCTCATCAATCTGTTCTTTATTGGGTTTATGTAGAAAAACAGAATCAGTGTCACCATAGAGAACCTGAATACCCAAACTCTGAGCTTTTTGTATAGTTTTTTTAATTGCATCGCGGCCATATGCTGTTGTGGAGTCAGCGACAGGAAGACAGTACAATGGAAATCTGTCACTGCCTATGACCCCGTACGAAGCATTAATTAGTACTTTTAGGCTTCTTTCCAAGATACGTAAAAAATTTTTATGAGGAGTGTCTTTTTTCGACTCGGGTTTGAGCCAGTAGACACGTACATCTTTAATAAAACCAATAATGTCAGCTACAATTCCACGGTTCTTCTGGCAAACCCAATAATTTGTTTGGGGTACAATATTGTTCTCGCATTCTTTATGAGAACAGTAAATTGTTTCGTAACTCAGATTAAAAGTTCCAATGATAGAAGGATAAAGAGAAGCAAAGTCCATGACTGTAACATTGAAATGAACGCCTGGAACAGGATCGATAACCAAGGCTCCCTTATATTTTTTTCCTTTTATTATAGCCTTCGAACTGGCGTGTGTTCCTTTTATTGAAAGATCTTCTTGATTTGGGATGAGGTATCCCCTACGACGATGTTCGTAATAAAAAAGACTTCTTACCCAGTTGGATACGCTAGTACGTACCAGATCATCAATCGGTATTCTAGAAATACGAGCTAAAATGAATATTAAGTTTAAAGGTGTTTTATTATCGAATAATAGAAGGTTTAAAGTAATTTTAGCATCTCGCACGCAATAAGAAATTAACTCCCACTCTGATAATTCTGAAATCTCCTTTTTTAATGGGATTTTCCCAATTCCAAACAATGATCGGGTAATTGTGTCAAGAGTTTCCTCTCTATATCGATTTCCAAATGCATAGCCTCGAATAGCAACATTATGATAAAATCGATACATGTCTAAATGTAGTGCCTGCTTAAAGTTACAACTTTTATTTCTACGATTCCATATGATAGGACTATGAGTACCAATCTTTAGGTGTTTTGCACGTTCGTGAAGATACGGGAAATCAAAGTTGTCTCCATTAAAAGTAACAACAACTGAATATTTTCTTAGAATCTCAAAAGCTTGTTTTAGAAGGGATGATTCATTAGTGAATCTTTGAATTTGAACATGAAGGGGCAGCTCTTTAGGTTTATTACCCTTATCTATGCCCTTACGCTCCAGAACCAAAGCAATTTCGTTGCCATCACTATCAGCGAAACAAATACAAATTATTCGAAATTTTGGGTCTGCAGCTTGAGGAATCTGTCCCTTTTTATACTCTGTTTCGATATCACAAGCCACTATAGGCATTTCTGGAATTTCTTGTGTAAAATCATCCTGAAAAACCTCGCTTAATCCCTCATATTTGGCTAAATGCTCGATAATGCTTTGTGGAATGTCCAATCCAGAACTCATACTTTGAGATCGAATAAATCTTTTATGATCAGAATCCCACCAATAACGCCTTCCAGGTATAATTTGGACATCATAAATCCAATTTTGATGGTATTTAATCCTAGACTCCCATGTTTCTCCAACAATATCTCTTACCTTAGGAACTTCACTGGGGGTGGGAGTCACAATTCGTGTGAGTTCTTCATCTGTCTCATTCAGGATGTCTCTTTTTCTAATAGTGTCGATCCTCTTTACTGTTCCACGTGGAAACTCAATTTCTTGTATTTTCTGAAGTGGTTCTCGACTAAAGCAATATGGTTCATGATCATAGGTATCAGTAATATATATCACTTTTTTCTTTTCTACGTCATATAATTTGATTCCAGCGCCATTTGTTTTCGCATCATACACAGTACTTAAAACAAAATAATCTTTGCCTGCTCCCAGTGCCTCCTTCCAGTACACTGAATTTGGCTTCATTTCTTAGATCTCTATGGATTGAATAAGATACGAAAATTGAATAAATGATAAAAAGGTTTCATGTATAATATAGTTAAAGTCATATAATAATAACCCGAAAGTACAGATGTTTAATGGATTCAATAAGTATTCTTCACATGTGATTTAAATGGCAACTATTGAAGCAATAAATAATAATGCTAAAAAAATTGAAACCCTAACAAAAGTGGCGAGGTTACTTGGAGATCAAATTAAAGAACAAAATCAAAAAATAGACAATCTTCAGGAAGAGATTATCAAATTAAAAGAACAAATAAAGCAATCATCCAGTCCGAGAACATCCGTAATTCCAGACAAAAAAGCTGATGTAGTTGCTTCTTCTGCCCCACAACAACCGCTTTTACAAAAGCCAGAAGCAATTGAATTGATAAAGGAAAAACCAACGAGTATTCTTGTAGCAACGGACTCCGATAAACAGGAATTGTTACGAGCCTTAAAGGTAATAGATGATTTATAAGATTTATAAGGAGATGAGTAATTAATTAATTTAAAACATTTCGAACCAATTGTCGAATTTTTAATGGTACTAAGCTTTTGTTACCTAAAAGAGTCGTGATATAACTGCCAATAAGATCTGATTGTTGCCATTGATCTATCTGATAGAGTTCTTCTCCCTCTGGTGAAATTTCAACTTTCAATATATTCCGATCCACATAATCATTTAAGCGTCTTTGAAGATCTATACGCTTTTCTGCGGGTATTCCTAAGATGTCATGTATCTGTTCTTTTGTTAAAGCTTGATTTGATCCTAAAATGAACAAAATCCAATTGTCTGGATGAGCTAGAAATGTTTTAACTAGCTGACGAATATCTATATCGATATCTATAGAGGGTTGACCCTCTGATTTCATAGTAATTTCTTGAGTAACTTTATAGCTTAATTCCTTACTAGGAGGAGATGGGATTTGACTAATCATTGCCAATCGTTCTTTCAATAGATCAACATCATGGCGTAATTGAGTAAAATCATCAGTCATGAGGGATTCTGATGTATTTTCATAAAGTAGAGACTCTCCAGGAGTTATCGCGCCACTTTCCCTAAGTATTCGTTTAAGTTCTTCATTCTCGTTCTTTGTTTGACCTAAAATCCGTTCAAACTCTACTAATTTCTCAGTCAAATCTTCTGCAAGTCGTTCGTCCATTCCACGAGACCAGGTGAGCTTTTCATTAATTCTTTGAGTCGCTCCTCTAAGATTGCCCTCCAAATCATCTTTAATGTTTTCTAGTTCTTTGATCCGAGCCTCTTGATTGTGAATTTTCCTTTTTAAACGTGAGACGAGAGAAGGAGTGCTTAAGATCACTTCATTATCAGCTATGTTTGGAATACGATATACTGGAATGAAATTGTTGTTGTCAATAATTGATCCTGTTTCATACTGTACTCCTATTTTATCAAGAAGTTTGACAAGTTCTCGAGTTTCATCATTATAACGAAACATGAAAAGGTCCTCTCGGTCACCTGTATAGCGATAGATTCTCGAAAACTGAAGCCATATCGTCACAAAATCTAATATATCCTGTTCATTCGTACATTTGGCAACAGAACGAATGATTTGGGGAACACTAGCTTTATATTCCCCTGTGAATGCTTTAACTAATGCTGAACAAATCTGTACAGGAATCTTGATATAGTATCCTCGTAGATTTTGAGGAATTTCTCCTTCTGAACATAAACGGACATCAAATATTGAATCAAAGGTTTCAATAAGACTTTCTACCTTATCCCTCTGATCTGTCTGATACGTTCCAGTAGTAAATACGTTTTTGGATAAAGTAAATAATGCCAATAATTTTGCCAGAGAATTATTACTAGTTCTTATTGGGAGCTTTATAGGAAGCTGATTCTTTTTATTTCCAATTGTCGTTACAGTAAAAGAAGTCATGAATAACTCGCGCTGATTTTCAGCCAAAAGACGTATTGTCGAAAGAGGAATAGACATCTCTGGATTTGAACGATAACGAGACCATTGTGCACGACTAACAACAGGTTCTAGGCTTTTTAAAACCACTCCCTTTTGAAAAATGAATCTACGACCTCGTGGAGTTAAATTCACTCTTGAATCATCAGGAAAATCGGTTAACGTTAACCATTCTTCTATTTCATAGTCCATATCTAGTCTAGATCGTTCTTTCTGAATAGATTCGTGCAAATCCGCCTTTTCCATGGCGTAAACTCCATATTATTATTTCATGTTTATGATGACAAAGTTAAATTTATTCTACCTCAAGCAAATAAATTTCTACTTATATATTCCCCTTATCCATTCATGAATCTTTCTCTTTGACTGAAGTAATTTTCTTTTGGAGAATGCCCTAAAAAGGATATATAACCATTTTATCTAAACATTCGGAGTTTTTTGGTACAAAGTTCTACCATAATCATTCAATCAGCAGTTAGAGGAGTTATGATTAGAACTTAAAACTTCATTCGTTAATTGTTGAAGAATCCCCTGCTGAAGATTCAAGATGTTTTCTTTTCAAATAAGGCATTAACATAAATTGGTAAAATAAGTAAGCACAACCTAGAATGACCACAATAATAATGAGTAATACATTAAATTGAGTCGATCCAGCATCAATAAAGGCTTGCATTGCAATTGGATCATCTATAATATCTTCCACGCTACCATCACCCTGAATCAATAGAGATCCTAACCATGCATAAAACACACACCGAATAATTGAGCCAATTAAAGTAGCAATACAGTATGATCTGAACTCAATTTTAAGAAATCCTGAAGCATAGGAAATGGGATCAAAGGCCATAAAAGGAAATGCTCTTGCTACAAGAATAGCTACTGCTCCATATTTTCCAATGTAAAAATCGAGAACAGCAAGATTTTCTTGGCCAAGAAATCTTTCCATCATTGGTCTTCCTCCAAGAACAGCAATATAATAGGTTAAAATTCCAGCTGCCATTGAGCCAACAATCCCAAGGATTGTACCCCCTATTAGGCCCCAGATGAGACCTGAAGATAAAAGAACAAGTTCCGATGGAATAGGTACTAATATACCTTGAATACCCATGAATAAAATAAAGATTAACCAACCCCATTCTTTTAAATCAATTATAGGTACAATAAACCAATGAATAACCATTGAGAATAACCAAGTGTCATCTTGATATTGAAGTATCAAGATTATAACACTAATAATGAGGATAATTATGAAGAGAGTCATCCAAACCCAAGTAGATCTACTATGACCACTAAAAGTTCGCTTAATAGCTTCAAGTAACCAATTTAACAGTTTTCTTGCAAGACTGTAAGTCCTTGTTTTTTCTCCCTCGGATATATTTGATTCATTACGATCCATATCCTAGACATTTCCTATTGAAAATAGATGATCATCGGCTTTATAATGAGCTTTTATGAAAAAATAGTGGATTATGCTATCAAAACTGCATCAACGGTTCCATTTTGTCCAGGGCGACTTGTTACCCTCGCATTCCCCTTTTTTGTTCGAATTATTGCTCCTTTTGTAATAATCTTTCTCCGCGCGAAATCCCTGTTTGCTAGATTCTCAAGTACATCTTCAATTTCTACTTTTTCTGTAGTTCGCTTCTTTATGGAGGATATATTGGCATATTGACAGCTTAACAATCTAATTTTTCGATTCCCTCCTCGAGTTCGTACAATTTTTTTTCGTTTTTCACCAAGCATTGTATGTGCGGCTGGTCGTGCTAAATCTCGTTTCTTCTTTTTAATAGCAACATGATATCGGCCGCCACTAGGTTTCCGTACAGATCTCTTCTGTGATCTTGCCAACGAATAGCTCTCCTCAAATGTTATGCCAATAAATTTTGATTTTAAATATCAGCTTCTATTTCTCTTTTGTTTTCTAACTCTTTTCTTTTTCTTCTTTTTTTCTCGTTGAGATCGTTCCTCTGTGAAAATATTGTCATCATACTGAACCATGTTAAACGAGCTTGGGGAGGCTGAAATTACAATCCATGGATTTCGGGTTGATCCAATAACCTCGATAACCTCTCCGATTGCCTTAAAGTGTCCATTTCTTCTTATTTTTGCACGGGATCCGATTTTAGGAAGATTTTTAACTGTTAATTTCACAATTATCTTTCCTTGAACTTTTTTTGAACATTTTCCTACTTTAATCGGTGTTTGTGTCACAAATAAACCCGTTTTATTTTGATTTGTTTTCTGATTAATCCTTTTTTCATAAAAATTAACAATTGGGAATACAATTATGTCTAGATTTAAATTTTAGTACATGATCTAGAATCCCTACATCATGAATAAAAAGTCAGAGTTGTAAAAATATGGCTGTTTATGATGTTCTTATTGTAGGAGGGGGTCCTACAGGGTTATCAGCAGCAACCACAACAGCCAAACAGGGCTTATCTACGATTTTAATTGAAGAACACACCAAAATAGGCCAACCACTAGCATGTGGAGAGGGAATATCAGCTGATAAACTCTTCTCGCTAGAAAATATGCCGAAAATAAATTCTCAAACTAATGATCAGATTTTACGTCTCCAGCAACATGAATCTTTTATTGAAAGAGTAGTTAATACTCAACGCTTCTTTTTTGGATCGAAAGGAGTCGCCACAGCAAACATAAAAACTATTACCATTAATCGTCCTCTATTCGATCAAATTATGGCTAAACAAGCTCATAATGCAGGAGTAGAACTACTTTTAGGAACTCAAGTAATTGCAATCAACCCGAAGAACGGGAGATTAGAGATTAAAACTACAAATGGAAGTTACGAGGCAAATATTGCCATCGGATGTGACGGGCCGTCTGCTCACACTGTTCGTATGATGGGACTGCAGCCTCCGACGGAATATGTTCAAGGTGTGGAATATAAGATTCAAGGAGTCCACACAGATGCTTTAGATTTTTATTTTGATTTCAATCATTTTAAAAAAATGCATTATGGCTGGTCTTTCCCAAAAAAGAAACATACAAATGTGGGGGTTGTAGTTGAACCAGCGTCTAAACCAATGAAAATCTTGAATCAATTCATCAAACATTTAAGGTACATGGACATTAAAGATGAAGAGATAATCCAAAAGATTGCTGGAATCATACCTGCTAGTGGCCCCATTCCCAAGAGATACAGTAATAATTATATGGTTGCAGGAGATGCGGCAGGTTTGACGAACTCTATTTTCTATGGAGGGATTTCGATAGGAATTCACTCGGGTATGCTTGCTGGACAAACTGCAGTCGAAGCTCATGAAATTGGTAAATTTGATGAACAACAAATGAGTGAATATCAAAAGAACTCTCAATCATATCCCTATATGGATCCGATCATTCAACAAGCTCATGAGATTTTGTATAACAAGTTTTCTGCAGATGACATCGAAACATTTGGCTCATGGATTGATGGTTGGGATATTACTACTCTTAGTATGTTTCAAAAGTTACGATTATTTTTAAAATCTCTTATTTCCCCTTCAATGTTGAAAAAATTCAGTGAAGCACGAATTATCGCTCATGGATTTAGTAAAAGCAGAGATTGGGGTTTTTGAGTAGAGTATTATTGATTTTTAGGAGATTACTTGTGTTCGAACAGTTATTATTGTTTAGGTAAGGATTTAAGAAGAGAACATAAATGCAGAGTTCTACGTCAGAGCTTGATTGTACTTCCTATTGGCCATAAATACAAAGGAAACAACTCTATGAAAAGCAACGCAAAAGCATTTATAACGTTTAGTTTGGGCATAATCCTATTAGCCATTGCCATTTCGACAAATCAATTCGAATTGATTCAAGAAATTATTGAAGAGATTACAAAAAGCGCGACAGCGGGAATTCCTATACCTTAGGCGATTTAAATGGCGTGGCATAAGAAACCAAAGACTAATCTAACTAAACTCCGCTTATTACGAACTTTCGTCCAGTTTGTAATGTTCATATTAATGAACCTCACTTTTTTCCTTATTGGTGCAACATGGTTAGTATTACCTGTAAATATGCCCCGTTCAATCTTTTCAAGCTCTGAAGGGGCCTTTTTTCTCTTACAACGCATGTTATCGATGGCTATTGTTCCTTTAATTCCCCTCACTACATTTTTTCTCTTTGGTGCCATTCTTGGTAGATTTTTTTGTGCGTGGGCCTGTCCTTTTGGTTTGTTCCAGGATATTTTAGGATACGTCACTTCTTGGATCAGAAAATACGAACCTACACAAGAAACAAACCTCAATTCTCGACAATTTGGTGAATTTATAACAGGAGCAACATTACTCTTTTCAACCTTCATCGGGATTAATGTAGCATTAGGTGAGAAAGCAGCTGTTGAAACTGCTTTTGATGTGTTTGTTGAACAACCATGGGCGGTCCTGAGTCCGTCAGCGTTTCTGTTCATAGCTATACCATTATTGTTTTGGTGGGGAGGAATAGAAAATTTCTTCATTTGGGATAAATTTGTGGTAATTGATATAATCTTTTGGTTTCGCCTTTTTATCTTTGTTTTTGCCTTTATCCTAGTTATCTATATCCCTCGGGGATGGTGTCGCTGGTTCTGTCCAATAGGGATAATTATGGGTCACTTGGGAAAAAATTCATTATTAGGAGTTGGACGTAATATATCGAAATGTAACCACTGTGGGCTTTGCGAAGATGTTTGTCCAATGGGGGTCAGAATTCTCTCTCATCCTGCAGAAAAAGTAAGATCTCCACAGTGTACCAATTGCTTGGATTGTATTGCGGCCTGCCCTGAAGACGCTATGGAGATAAAATTTCTTTAAAAATTTTAGGAATTAACCCCATCGCAGTCGTTCGATCTCACGATCTTTTTTCAACTGTTTTTTGATTTTTCGGTAATGTTCAGCACAAAGATGAACTTTTGTTACCTTATCTCGAATACTAAGGGTAAGATTCGCTTGTTTAATTGCACCACCCGCTTTTTCTCGCGAAACCGTCTTTTTTGTTACGTTTGAGCAGCCTTCAACATCACAGGGCTTTTTTTTTGTTACCACGGCTTACCTCTCACTTAAATGATGTCTAAATTAGATTAAGGGGGTTAATTCGATATGACCAGGGGAAGGCCGAAACACAAACTCAGTATTTTCGAGTTCTGTTAATGACATACCTGGAACCTTTCGGATCTGCAGCACTTCCTCAGGGATTGCTTCCTTCTCCTTTTGTGCCTTTTTTTCCAATTTAATTACTCCATCACAATAATGTTCGATCGCTTGTATGATTCTTGTCTCATGAACATCACGATGTAGGGTTAGAATACTGACAACACCCATTTCTTTATCAGTTGCTATTTTGTGCTGTAAAAAAGCCATGGGTGCTTTCAATGAATCAGAAACCAATAAAATAGTAGTTAACGAATCAAGAACACCTCGAATCGGTTGAGAACGAACGTGTAATAATGAACGTCGGATTTGATCAGTCACGAGACGAGGTTGAGTAATATCTCGGATTACATTCTCTCCTGTCGTACCAGGTCTTCCTTCGGTATAACCAAAAGGATTAGTGAAAGCATCCAAAAAAACTAACCGTTTTGTTTCAAAAGTGACCTCTGATATATTATAAGGTACAAATAAAGGAGAATAATGGGAAAATAAGTGTTCTGTGGATAGAATATAGCCATATTCACCAGTTCTTAAGCCTTCGGAGAGAAATTGAACTAAAATATGCTCCGTATTGATACCGACTTCGTCTTCTACAAGGATGATTGATCCTCGAGGAACTCCTCCACCCAAGGCATCATCCAGTAGGGGAATACCAAATTTTGCGCGATCTTCCATTACCATCATAAAGTCTCCGTACAATTATTATTTGCTTTGTTATTATAGGTATAAATCAAGTTTAAACTTGCCTGTTCTTGAGCAATTGTAATATATCAATCTTAAACTTAAAAGATTGTCTGTTTTCTTCACAAAATCAAGCTCATTAAATTGATTAATTCATTCTAGTCATTGCCAACTGAAAAATATGGGAATTAAATGATATGAAAATCGAATTCTTTGGGATTCGTACCCCGCTTATTAATGTATCTGATAAAAATATTACAAATATATTAATAGAAGCATTTAAAGCCAATAAGGTCGAGTTACAGGAGTATGATATAATTATCATTGCAAGTAAAGTTATATCTGTTATTGAGGGCTGCCAACTTCCCTTAAATAGCATTACTCACGTTCGACAAGAAGCAAAAATTGCTGCAAATACTGCTGGACTTGATCCACGATTCGTAGAAGTAGTTTTCCAAGAAGCTGATGAAGTCTTAGGTGCTGTACCAGGAGCTGTTCTTGCTTTGCGAAATAATGTTCTCCAAGCTAATGCTGGTGTTGACCAAAGTAATGCTGGAGGAAATGAATTCGTGATAGTGTTACCAAAAAATCCTATTAGAACTGCAGAAAGAATACGTAAAGAGATCAATGCATTGACGGCAAAAAAAATTGGAATTATTATTGCTGATTCAAAGACACATCCTTTAAGGAGAGGAACTTCGGGATTTGCTCTTGCTGTATCGGGATTCAGACCTCTAATCGATGATATTGGGACTCCAGACCTATATGGGCGACCCATGAATATTACTACACGGGCAATCGCAGATAACCTAGTAAGTGGTGCAGAGATCTTAATGGGTGAAACAGATCAGAGGGTTCCAGTAGTTCTAGCTCGTGGATGTGAAGAGATCACTTTTGAAGAGACTAGAGAGATTGAAAAAAATAATGATTTAATGAAAATTTCTCCAAACCACTGTATTTATTTGGGACCTCTTTGGTACAATCGGAAATTTAAAATGAAACAATAATAATGAAGTAAATATGCATATCAAGGGACAGCTGGGAAATATAGAAATTGGTGATTGCGTCAGAACCCGTCTTATGGCTGTTATGAATCTCTCACCGACTTCCTTTTTTAAAGGAAGTATTAAACAGTCTGAGGTTGAGATTCAATCTCATTTAGAATTATTGATTGATGAAGGTGCTGATTTCATTGACGTAGGTGCCATTTCTAGCGCACCTGCTTTTCTATATAAGCGAAAAGAGAAGGTGTCCAAATCCACCGAAATAGATCGCCTTTCTTATTTCTTTAAGGTCTACAAAGAAATAGGATCGAATCTTCCTGTTTCGGTTGATACTCAATCATCAATAACAGCAGACTACGCTCTCTCCCAAGGAGCAACGATTATCAATGACATTTCAGGCTTCAAATCCGACCCCAAACTTCCACATGTTGTCTCTGAGTACTCTGCTTCAGTAATCATCATGGCCTGTCGTCGAGTTCCTGGGGATGTATTTTTGATGCGAGAAGTCTGTACTGAACTCAATAACAGTATAGACATTGGTATTAATGCTGGTATTGAAAAATCAAGGATAACTATTGACCCTGGTTTAGGTAGCTGGGTACCAAAACGACAGATAGAAAACGATTATAAATTAATCCTTAATTTGGCTAAACTCCGTGAATTAAAACAGTGTATTCTTGTAGGAATATCTCGAAAATCCTTTATTGGTCAGATTTTAGGTCTTCCTCCTGAAAAAAGATTATGGGGGTCACTAGCAGCGACTACAGTAGCCATACTGAATGGTGCACATATCATTAGAACTCATGATATTAGAGCAACCAAAGATGTTTGTCTAATTACTGATTATATTAAAAATTTTCAAAAGAGAGTAAATATCTAGCTAGAGAATTATTAGATTAGAAAATTTAATTTTGATCAGAAGATAAACAGAACTATTTATAACAATGAAATCTGAAAATATCCTTGAATATAGTAAATTATATATCACGATAGATTTCCTCTAAAAGCTCATTCAGGTGGCTTAAAAAGGACAATCTACAAAAAACTGCTTTCAATATTAATCCAGAGTTATTATATTCGTTTAATAATTTGTAAACAATTTTCCAGATGATTAGGTGTTCTTGGTGTCTATGAAAAACATAGATGATTTTTTTGGTGATGACGAGTCCCAGAATGTGGAAACATTAATTGAAGTAACAAAAAAATTCTTCGGATTCGTTTCTCAACTTGCAGAGATTGTCGATAGTCTAGCAAATAGCTTAGATGAATTGTCGAGTAAGGTAGATCAGCTGCTTCAAAACCCAAGTGTTTCAGCTGCTCCCAAGCTGCCTTCAACACTAGCAGCAAGAAGTACACCCCCTCCAACGCCAGCAACAACAAGTATACCCCCTCCAGCGCCAGCAATAAGTTCACCCCCTGCAACACCAGTAGCAAGAAGTACACCACCAGGACTCCCAACACCACCAGCTCCACTTACAGCTTCAGGCCCCCCTTTTACTCCAACTCCTCCTCTATCTCCTCCCTCTACACCATCAGGGCTTCCTCCTCTACCGGGTGCAACTCCAATACATCAACCTGGTTTCGGCCAACCACCAGCAGCACA
>JAHQWW010000077.1 GCA_029856365.1 Candidatus Hodarchaeota archaeon
TTGCGATTGTACCGAATCTGCTTGCGATTTCAGTGGTGCTCGGGGTTATGGGGTGGCTCAATATTCCCCTGGATATGATGACCATTACCATTGCCGCCATCAGCATCGGAATCGCAGTCGATAACACGATTCACTATATTTACCGTTTCAGACACGAGTTCCAGTTTGAGCATTTTTCGGATTTGTATCACCCATTGATAAAGGAGAAAGCTCAAATTTTGGAAGGGAAACCATGGCAGCGACTCGAAGATTAACTATTTCACGTGGAGCCTCGGGAGAAGCGTATCCATATGCTTTTTTGTGAGCTTCGTCGAATGCTTGTGAAGTTGCTTCTATTTTTCCGTGAAATGGTACAGTCAACTCATATGACTGGCCTACTAGCCGAAGATCAAGGTTACGAGTAACAATAACATCTTTCTCAGAAAAGCCATCTTCAAGGCATAATTGAATTCCTTGTTGAACAAGGGTTGCAAACACTGAATCAAGCTGCTCATTAGACATTTTATTCAAAGGTTTCAAGATAGATATAGACATATCATGACGAATATCAGCAGTTAAGAGGCCATAAGCAGACCAAACTCCTGGATATGGAGGAATAACAACCTGTTTCAAGAATAAACGTTCTGCCAGAGAACATCCATGTAACGGCCCTGCTCCCCCGAATGCTACCAAAATAAAATCTCTACTGTCATATCCACGTTCGGTAGAAACCTTACGAAGAGCTAAGGCTACATTATTCTCAAAAATTTCAATAACCCCTGCAGCACATTCTTCAATGGAAGAAAAATTTAGCTCATCAGCAAGAGGTGAAAGAAC
This sequence comes from Candidatus Hodarchaeota archaeon, assembly GCA_029856365.1. Classification (GTDB taxonomy): domain Archaea; phylum Asgardarchaeota; class Heimdallarchaeia; order Hodarchaeales; family Hodarchaeaceae; genus Hodarchaeum. The sequence continues at coordinate 817 of JAHQWW010000077.1, forward strand.
TTCTTTTGCCAATTTAGGAGAAATTTTAATTGTACCACCACAGAAATAATCAGGATTTAACAAACCCCTAACCAAGTTTGCATCTGTGACAGTAGGTAATTTTCCCCCATTATTATAACAAGCTGGCCCTGGATCAGCCCCAGCGCTTTCTGGTCCAACTAGAAAAATTCCATGTTCGTACTTAGCAATTGATCCTCCTCCTGCACCAATTGTTTCTACTGCTATGGATGGGAGATGAATAGGGTAACCTGCAATCTCATTTATAGTGGAAATTTCTATTATTCCATTAACAATACTAGCAACATCGGTGGAGGTTCCTCCAATATCTAAAGTGAGAGCATTCTCAATTTGGAGTTCATTACAAGAATAAAAACCCCCTAAGACTCCACCAGCTAACCCTGAGAAAACTGTTTCAACAGAACGTTCAGTAGCGCTCTTTATCTGAGTTACTCCTCCTGTAGAAAGAAGTATGAGAGGAGGTACGTTTATTCCTTTTTCCTTAATCCTCTGTAAAAAAGACTTGAAATATTTTCTACATAGCGGTGCAATATAAGCATCTATTACTGTTGTACTCGTTCTATCGTATTCTCGAAATGTAGGAAGAATTTGGCTTGAGCACGACACGTTTATTGAAGGAAGTCGGTGCTTAATTTCATTAGCGATTTTTATTTCATGTTGAGAATCAAAGAAGGAAAATAGGAGGGAAATGGCGACAGATTCAACTTCTTTTTTCTGTAGAGTATTTATTATCCTTTCTAAGTCATTGAGATCTAATGGTATTAGGACTTCTCCCGAAGCACTTATGCGTTCATTTACACCAAACCGTAATTCTTTTGGAACAAGTGGTTTAATTCTTTTGGGGTATAATGAATACAGATTTAATCGGCTTTGGCGACCAATTTCAATGACATCAGAAAATCCTCCTGTTGTAACCAAAGCTGTCCTAGCTCCTTTATGTTCTAATATGGCGTTTGTTGCAACTGTAGTTCCATGAACAATCACGTTAAGATTCTCTAATGTGGTATCTAATTTATTTAAACCATTCTTCACTCCAATAGATTGATCTTTAGATGTACTAGCAACTTTCTCGAGAATAACAGAGTTACTTTCTGAATCAACAACTATTAAATCTGTGAATGTGCCACCTATATCAATACCAAGACATTTCATTCGGAATTACCTAGCTAATAGGGAATTTTTCGCTATCATTTTGATGAATTAGTCTTAAAGTTATTTGCTTGAAAGTTCTTTGTAATTTGTTGAATTTGATAAAAGTCTACTTATGAAGTTGAGTATGTAAATTACTCAATGAGTGAGCTCCTATTTCGCATTATTATTACATTTATTGAGGCTATAAATGTGATGAAAATCAAAATTTTGTGCATTGGTGATTCACATACCGCAGGATTTCCACTTTTTGACCCATTATACGGAGGGGAAGCCCATAGTTCTTATGAATACTGGCTCAACCTACTTCTAACCAACCGTTTTCCAGAAACTTCATTCATTATTGATAATAAAGGCATCTGCGGACAATTATCAAGTGAAGTATATCGACGTTTGAAAACCCACTTATCCGCTTCTAGTTACCATTTGGTTATTTTCTGGGGAGGAGTAAACGATATTGCAATAGGATACACTGTAAATACCATTTGGAATAATTTATGGCAAGCATTTAAATTCACACAGGAGAGATCAACAGCATTTATGCTGGTAACTATTCCACCAATGAATTGGCCAGCAATTAATTCAAAAATTCTTCAGTTAAATGAGAAAATAAGAAATAAAAGTAGTGTTGAGACCTATATGTATGCTGATGCATATAATGCTTTAGTTCTCGAAAACCAGGGGATTTTGAATCCGCTTTTTGATGCTGGTGATGGAGTCCATCTTTCAATTGATGGTTATACACAAATAGGGAAAGAGATATTTAATAATGCCTCTTCATTTATTGGGAATATTCTAAAATAAATTTCTATTGAATTGAAAAAAGGACTAAGAACGTTATATTTTTTTACTGCTGAAAAAAAGATTCCGAGAAATAAAAGGATTTTATCTATTTTTAACTAGTTATTAAGAATAAAACTAAAGGAAGTGCTTCAGTCATTAAATGAAAACTGAGAACAGTTTCAAAATCTCGTCGAATGAATAAATAACCCAAGGGGATCCCCCAGAATAGAGCTGTTCTAAGCAAGAAAGGTAAATATTCCAACCATATCACAATTGGTAATGGAAGGACTGCTTGAATTATTGCTGCAAAAATAATTGTCCCCCAATAATGTTCTTCTGTATTAGCAAGAAATCTTAAACTAAGATAAGTTATTGGGATAATGAAAAGTCTTGCCCAAATTTCCTCATTAAGTCCAGGTACAAAAATGATAAGTGGCTGCCACCAGTAGGCTTTTAATTCCTTATTATTGAAACTAATACCCGCAGAGACAAGACCCCAAGGAATTGCTAGGAAAAAACCAATTCCAACGCTCTTTAATAATGGAGAGAGCTCTTTCTCTAATAGATTAACGCGAGTTAGCCCAGTATTTTTAACAAGTAATAATCCTGCAATAACAATACAGAAGAAACTGAAGAGTGAGATTGATGCAATTAAAAAGAATTCAAAAGAAATATTTTCTGGTAAGACTATAGATTCATAAAATGTTATTGTTTGGATGATTTTCCAGACAATCAAGGCAAAAATTAGAACGATTGCTACTATCATCGTCCTTAGATCTATCATTCGCGTTCTTAGAGTGTAGTAGACTATAATTCCAGCAGCAGCCAATCCTAAGATTAATGATCCAATCAGGAAGAGCGAAGAAATGAATCCTGAAATTGAAATCGTGAAAACAAGGGCTAACAAAGGCATAACTGCTCGTGTGGGGCTTTCTTCCAATGATTTAACGATACCCAACGTTTTTTGTCCAGCTTCGCTGAAAGAAAGTCTTTCCGACTGGTTTGCCCTCCATGGCTCCTTCTCAAGCCAAAAAAAGCCAGAAATTGCGATTAATAAAAGAACACAATAATTTATCAAAGATGACATTGATCCAAAGAAGAAATTTGATAAGATAATAGCAAAAGAACCGATGCAAACAGTTAATACTACTGTTATTTCTTCTTTCCTGGAAGAAATGGCTAATTTGTTCATCATAAAATCACATACAATATTGTCACAATAGATTAAAGCTTTTGAATTTCTCCCGGTGATGGTTCAAAAAAGATACCCTTCAACAATCCCTTTTCTATAGCTTTTGCTACAGCGCTAAAAGGAACTCCTTTTTCTCTTGCTAAGTCTTTAAGTATTTCAAGCTTAACTGGCTCATCGGTAATGAATGATAACACCTCTGATGCAGTTTCATCTGCCATTAAGTAATCTTTAAATTCCCGTTCTAAATTGTCTGCTTCTTCTTGTGAAATACTCTTTCTTTGTAATGAGATTTGAAGTAAATCTTGAAATATAGACCTTGTTTCTGAGGCTGATTCAAGATAACAGTTGATGTGATAGAATTTGTGCGAAAAAAACTTACGACCATCCTCCAATTCTACTTGTGTCGGCTCAACCACACGAAGAATCCCTTTTTCTATTTTTTTCTCACAGATCCTACAAGCTCCTCGCGAACTCTTTGAATGTTCAAGAAATGATTTACGTATTGCAGCACTTTGCTGAGGGCTATCAAGAACCTCTTTCTTTCTTTTCTCCAGAGATTCAGTGATTTTTGCTCTATCTTCTATATCTATTGTGGAAGATGAGGTTAGTGCTTCCATTATTAAATCTACCTTATCTTGAGGAACACAGGCAATATGATAGTAGCCATGAGAAGTGATTGTTTCGCCATCAGGTTTTGTAAAAGGGTAAGGAATACCGATTCGATACTCATTTTTCATGATTTTCCTACGACAAGACCTACAAGATGCTCTACTTGTCTTTGCAGGTTCGATCTTAAGTTTATCTGCCATTTTTGCAGGCATAGAGGCCCCTTCTGAATAAAAATAATAATTCAACTAAAAGTCCTCTCTATTTTTCTCCCTTTTAAAATTTCCTTTTATTTCTTCTATTAACTGAAAAACCTCATAAAATTCTATTAAGATAATAAAAAAAGATTATAGAATTGAATTCTCATTTGAATCAAAAAAAATTGGAAAAAATCCTAATATAAAGTAATAAAATTAAATTCATGAAAGAAAAATAAATCTAGTAGTCTTAATATCCTCACTTGACTTACGTGAGAACGAAGAATGGGTCTCTGAGGCTGTAATAAATTTTTCCAAATTATTAGCAATAAAAGTTATCATTTCTTCTTTTAAAATGTCAAATTTTCCGTATATTTCTGGAATAACATATGTAAAAAAGACAAAAATCTTATCATAGCATTTAAAATGCCAAATAACTGAATCACGAAGACGCTTAGCTCCTATTAATGACATATTATCTCGATACTTGCGTAATAGATACTCTTGTTTGATATAATTAGAAATAGAGGCCAGCAGAGGATCTGAGATGTCTTCCTGAGTTTGACTCTTTGCAGTTGAGAATAAATAATTTCCATCTTCATCGTAAACCAGTATGAATGACACAAATTCTGCTAAATCAGTTTTAATTTTGCTTAAAATCTTCCAATATATAGAGGCGTCTTCTCCCAACGGTCCTTCGATAGCTTTTTCGAAATTCTCCTCCCAACCTACATATTCAGAGTTTTCTAGGTTTGTTTGCATTGGGGCATAATGACTAAGTAAATTTGATGGTAGTTGTTGAAATTCAGGGGAAGTAGATATAGATACTAACGATATCCCGTTTGGGGCCTTTGCATAATCGACATATAAGGGGGTTTTTTCTTTTTTGGTTAAGACTAGGAGAGTAGGTCGTACGATATCTTTCAATTGTACTATAGCTTCCAATAACCCAGACATTAGAAGTATTTTCTCGTTTTTTGGACTTACTTCCTGACTCTGACGGGTATGAATTTCTCCTGAGTTATTGATATAAATAGATCGAGTATATACAGGAAGTCCCCCTTCATCCGCGAGAATCACCATAAGATTACTCCCTCTTAAGGAGGACTGGCTAACGAGAGGCTGATTCTCATTGGCTAACTGGTCAAATGATAATCTTTTTGAGTCTTCATTACCCAAATTTAATTCACACCATTCAATAAAATAAACTCGACGATGAACTACTTCACGAAATAGTTCTTAAGATGAACTAGAGAATCTTTTCGAAGAACAATATCCCCATCCTAATGATAGGCTTGTAAAAAGGATTTAAAAGAACCCTGATGTTAAGATCTTTTCCCAAGTTACTTCATTGAAAAGATAGAGAAATTCCTTGAAGGTTAAAATCGGTTTTTCGAAGCTAATATGATCATCAATCGCTATTCGTGGACATGCCGTATCTACCCAAGCATCAACCCATGTAAAGTTTGTAAGATTCTCGAAATTGAGATTTTCCGCAATAACTGATATTTTTAATTTATTATGATCGCCTAGTATCTTTTCAATCCTAGAAATTTTGTCAGGATGATATTGGCCAAGTTTCGAGCTCCCTAAAATCCCCCATACTTTTGCATTGCGAGCTTGACTAATAAAACTATGTCTCTTTCGTATTAATTTGTTTCTCTCTTCATTTGGGAAGTATCTTATCTCACCTGTAAACGGATCTAATTGTAAGATGGGTATTGATGTACAAAGGAGTAATCCATATGTGTGAAAGTACCCAGCATGAAGACTAATAATCCCGTCAACCTTGTTAAAAAATCCTCCAGCATTTTCAACATGACATCCTAGTATTTGACCTTCTCCTTGGATGGTATTATCAATTCCTACAGTATCTAGATAGTTTTTTAATTCTTTTAAATTTTTCAAATGTTGAACTGTTGAAATTAAACCCACAGTACTCCATTTTAATTCCTTTAAGTCCTCAGACAACTTAGGAAAATAGGAAGATATTCCGAATGTAACGAATGCAGGAATGATTAAGATTTCAAGAAACATATTAGTTCTTGTTTTGATTTCTTGTTTGAAACCAAACTCGTTATGACCAAAATGAATAAGTAATTCACATTCCAATTGAGTAGCTAAATTGACAGCTAAATCACATATTCCATAACTAGGATCACCTACTGCAATGATTTGAACACCGAGAGGTTCTAATGTTTCAACTACTGTTTTAAGTGGAGTATTAAGTAATCCTTCGGGCATTTGAACTAAAATTTTCTTATATTGCCTATCTAACACTAATTGTGTGATTTTATCTAATTCTAGGTTGTAATATTGACTCATTGTGTCTCAACTATCCCATATGGGAGAATACTTTTCTCTATACTGAAAAAATTAAATATTTCACATCTTTAACACAAAAAGGCAAAAGAATTTAAAAACTGTACATTTAATAAAAAAGTACTTTGCTTGAAACAATTCTTATTGACCAGGGGATAATACGATCTCAACGATTAAATCTTTTATGTGTTCCTGACTACTTATTTTTTAGAACCCACTCTCATAGGCTTTATAGAGAGTTTAAAGGTATTCCTCGATATTCCATAATAACTCGAAAAGTCACTGATCGACTTGATACAGCCTCACATTATGATAACACTTGTTCTCTGAAAACACTTTATATTGTTGACGGCTTAACGGCCTTAACAAATGCCCCCTTTTACTTTCAACTTGCAAATCAGTTAGACCTGTCTATTGTTGGAACAAATTTGGATATTATGGAACTCCCCAAACTTCGGTATACCCCGACAAAAAACATGAACTTTCAAAAATTTGAACCCCTCACTATTGTTAGTAGTGAAGTACACTATCATGCTCCGCTACATGAAAGTGGTTTAGAAAACAATGCCATAACTCTCCCTCCATCATTTAACCTTTTTACGCAACCAATTACTATAACACAAAACACCATTGCAATAGGTTCAGTCCGAGACATAAATGATTTTTTTCCTATTAGTTTTGACATATTAAGAATTAATTTAGGAGACTTCATCGAATACAATCAACGTTTTCCAAAAACAACTGGGATCACTGATGATACAAAAAAGAGTCGAAAACGGGTAATTCTCGAAGGAGTAAATAGAATTATTAGCATCTTCAATATATCTGTTATACTTGTTTCACTTTATAAACTCTCTAAATTCTTTGCATCATCAACAGGTACGATAACACACCAAGTACAGGATATTTGTGACAATTGGAACTTCTCCGAGGCGATACTTATAAATAATGAAAAAAGGAGAGTCTGGGAACAGGAGCCAATGGAGAATTTAAAGGATTTGTTTGATGCCCAAGGTTACATTGCTATATTCAACCAAGAAAGAAGTCCTAAAACAATTTCTCCATTTAAATATAAGGACATTTCAGAGGAAGACGATTTACTTGAAAGGTAATAGATTTAATAAACAGAATGAAGTTTAAAGGAATTAGATTTAAAAGGAGTATTAAAGACATAAAAAAGAGGAAAACTTCATACAAATTGTTAAAACAGAATAGGGTGGTAGTTAAATGAGTGAAGAAACCTTTAAAATTGAGGAAATCATACCCATAATCGAGAAGGTTAAAAATACTATTGTCACATTAGAAAAAGAGTTAGAAAAGAAACAACAGGAGGCGGAAGATAAGGAGAAACTTTTGGCTGAACGAGAAACAAAGTTGAACGAGGCCCAAATTCAGCAAAAACAACTAGAATTCGAATATGCGAGTCTTGAAACCGAATTCAAGAAGATATCTGGGCTATTTGCAGAAATTTCGGAAAAAGAGGAAGCCTCACTTGATGTGAAACAACTTCTTAGCATCTATATTGCCTTACTCGAGAAAGTCTTCGAGGGTAAACCCCATGCGAAGATCTTATACCTCTTACACGGAGATAAATCTGAAATGACTCGTCAAGAATTAACAGCAGCTACAGGTTTCTCTCCTGCAATCGTTCTTCATTCATTACATGAGTTAAATAGAGCAGAACTAATCAATTATGATGAAGAACAAGCAAAAGCTTCTCTTGTGAACAGGATATATTGAAGAAAATCTCTTTTATTTTGGTACTTGAGGAATTAATTCACATTGGGGGAAGGTGAATCTTTTTTGATGATATTATCTGCATATTCTAATTCTTTAGAAAGTATTTGACGACATTTTCTACTAAAATTGTAGATGAAATTCATATGTTAATTGATAACTTTCTTATCACTCTTGAAATTGAAAAAGGTTACTCACTGAAGACCATTCGTGAATATTCTTATGATCTGAAAATGTTTGAACGATTTAATGGTAGTAAGCCAATTGAATCTACAACTACATCAGACTTACGACGATTCCTACTCCATCTTAAACGAGATAAGGAGTATGCAGCAAGAAGTTTACACCGAAAAATCTGCTCATTGAAATCTTTTTTCAAGTTCTTAAAGAAAGAAGGTTTCATTACCTTGAATCCAACTGATAATATAGAATCTCCGAAAATTCCAAAATCTCTGCCAAAAACCATTACAATAGAAGAAACTTTAAAACTTTTGACTACTCCTGAAAATCCACGAGATAAAGCAATTCTTTATCTGTTGTATGGAACAGGTATGCGGGTATCAGAACTTAGTAATCTTAATATCGATCAAATAGATCTCAAGGATAGAATAATTCATATAGTTGGGGGAAAAGGGGGGAAAGATAGGATAATTCCTCTCCCTACAGGAATTATTGAAATTCTGACAGATTATCTTGAAATACGACAAAATGATACACAAGACCCTGCATTCATCTTGAACCGTTCGGGGAATCGTTTAACCCCTCGTTCAATACAAAGGATTGTCAAAAAGTACAAAAAAGCAGCACATCTATTAGATAAGAAGGTAACTCCTCATACATTACGCCATGCGTTCGCCACCCATCTTTTATCAAATGCTGTTGATATCCGTGTCATCCAAGAGCTTTTAGGACATGCCTCTCTTTCAACAACACAACTTTACACACATGTTTCTCTAGAACATCTCAGAAAATCTTACGACCTAGGACACCCTTTATCAAACCAACAAGTTTTTGATGGTTAAATAGAAAGAATTTTCTTATATTAATTGGAATGAATGATTTATAACCATGAAAAATATAAAAAAGAGAAGCAATTGATACCAATAAAGTACAATTCAGACATTGCTAGATTTATAAGCATGTTTCGCCTTTAATTAGTATAACATTGTTTATTGACAGTAATTTTCACCAACATTCTAAAGCTCTCATATTAGAATGTCTTTATTCTTAATGTTGATAATTACTTGAGAATATATTGTAATATAAAGATCGAGATCCAAATGAATCTTCAAAAAGGATTACTAATGCTGATTTTATTATTACTTTCACTTTTACTACTAAATAAAACTACATCTACCTTATCTCTTAATTCATCTTCTTATTCATTAGAAAAGCATGTTAAATTTGAAAATAATTTTCATTATAAGTCAAAAATTGAGTATTTAGGTCCCCAAAACACGAATCATGACCCTATTTATATTGATGGTAATAATGACTTACGAAGTCAATCCTCCTATGAGAATTGGAAAGGTAGTGGCACGAAAAATGACCCCTTTATCATTTCTAACTATAACATTCAAGGGGCACCAGGATCGTACATAATTAATATTAAAAATACAGATCTGTTCTGTCAAATTACTGACAATCAAATTTACGATGGAAAACGGGGTATTGTGATCGTTTCATCACATAACATTTTAATCTCAAGGAATTACATATTTAATATGAGTGATCCTGATTCTGGTTGTTTAAATGCTGGAATTACGCTGTGGGATGGTAGCTCAAATATTATAATTTCAACAAATACTATTCAAGAGTGTGGGCATGGAATCGATCTAGGACTAGTTACTAACAATAGTATCATTGGGAATTTCTTAGACAAAAACAGAGGTCCCGGTATCAATTGTGATGGAGGAGATTTTAACATAATTTTGAATAATACAATCGATGGACATTCCTACGGTATTTATTTAAGTTTTGCTAGTGATTCTAATAAAATAGTAAATAATACTATTATAAATAGTTATCATTTTGGACATCCAAGGGCACGTTATAATAACACAATTAAAGGAGGTAATGGAATTAAGATTTCCACAGGTTCAGATCAAAATATAGTTGTGGGAAATATCATAGCAAATTCATTTAGTTATGGTATTCTCCTTGACACTGTTGAAAACACAATCATTCGAAATAATGATTTTTTACATAATAATTTGAACGGAAGTTCTCAGGCCAGAGTTAAAGACGGGATTAATAACTCATTTTCCAACAATTTTTGGAATGATTGGAATAATAGTGATATAGAAACATCTGGTTTTTCTGAAATTATATCACGAATCCATCCCCATTTAAAATCTCAATCCATTGAGTATCTATGTTTTCCTTGTATAGTAGCTCCAAATATTGGTCAAGAGATAAATGATATTCTTCATGTTCGTTGGAATCCACCCTATAATGGGGAGAATAAAACGGTATGGTACAATATTTCATATTCTTTAGGCAATCCGTACTGTAGACAGGTAGATTGGAATCTATATTCGATTGAATACGAGTGGCAGAATTGGAATCTATTGAAATCATTTTTGAAACAAACTGAATTCATCTGCAATTTAACAGATATGTCTGGTTTAATCCGAACAATTCTTAGATGTCCTAATAGTGAAAAAGTATCTTTCTTCGATCCTTTTTTTATTATCAAAGTCAGAGCTTTTACTATTGACGGTCTCTGGTCTGAGGATTGGTCTGGGACAATCTTCACCAAAAATTTTCCATTTGAATCACGAAATTTATTATCTGTCTATTTTTCAGAATTAATAATTGGAGTAATAGTGATTTATAGTTTAATTTCAATAAAGAGGAACTTTTGTAGCAAGAAAGAAAATAAAAAACCACTATAGGAATAATACCTATAACTAGAATTATTCATATAAATTTACACTATCATTTTACCATTTACTAATCCTATTAATCAAAGCTCATATGATAGTTATTTCTTTTAAGCAGTGTGATTGTCTATGTTGGATCGAATGCCTTCCTGGTTCTTGAAACATGACCGTTTTAATTCGAAGTCCTTCATAAAATATCTTCGATTACAACCACTCAGTGTTATTTGTTATATTCTATGGTTTATATATCACAAACATGAAGAATCAGACTTGGCATTCTCTGTTGATCCACTACGCTTTATTTTCCGCTATGAAAATAGATATACTCTCATAGGAGAGAAAGTTTGGCAACTTGAGAAAAAAGTGCGATGGTTTGAAACTAATCTTGTATTAATATTCGAAAAAAAAGGATGGGGAGAAATAACTCAGCGTTTTGATAATTTTCGGGATCTAGAGACTAATCGACAAATCGATTCATACAATACATACTTAACTCTTAATCTTTCTAAAGATCACTTTTCCATTTCAGAACCTATTGATAATCAAATTATCCAAATTCCATCTTCAAAACACCCTCTTCCTAAGCGATATCGTCCCTATGGTGGCGGGTTAAGCTTTGGATTTATTAAGAATGGAAAGATTGTATGTTTTGCAGCAGCTCCTCACATATTATCCCAAGAAACCTTTTCTTTTGCCATACTACGAGGAATAGAGACAAAGATTATAGAGAGAAGACAACGATATGCATTGAAAACTGTTGGGGTTTTGTGCAAAGAATTATTCTCCCGATACAACTTGGCAAACATTTTTTTGTGGGTAGATGAAAAGAATATAGCTGCTCGCAATTTATACCAGAAATTAGGTTTTTCTGAAGAAGGGAAGATCTATACTACTTATTGTGATCAGAAAAAGTAATTTATAATCATTCATAACTAATTTACCAAAATTTAGTTTTCTGTTAAGAATATCACTTCTCTTGCTGTTTTCTTTGCCGATGTCAAGGCGTATTTGTAATCTTTAGTCTGAACCATAATTTTTTTCCCGTAACTAAGTAAAATTTCACTTATTGTATCAATATTCGGAATACCAGGATCTCTATAAGATATAACTATTTTATAATCTTGAAATTTCTCAATAGTTTTCTCAAACTCGTGTGAGACCTTTTTTGGACTAGCCCATCCGTTGGGGATTATTTTCAATCGTCTGTGCTTTGATCTATAGTCAATCATATTCTCCCAACAGTCATAATTACAGATTCCTTCAAGGAAATGATAAAAATCATGATAATCAATACCGACCCCTTGAGAGGAAACATAAGGAGGATCAATATAAACCAAGTCGTAACCCTCATCTGGTACTGGGAAATTTAAAATTGGATAATTAAAGGCTTGGTTTATTCTTTGGTTATCAAAAATTGCTTGATTCCCTTCTCTGACTGCTCTTGAGAACAATTGCTCAAATGGAGTGTCCCATGTCTTTTTGTTCCCAAAACTTCGTTCAACTTTGTTTAAACGGAGATATAGATTCTTTCTATGGAAAAGATTGAAAGGACGCTTCTGAATACATGCTTGAAAAAGAGCAAAAAGACAAATTCCTTTTTCAAATTGGTTTTCCAGTCGAAAGATATTTTGTACTACAATATCTAGGAGTTTATTTTCTTCATCAGTATAATAGATATCTTGGAATTGATCTTGAATAACACTATGATAGCTTAAACCATTTTTTTTCTCAAAGAGTGATTTTATTTGCAATGGATCAAATTTTATTGAATTATTTTCAATCAATGCTTTTCCGATGTACCAATTTGAGGTGAGCATGTCGTTATAAGTTACCTCTTTTCCCATTCTTTTAAACATATGACTGACTGCGCCTGTACCTCCAAATGCATCTAGTACAGTGTCAAATTCAATATTTTGAAAAATAGGTCGAAACCAATCAAGTAATTTTAGTTTACTTCCCTGGTATCTAGTTTGTGGAAAAGAAACGTGCATTTTTATCTTCTCTAAAGGAAATCATAAAATAAGATTTTCCCTCCATTTCACCTTATTATGACCTAGATTTTTTCTATTCGTTCAGTAAATCCAATATTAAGTTCCTCTAACTCTTTCAAGACTGGTTCATATATATTTTTGTGTACAGGAATAAGAACACCCTTATCGGTGATTTCACCCTCTAAAATCATACGAACACCTATTGCGCAAGGTAAACCTACTGTTCGTGACATAGAGGTGGGGCCATCCTTAATTCCAAGATCAACCATGGTACTAGTGTGTTTTTCTTTACCTTCAGGCAATTCATATTCGAACTCGTGAACCATGATTAACATATCCCGTTCACCAGGCGAATATTGCAAACGTTTCTCCCATTGATGACATAATGCATCAAGAGGTGATATCTTAGTAGAGGGGACGTGGTCATTCCCAAAGAGTCCCATCCATTCAAAACGATGAATGATGTCATCATCCTCTGCAAGACTGAATTTTTTCATGAATTCTTCTTTGGAATTCGCATCCAATGATACTCCTAGGAGTTTATTAGTAAGTTGGTTATATGTGAATTCTGAAGGGAGTTCTAGTTCTTCCAAATCCATGTATCCTGAATCAGCGACTTTTTTGAGGGCACGACACCATCCTGTATTACGGAGAGTTCCCCGAAACATTGTTTTAGTCTCAGGTATCTCATAAATGTCAATATAGGGTATTGAGTCACGATTAGGATAAGCTTCATAATCATCTTCTAAACCCTCGACTGGATAAGGATAGTGATTATCAAATAGCTCCTCACCAGGAATTTCTATAATTTTACCATCTTCTTTGTATTTTGCAGGATTACGACCTGCTAGAATCACACCGCGAGGTGACCAAGATAATTTATATTTCCATGGTGTTGTTACTGCATCTGGAGCAGGTAATCCTCCACAATATGATTTGAAAGAAAGAATTTCTCCTCCTCTTTCATGAACATCATCAATGATTTTTTTAGCTGACATATGGTCTATTCCTGGGTCAACACCTATTTCATTCAGAATTGTGATCCCTGCTTTCTTAGCGTCTTCATCTAATGCTCGCATTTCATTCGAAACATACGAAGTGGTGACCATTTGCTTTTTGTATTTAATACAGGATTTAGCTACTTGAACATGATAAATGTAGGGCAATAAACTGACAGCTAAATCACAATCCTTCACTAACTGATCTAACTCTTCTTCAGATGCCTTTGTAATATCAAATTCTTTTGTTTTACCATTAGGATGATCTCCGATGAGATTTATAGCTTTACTCTTAGTACGACTTGCTACTGTGACTTGATAATCATGGTCTAATAAATAAGTTACAGGAGGCCCAGCGACCATTCCTGCTCCAAGAATCAAAACTTTCTTCAATTCTAACTACTCCTTACTAATTACAACAACTCTTTTTAAGTTCATGGGGCTTCTATGCACCCTTAAAGGTATCAAATTCCTCAATATATTTATAGTTAGGTGTTAGTTTTCCGTGATGAACAATCACTGCATTCTTAATTACTGGTGGTAAATCTAATTCGGAGAAAGGTTTTGAGTAATCAGCTTTTGCAATTATTGGTACAAACGGTTTTAAAGTCTCACTGAAACTAATAGAGGATTCTATGGGCAATTCACAAGGAAGATTGTCCACAGCTATAATTGCCATTCCTATTCCTCCCAAACCAACAGTTGCTTCATCAGTAAAAGGATTATAGATAAATACTGGGTTATCAGGCTTTGTTGTCTTTAATGTGGCCTCAATGCCTCCTTCAATATCACAAGAAATGTCACCTATGATTTGACATCGAATTTCTTCGTCAGATTCGAATTGAGACTTAAGGAATTTCTTAGTTATTAATCTGGGGTACTTATCACTCCAATAAATTGCGTTAATGAGGATTGATAGGTATGGAAAATATTGTTTGAATATTCCTCGATATTTGACCTTACCATGATCATAGTAATGTTGTAAATTAAATTCTCCTTCAATTGGTACAACCATATGCTCCTCTTTAAATACAACTTTATAAACGCAGTTTGGGGAGAATTCTCTTCGATTATAAAAGTCTTTTAGTTCCGTTGGGTCAATCTCCTCGACTGGTAGGAATTTTAACATGGATTGGGCACCAGTTGAAACGTTACCATAACCAGCGAAACCTATCACAAGAGGAACAAGTTCTTTTGGGAGTCCTTTTTCAATTATTTCCTTACCAACCTCAGATACAGCTTTTCTTGCACTATCTAAACTTTCATATTCCCAAGTGTGTTTTACTTTTAAGAAAGGATTTTCCAATTTTTGATTCATTTTAACTCTTTGACCAAATCCCCAAAGAATTTCAATCATCCCAGCTAAGCCAGCCCAATTTCCAAAAAAGATAAGACGAAATCCTTTCTCGTTAACCACTTTCTCATAATCAATGAGAGTGGATTTTGTCTCCATTATTCTTTTCAACATCGGCATGTTTTGTTTCTGGCCTTTTATTGTATGTGAAAAGAATATATAGGTTTTTGGGGAGTCTTGAGCCTCAATGACTGGAAGTGGGATTTCTTTTATTGCAAAAATCACATTTGCTTCTTCAATGCCAGGGATTACTTTAATTCCAATTTCACGATATTCTTCATCTTTGAAAGCGCGAATTGAAGAAGATTGTACAATAAAATCGATAGATTCTTTATTAATTAAATCTTTCATATCATTGGGGACAATGGGAACCCTTTTCTCCCAAATATTTTTGTTTTCTAAACGTATACCTATAATATTGTTCATAAGGAGCACAATCCAAGCAAAATCATATCTGAAATTAATATTATAAAGAAATTTGCTTCTAAAATATCTTATCTACTCTAATGAATGATTACTGAAAAACATTAAGGTTTGAAGGATTTAAGTCTGAATTTCTGAAAATATGCATTTTCATTTTGAAAAAGAGAGGGGAGTAAAAAGGAGTGGAGTGAAATTGTCAAAAAAATATTATGGAGATTACCAGCGAGTTCTATCCCTTGAGCGGTTCCTGTCTCTTGAAGAATAGCCACCCCGATCTCCTCGGTCACCTCTGTCATATCCGCCGTAACTACGACGTGGTCTTCTTCTTCTACGAGTATCTTCATGAACTTCTTCAGATCGATCGTTGTCCATATCAACGGAGTCAAGGGTAATTACTTCGTCTGTATCTTCGAGAGATCCCCATTTTCCCAAAGCTAGACGCATATGTTCTTGAAAGACATTAACATAGCCATTCTTAACTATATAAGTGTCTCCTTCATTAACCCGATCAACTGTGTCGTCCCAAAGAGTAAGGATAATTGTTCCAGTCTGATCCCCAATTTTTACATCAGCTAATGTATGTTCTTCATTTGTTTTTCGAGATGTAATAGTACGTGATTCACCCTTTTCAATAACGACGAAAGTTACTTGAAGCTTTCGATCGAAAGGTGATAAATCACTGATTTTCTTTTCATTTAATTCAATAGTATTGTCGTCTTGAGATTCGTTCATAATTTTCACGTGTGTATTCTTTTCACGATAGCTAATGCTTCGCTTGATAATCACATAAAAGAAGAATCAGGTGAAATCAGATAAACTGACACATATTCAAGCCTTTTGATGTGAAATAAAGCATTTTTCGTGCAAATTACTTGAAAAAAAAAGAGAATTATTAACCTTTTTATTTTTGGTTGAATAAATCCACTAATATGATGATATCTTATGTAAGACCAGTCAATATCATTGTAGATTCATGGGGAGCAACTAATCTTATATAGTAGTGTATTCAGGCTTAATTAATACTTATTAAAAAAAAATTGAGAGTGTATAAATATCTCGATATAACAAAACTAAGATAGACTAATTTATAGCCTGAACTAGTGAAATTTGATGGTAGAATATGAAGTTTTTGACAACCAGACGATCTATTATAAGAGTTCAGAAAGCATGTATGAAATTGAGGATGATTCAATAGATGTAATTATCACATCTCCACCATACAATCGAAATAAACATTATTCTGATGATAAAGGGGCTGCTTATAATGATAAACAATTGAAACAGCAATACTTAAAATTTCTAACAAGAGTGTGGCGGGGG
>JAHQWW010000200.1 GCA_029856365.1 Candidatus Hodarchaeota archaeon
CTTCTGCTCCTGCTGATTACTTTGGAACAAAAAACCTTGGAAGTAATTATGGGCTAGTATTCACATCTTATGGCGTTGCGGGAATTCTTGGACCATTCTTGGCTGGAGTTATGACTTATGAAGAAGCCGCTCCTCTACTTGGCTTACTTGCTTTTCTAGCTCTTGGATTAGCAATAGTAACGGAATTGTTGGCACGTCGTAAGACTATGACTGAAATTCTATAAGCATCACTTAACAAGGCGCTTTAAACCTCTTTATTTTTACATAATTACCATAACTCTGTGTAATGGTACTCAATTCACCTTCTATTTTGAAAAAAATCCTTCCATTAGATTATAAATTAATTATTTTTAGATGAAAGAAACTTCTTAAAAAATTCATGACCTGCTCTGAATCAGATTATAGAGGCCCATTTTCCTCTGTAATGTTGTCTAAAGTCACATAATGATGAAATGAATAATTATTTAGGGGATACTATGTCAAAGCTAACAGAAACAGAGAAAGAAAAAGCGAAAAAATATTATCCTCAGCCTGAACTAGCGAAAAATGCCAGAATTTCAAATATGGATGAATATTTTAAAAAATGGAAGAAATCCATAGAAAATATGGAAGAATTTTGGGCTGAAGAGGCGAAACAGATCGATTGGTTTAGTCCATACGAAAAGATTTGGATTCCCCCAACAGGAAATAAAGATGATTTCGTTGGGAAATGGTTCGTAGGTGGTCGTCTTAACGTTACATATAATTGCCTCGACCGATGGGTAGAAAAAGGATATGGTGATGAAACTGCTTTAATTTGGATGGGAGAAGACGACACAGTCAAAAAGTATAGCTATAAATCGCTTATGGATGAAGTTAATAAAGCTGCTAATGCCCTTAAATCTTTAGGAATTAAAAAAGGGGATCGTGTCTGCATTTGGTTACCCATGATCGATTCTCTCGCAATCGTAATGTTAGCGTGTGCTCGTATTGGTGCTATCCACTCAATTGTATTTGGTGGTTTCTCCGCCGAATCAGTTAAAGATCGAATTGATGACTCTGAATGCAAAGTTTTGATTGTAGCTGATGAAGTTCGCAGAGCTGGTAAGAATAGACCAATGAAAGACAACCTTAGGGGAGTGATTGAAACATGTGATTCAATTGAAAAAGTTGCAATCATCAAAATCACTGGTGGTGATATCTATGAATACCAGAAGGATGTTGATTTCTTAGCTTTAATGGAAGAACAATCAACTGAATGTGAAAGTGAAGCAATGGATGCTGAAGATCCACTTTTTATCTTATATACAAGTGGAACAACAGGTAAACCAAAAGGTGTCGTACACACCACAGCTGGTTATCTAATTTATGGAGTATCTAGCAACCTTTATCCATGGGATTATTCCTGCTTACTTGATCTAAAAGGTGTAGTACCAGCAGAGCGAGATGTATGGTACTGTACCGCAGATATTGGTTGGATAACAGGCCATACTCAAATCATTTATGTACCTTTAACTGTTGGGGCCATTACCGTTATGTACGAGGGAGTGCCAACATGGCCACACCCTGGTAGATTCTGGGAAATCTGTGAGAAGTTTGGAGTCACACATTTTTACACAGCACCAACTGCTATTCGTGCTTTAATGAAATTTGGTGACGCAAATGTTACAAAATGGGACCTTTCCAAGATGAAGATGCTGGGTACTGTGGGAGAAGTCTGTAACTGGCCTGAATGGAAGTGGTATTGGCAAGTTGTCGGAAAAGGTAGTAGTGATGACAAACCCGTAGGACGACCCATTGTAGACACGTACTGGCAAACAGAAACTGGTTCATACATGATGACAAATTTTGGCGCGATCACACCAATGAAACCTGGAAGTTGTACTTTTCCATTTTTTGGAATTAACCCTGTTTTATTGGATGAAGACGGTAAAAAAATCACTAAACCTAATGTTCAAGCCTATTTTGCTTACGACAAGAGTTGGCCAGGCCTAATGAGAACAGTTTGGGGAGATCATGAACGTTTTGTCAATACTTATCTTACTCAATTTCCTGGTCATTACTTTACAGGTGATTACGCATTAATTGACAAAGATGGTTATTACTTCATCTTAGGCCGATCCGATGACGTCATCAAGGTCTCTGGACATCGTCTCGGCTCCGCAGAGGTTGAATCTGCTATCAATTCTCATCCAAAAGTAGTAGAGAGTGCAGTTATCCCTTATCCTCATCCAGTTAAAGGTTCAACCATTTTTGCTTATTTGACTCTCATGGCGGATGTTGAACCAACTGAAGAACTAAAGAAAGAAATTCAAGCGCATGTACGATCAATTGCAGGCCCCGCGGTCTATCCAGAGATCATTATGTTTGCTGATGCGGTCCCTAAGACACGGTCAGGAAAGATTATGCGACGAGTCTTGAAAGCTGTTGCTATACAAAAAGAAATTGGCAATGTAATGACCCTTTCTAATCCAGAAGTTGTCGAAGAGCTCATCGCTCGCCGTAAAATGATGGGAGAAATTAAATTCTAAATTTAATCTCCTCTCTCTCGTGTGCGTGAGCACCCGCGCTCCCGCCCGCGCGTGCGTCCTTTGTCTCTCACTCAGTCTATGTGTCTCTCTGTCTGTGTCGGTCACTATCTAGCAATCACGAATTGAAAAACGAACGTTAGCGCGCGCATAGAATACCTTGTAATCAAGTCATTCTTGCTTTTCGTTTTTGCTAATTAAATAATATCTTTCGTCTTTTGTTGTGACAACCCCAGAAGGTATGATTGTATTGGCACTCATTTTCAGCCACCTTTCATCAAGTTTGAGTTCTTTGGGTGTTTTAGCAGT
>JAHQWW010000008.1 GCA_029856365.1 Candidatus Hodarchaeota archaeon
CCCGCCTCTAATCCGAGATCAAAATCACCTTTGTAATTTTTCGAGAATTTGACACCCCAAGAGGCTAGTTCTTGGATACGATCAGGTGCAGAAGAAATAATTTGCCGAGCGACTATTGAATGGCAGAGGCCATCGCCCACTGTCATTGTATCCTGTAAGTGAGTGTCAAAAGAATCCTCTAATGAAAATACTGAAGCTATCCCTGCTTGAGCTAGCGCAGTAGCACAATCAGACAAAAAAGTCTTAGTTAAAACTACTACTTTCCCGAATCCAGCAACTTTGAGAGCAAGTGATAAGCCAGCGATTCCAGAACCAATAATTAATACGTCACATTTCACTTCAGGATCTTCAATTTCCAAGAGAACCTCATCCTCTTAAGGAAAATAACAGTAACAAGGTAAGAAATTAACACATATTCACATAAACTTTATATCGTTCTCATATCTTATAATAAATCGCTAAAACTGATGGTGAAAGCCAAGAAAGAGGAAGAAAAATAACACAAAACCTTTCTGGATACTTGTCGTTTCTAGGCTAATGATGATTTGGGGAGGAGTTGGGTACTGGACTGGTTCAGGAGCCATCGGAATAATTGGTAATTTCATTATTGACTATTTTCTAGTAACCAATCCAACCTTAGTCTGGTTCATCCGCTTTTTTGTATGGGGTTGTGCAATTTTTGGAGCTTTGGGTGGATTTTCGGTAATTTTAAGTTCCATCTTCATCTATAGGGAGCATGTGACATCAAGTAAATTTATTGTAGGGTTAGGAGCAGGTGTGGGTTTGATTAGTTTTGTGTTTCTGGTGATTATTGTAGCATTAATGGGATTATGGGCTATTCTAGGAGTATTATGGGTACTAAGTAAAAATATAGGCTGGATGGGGGTTGTACTTAGCATTTTTAGCAGAATGAAAGTTTAATAATTGAGGAACCCATCATATAATCGCTCTAAATCCTTTAAGATTATCTAATTTATTTAAGGAGTCTATGAAGATCTGATAAAGAGAAGGAAGAAGATAGAATACTAAATATGTTTTCTTTCAGTTTCTTTCACTATTAAAATTGCGACAATTGAGAATATAAAAACCACATATGTAAAACCTGGTCAATAATTTCAGTAATATCGGCATCCATTTCCCCTAATGTTTAGGTACCGTCTTCACGACAATTAATAGATCATGGAATTTATCAGCAATTTCTGAGGAGAAGCTAAAACCACGAGAAAGGATATAGATATTAGTTTACGCTCTCTCACTAATTCCTGTTGTGTTCTCGGGTCTAGTACGCCTTTTAAACTCATAAAACTTCTCTGATAATTCTTGTACTTGCTGAATAATCTCTTGAACGTTTAAAAACATAAATAGATAATCATTAATGAGAATTTTCCCGTTAGAAATCACATATCGAATTTCATTACCATTTGCAGCCCAAATCAAATTTTCTACCACATTGTCTAAGCGTGTTGGGGTTAAATTAGGAGCAGAAAGATCAACAACTATTATATCTGCTAGTTTCCCTGGTTCTAATGAACCCGTATTAAACCCTAAGATTTGAGCTGGAATTATAGTTATTCGTTCAAGAACATCCTGAGCGGTCATCAGAGAAGCATCTTGATGAAGAGCTTTTTGATATTGAGCTGCTACGCGAGCAGCGTTAATAATATTTTGATTATCGGCACTTCCAGATCCATCAGTCGAAATTGCAAATTCAATCCCTCTTCTTTTGAATTCTTGTATGGGAGGCATACCTGAACCAAGAATAGTGTTTGCTAGAGGATTATGTACAACTTTAGTTTGAGTTTGGGCTAGAATCTGTAGATCATTGTGCGTAGTATGCACCTGATGAGCAATAAAAGTATTTTCATCGAAAAAGCTAATAGAATGTCCATATTCTACTGGTGTCATCCTGTATTTTTCTGTGAACCACCTTGTTGTGGCAGATTCTTCACTAGAATGAATATGAATTAAGGAATTGTGGTCTTGAGCCCATTTTTTTAGTATTCTTAGAAGTTCTGGTCCATTTGAGAAAAATTGATCAGGTCCAGGAATAATCTTAATATCTACTGAATCTTTATACTTCTCATTTAATTTATCAAGTCTCTCTACAGCGATTATAGCTGGCTTATCTAGTATTCTTGGGTCATAATGTCGATCTTGTGACCCTACAGCGATCATGATTTTTGTTCCAGCCATTTGGTTTGCTTCAACTAGTTCATCTACGTGATATTTATTGAAATTGCAATGATGAACCAAAGCAGTAGTTATTCCATGCTGTAGGTCATCTATTCGGGCTTTAAGGTAAGTTATTAGATAAGGTGACTTGCCAAAATGCTTCGTCAAACTCTCTTCTTCAGAGTGTAAAAAACCTGTAAATAAATTCACTGCTGAATCGAGCCAGGTAGTTAGGGGAACATCTTTGGCAATTCCAATAATAGGTGATTCGTGATCGTGACCATGGGCTTTAACAAATCCTGGGAGTGCTACTCCATTTATTTGAGGAACCTCCCTTTTTTTTATTTCACCTATTGTTGTCCCAATAATCTCAAGTTCTGATCCATACGTATCAATAATTTCCTGACCTCTTTGATCATCGAAGTGACCAACTTCTTTAATATGCTGTCCTTCAGTGAGAATGAACCCATCTGTTATTCGAGTATCACGTCCTAATACATTGGAAAGAGGCAAGAGAAATTTAGTTCTAAGCAATTTATACTTCATTTGTTCACAAACCTGAAACAAGGCTCGATTTATTAAGCGATGTATTTGTATTCTCTGACAATAAGAAAGGAAAAAATATTGAAAAAGTTTGAGCTCCAAACTTAGTAAACAAGTAGAAATCTTGAGATTACGAAGTTAATTAATTTTTCATTGGATGAATAAGAATTGGATCTTATTATTAAGAATGGAACCCTTGTAGATAGCATTAGATGCTATCAGGCAAACTTAGCTATTGCAGAAGGAAAAATTAGGGCTATTTTCCTAGGTAATAAGAACTATAAAGCAGAAAAAGTTGTTGATGCTGAGAAAAAAATGGTTTTTCCTGGTTTAGTTGATTCTCATGTTCATTTTCAACTTCAAGATATGGGGAAAATCATCTCAACTGACAACTTTGCTTCAGGAACAAAAGCTGCTGCCTGTGGAGGAGTGACGACTATAATTGATTTTGCTGATCAAATGCGAGGGGAGTCTCCTCTAAAAAGCTTTTATGAACGTAAAAAAGATGCAGATTCGCAGGTGGCTATCGACTATAGTCTACATGTCTCAAAGACTGACACCAAATTTCTAGATGAGATTCCGACTCTTATTTCCGAGGGAGTGACAAGCTTTAAATTTTTCACAACCTATAGCTGGCGAAATCTTGATCTTGATGATGCAGAATTATTAGTTTTGTTTCGTGAGGTTAAGAAATGTCGAGGAATGGTTATGGGCCATTGTGAAAATGATGACATGGTTATTCGCAACATAAATAGCCTTATTCAGGCAGGAAAAACTGATCCTATTTTTCATGCCCATTCACGCCCTCATATTGCAGAGGAAGAAGCTATTCAACGAGTGCTACTTTTTACCAAAAAAACTGGTGTTAAGCTTCATCTAGCTCATCTTACTACAAAAGAAGGAAGTGACCTATTATCCCAAGCTAAAAAACAGGGTTTGAATGTCACAGGGGAGACCTGTCCTCACTATTTACTTTTAAATGAGAGAGAGTACAAAGGTTCAGAAGGATATTTGAATCTGATGTCACCACCTCTTCGTCATGCCAAAGACCAACAAGCATTAATGAAACGAGTGCAAGATGGAACAATTGATCAGATCATTACCGATCATTGTGAATTTTCACGTAAGAGTAAAGGAGATGGTAACTTCCCTTTTCATCAAGTTTTAAATGGAATTCCAGGAATCGAAACCTCCTTGCCCCTTATGCATGATTTTTTAATTAATAAGCAAAAATTAACTTACCCTCAACTAATATCTCTAATGTCAACTAAACCAGCTCAGATATTTGGTCTTTATCCTCAAAAAGGGAGTTTGATGGTTGGAACAGATGCTGATCTTGTCATTTTTGATCCAAATGTTGAAAGAACAATCACTCCAGAAATACTTCATTATTCCATTGATTGGAACCCTTACAGTGGACTGAAGGTTGAAGGATGGCCCGTTATGACCATACTTCGCGGAAAAATTCTTTACGAAAAAGGAAACTTTGTTGGGCCGCACAATAAAGGAAAATTTTTGAAATGTTCAATTAGATAGATATCTGTCGCCAGTGTTAAGATCTTCTGATGTAATAATGGCCTGAATGGGATTTTAGTAGCCTAGAAATGCTTAATTTTATCAAAATAGAATCCTAGACTTGGTAAAAAATTAATGCTATTTCAATAAAAAAGGTATTTTGAGATGAAACATCCAAAACAATCACGAAATGACTTACGTACATGTCCAAATTGTAAAAAATCCTTTGCACTTTCTTATGCTAGAGCCTTCGGATGTAAAGGATGCTCACAAAGTTATCTCACTTGCGGTTATGTGAAATGTCCTTTCTGTAGTCATGAATTTTGAAAATAACTTAATCCAAATAAAGGGGGGAAATGATTGGTTCAGGACGGTGCCACTCATAAATTACATTAGTAGAATGCTTCGTTTGAATCTGGTAATCTGGAAGAGCAGGATTAAATTCCTCAATCTTCAGTATAATATAATTGATGTTATGATCTCCTAAGTTGTTCAATGCTACATCAATAGTAACCCAATCCATTTTGGGAGAATAAATCTCTCCCCAGGCATGTGCTTCAACCAATGTTCCTTGCTTCTGAATATAGTAACCGGTCAATCGTCTACTCGGGATTCCACGTTTTCGTGCTAATGTTATGAAAAGATCTGAAAATTCATCACAATCACCAATTTCGGAGAGGTAAGCCTGATAAGCTCCTAATCTTTCTTCTTGAAATTCACAAACTTTAATTTTTGCTCTGATATATTGATAAGCCATTTGTACCCATAAAGAAAGATCATCTGTACCAAACCATTCATGATCAGACATATTAAAGATGGTCGATGACTTGATAGGCCAGTATTTAGAGCTTTCATTGTATTTTGATTTGATAGTTGCAGGAATATCTGATATTTTTCCCCAATCATCTCCTAGGTTAATGAAAGAAGTTGTAGGAAAAATAGAGCTAATCCTATCCAAAGAAATTATCCCTTTAGTTTGAACTTTCTGCTGAAAAAGGAAAAAAGAATTGATTCCTTTTCTTTTTATTTTACACTGTGAAGGAAATTTATCAATACGCACAGATTGACGATAATTAGGATAGTGAAAGAACTTCAAACGAATTGATGGTGAACCAGTCTTAGCCCGATATAACAGTTGCTCCTGATGATGGATTTTCCAACCTGAGATTTCATGAGACCCATCCATCATAAATACCCTTTAATTGTCTCGATTGTGTTTTTGAATCAGAAAAGCTTTAAATAACTTCTTTATTCTCATACAAAGAGTTGTCTGAACTTGGAAGACGTAATTCAGCGGAAAAACTCCCAAGGGGTCTATATATTAGTTTTTGAAATAGTCCATTCTCTTTTAATTGATATAAGGAGATTCAAATGGCTGTTGAAACCAGGATTTTATCTTTATTTCGGATCTGCTCTAGGAAAAACCTCAACTTCTTTAGAGAAACGGTTAGCTCGTCATTTTAACAACCAAAAGAAAATTTTTTGGCATATTGATTATATAACTTCCCAATCAGATGTTAAAATGATTAATGCATATTATACCACGAAAACTGGAATAACTGAATGTTCAGCTCTCCAGGGATTTGAACAAAACTTCCAAAATACAGAAATTATTTTAAAATTCGGTTCATCTGATTGCAAGACGAAATGTGGAGGCCATTTGGTATTCCTTTCAAACAATCGGGCTGTTTTGATTGATCTTGCCAATTATTTCAATTTAAGGGGGTGGTTCTTGCACAAGGATTAGTTGGTTTGTTCCTTCCCATGTTCCTTAGGCTTATCTTCATTTCAATGAGTACAAAATCCCTGAGAGGATCTATAAAATTTCACATCATTTTTAAATCAACTTTCTTATTTTAAATTGGTATAAATCTTAATCCCATTTTATGATAGTTTAGTCATTTTGTGAATCTAACTCCGCCAAAATTTAATAAATCCTGTATTCTACCAATCTCTAAAGAGAGGTATAAAATTGCCTTGGCCTTTTAGAAAAAAAAAGAAGAAGAATTTACCTGAACCTCCTTCTTTCTCTAAACAAGAAGATTCACCTTTTTCAGAACCTCCAAAAGAATTTCTCCCCCCTCCTTCCCGAGAGATATCGATCCACGAAAGGCCACCAATCCATAAGGTCCCCCCAATCCACGAAGGACCTCCGATTTATGAAGGACCACCAAGACAATCACCTCCGACAGATGTTTCCAAGCCTTCAGGCCTCCCGCCACCTCCACCTTTCCCAGGAAAAAGTCCCTCACAACCATCTCTCAGCTCTGAACAACCCAGTAAAACTCCACTTTTTGATGATGAGATTACAGATGAAATTCATGCTGAATTACGACAAAGAGCTTTTGGATCAAGCATGAGAAAAGTTCCTGAAAGAAAAGCTGTATCTATATCGACTGAAGAGCTCGCAAAACAACGACTTCGAGCTTCAAAACAAGAATATATTGAAGCAGGTAATAAGCACCTTGAATTAAACTTTTTTGATAATGCTGCAATTAATTACGCATGTGCCGTTCTCTGTGATTTAATAGTAGAAGGTTGGCAATCAGCTCGCCAAACAATGTTGAAATTAACTTCTAGAATACCCTCCGCGGTTGTGGAGAAGAGCTTTTTTGATAATGTCCGACTTCTACTTGAAGCAATCCGTACGAAGAATTCCACCTTTTTGACCCGTGCTGAACAGGCCATACAAAAGAATATGAAACATCTCTACCCAGAAGATGCGGCCATGGTAGAAAAAGCGATAAAAACAGCCAGAACTCACTTTGGATATTGAGCTTTGAAAAATCTTTCATTAATATACAAATTATTTCATTAATACACAGATTATTATACCTCAATTTTCCAATATTAAGCATATGGTTTAAGTATTAAACACAACACTTAAT
This sequence comes from Candidatus Hodarchaeota archaeon, assembly GCA_029856365.1. Classification (GTDB taxonomy): domain Archaea; phylum Asgardarchaeota; class Heimdallarchaeia; order Hodarchaeales; family Hodarchaeaceae; genus Hodarchaeum. Next base: position 7,119 of record JAHQWW010000008.1, read on the forward strand.
TTACTCTTCAATTAAAAAATTGGAACAGAAAAATAAATAGCTCAAGCTAATTCCTTGAAATTATAAGCCTCCTATTGTTAAAGCCATGATGGCTTTTTGCACATGTAAGCGATTTTCTGCAACGTCATAAATGCATGATCTTGATCCTGAGGCGACCTCGTCAGTAACCTCATGCCCTCTATCAATTGGCATAGGATGCGTGAAGATTGCATTGTCCGTTAACGCCATTTTCTTTGAATCACAAATCCAATCGGGGTATTTCAGAGCCTTCTCAATTTCTTGTTCCTTCAAAAATTCTCCGTACTGATAGGCTTGAGGACTCATCCAATGACGTGAATACACCACATGAGCTCCCTCGTAGCCTTTTGTAAGATGATTAGTTGTTTCAAAATGTGTATCGTTCTTATTGCAGTTCTCTTCTGTCCATTTCAGAATTTGAGAATCTAAATCAAACCCTTCAGGAGAAGCAACTGTAACATCCATTCCATACCGGGAACCAATTAACATAGCCTCTTGAACAGAACACCAAGAACGAGCAAGAGCACCATGACCCCATGTAACAAGTAGCTTCTTCCCTTGTAAAGTTCGCCAATTAGGAGGATATTTGGTACCTTTACTGAACCATTCTGACCAACCCATGACATCTGCAAGTCCTTGACAGGGATGATATTTATCATGGGCCATTGAAATGATAGGAATTGTTGCCCACTTAGTATATTCTCGAAGGAGATGATCTCCTTGGCCATATGCTCCAACTTTATCCTCAAGAATTCTAATTCCAAGACCATGGGCATAACGAGACATTACCTGGGCAGCATCTTCTACTGTTTCCCCCGCGGTCTTCTCAGTTTTAAGACGCATAGCTTTTGGTTCAAGAAATTGGGCATGTCCTCCAAGTTCTGTAGCAGCAACTTCAAAACTCTGTCTTGTTCGCACACTTGGATTATAAAAAAACATAAAGAATGTTTTATGTTGTAATAAACTAGTGTAGTGAGGGGAAAACCGTTCCCGCTTCATTCTCCCTGCTAAATCTAGTACTAAGTCTAATTCATGTTTTTCCCAATCTTGGGTACAAATTAAATCTCTTCCATATAAATCTGAAAATTCCATCTTAAGTAGCCTCCTATTCTTACGGAATAATAGTGGTTCCTGCTTCTCCATCTAGAGCTGCTGCTGCAAGTTCAGGGGTGGTTATAACAACTTTTTTCCCTCCATCCTTTAAGAATCGAATTGCAGCTTTTAATTTAGGCCCCATCGATCCTTTTAACTTCTCTCCAAACGCTCCTTCTGCTAAATACTTTTCAACCTCTACCACAGTCATTCTGTCAATACCAGTCTGCTGTGATGTCTTATAATTCAAATAAACTTTATCTGTATCAGTCAATATAGCAAATGCTTCCGCTTTCGTATCAATTGCTAATCTCTCTCCAGCTAAATCTTTATCAATAACAGCTTCAACACCTGTAACTGTTCCATCGGGATTTTTAATAACAGGGATACCTCCTCCGCCACTGGCAACTAAAATAAAACCAGCTTCTAATAAATCATTAACCTGATCCTTTTCATAAATTTCAATTGGATCTGGTGATGGGACAACTCGACGATACCCCCTTCCAGCATCTTCAATGATAGTAAAATCAGGATGTTCTTCTTTAATCCGATCAGCCTGTTCACTTGTGTAAAAAGGCCCGACAGGTTTTGTTGGATTTTGAAACGCTGGATCACCTTGGGACACAACTACTTGTGTAATAATCGTTGCAACTTTGATCTTTTTACTAGGATCCAACCGACTAGGAGGACCCTCAGTCAGTAATAAATTTCCAAGGATATTCTGAATGAGATACCCGATCTGTCCTTGGGTCATGGCCACCGCGATATCGTCAGGCATAACAGGGCGATTATATGGCGAATGAGAACCAGCTTCCATTTGTAACATAAGGTTCCCCACCTGAGGGCCATTACCATGAGTTATCACAATTCTCCATTTTGGAATGACCTTCATTATTTGTCTTGTGGTTTCTGTGACATTTTCGATCTGTTCCTCTATTGTCCCTCTCTGTTTCCCCTTAATCATGGCATTTCCACCAAGTGCAATGACAACTAGTGGCTTAAGCATTTTGATTCCTCAATTTGATGTAGAAATACTAAATAATAATGAAATTGAAAAATATATTTTTTACTTTAGATATGATTAAAGAGAGTTTTATTAATAAAATCTCAGTTTCAATTGAAGCATTTTCTCAAAATATATATTAAGATCTCAACATACCCCCGATGTTGCTTATAATCCTTTGGAAAAACGTGAACATCCGTCACAAACTCTTCGACTTCTTCCTCGGTAATAACCTCTCTTAACTGATTTTTTCTCTCTGCAAATCACAATATAATCAAAAATTCCTGTTGTTAAAGAAAAACCAATTAACAGTTTTAAAATTACAACCATATTTTGAACAACCGAGATCAGGGATAATCTCAAATTAGTAGTGATTTTTATAGAGAATTACATTTTTGATAATTAAGTTAAAAACCTTTAGAAAAAGAATATCCTAAAACTATAGGTATTTGTAAGGTTTTTAGATTCATATAAATTAGGAATAAACTAATACCATACATAGTGGCTTCAATCGAGGAATGAATTATGGATGAATTGTTAACCGAATATCCTGTGGTTATAGAACTACCTGTGTCTTGGGGAGACATGGACGCTCTTCAGCACGTAATTCATACTGTTTACTTCCGTTATTTCCTGAACGGTCGTGTTTCCTATTTAGAAAATCTAAAAGTTTTGAACTCAATGGAAGAAACTGGAGTGGGACTCATTCTAGCTTCAATCCAGTGTAGATTCAAGATACCTTTAACATATCCTGACAAGCTCTTTGTAGGCACCAAAGTTGAAACAATTTTCAAAGATCGAATATTAATCAAACAGGTGCTTATAAGTACCAAACATAGGAGAACAGCTGCAGAAGCAGAGGCCCTTCTTGTCGCATTTGACTACAAGAAAAACTGCAAAACAATTTTTCCTAAAGAGGTGGATCAAAAAATACAAGACCTAGAGAGCTTAAGACAACGAAATTCTTAAAACATTATCTATCTTTATGTTCTGACTCAATCTCAGGTTTTGTTGTATAATTCAGTTGTTATCTTTTTGAAGTGAAACGTTTCATCGTGAGTCCGTCGTCTTTTGGTAGAGATGAGGAGGAAATCAATCTCAAAGTATACATCAATGCATAATACACACCATGATTCCCTTTTAAGCACGTAACCTATTTTCAGCTTGATCAAAAATAGCTTATTCTAACGTGTGAAAATCTATGAGGGGTAACATCCGAAAGGTTATCGATAATCGTTATTGTATCCAGGGGGAGACCAGCACAAAGTCTAAATCTTATTTTTCGAGAAATGAAATAATAGGATCTAACAGATCCTAGTAAAATTGTAAACAAAGGTCAGAACAGGTTTTTTTCTTTTTGCCTTAAGAAACATATTTATCAAGAGTCAATAATTCTTTGGATCAAGATAGAGGTAAAATTATAATGGGTCCTCAAAGAACCATCCTTTTACTTAATGCAAGCAATCTCAAGACTGCGTTGATGTATCCTTACGCTTTCGTGCAAGTTTCAGAGATTGCAGACAGGTTTAACATTCGGACTATCTGTAATGACATGTACGGGATTTCAGAAAACCAATGGGAGGTTTATCTTCAGAAGTTACTCAAAAAAGAACCCTTTGATATGATATTAATTACCTTGAGAAACACTGACTGTGTGGACGTAAATGATTATCGGTACCATCCTAAAAACACTAATTACCACAAGTCTATTGTTTTTCAATCGCCTGAACAAAGGTCTTACTATCCAATCCAAGCTACGAAACTCTTAATTCAAGTTCTTCGCAAACTAACTGATGTGCTTATTGTCATTGGAGGATATGCTTTTTCTGTTATGCCAGAAAGGCTGATGAATTACCTCAACCCTGATTATGGCGTGATTGGAGGGCCTGACGCCTTTTTTGAACATTTTGAAGATGTTCTTGGTAGACAGAATTTAACTCAGATTGCTAACCTAATTTATTCTCAAGCAAAGACTCTCCAAAAGGGGCCTTCCCGGTTCTTTCCTCCTTCTTTCCGTCAAGAATATACAGACAAGATCATAAAAGACCGACAGGCATTCTATTCTAGGTTTTCAGGGGAAAATGTGGAGCTTAGCGTTTCCATAGAAGTGTCTCGGGGTTGCCCAATGAATTGTTCACCTTGCTCAGAACCCTTGGTTGAGGGGAGAAAGGTACAATACCGAGATTTAGACGTGATCGAAGATGAAATCAACTTTCTTAGGAAGTATCAGCTGAATCAACTGTTTTTCATATGTTCTGAAATTAATGCTGATGGTAATGAGTTTGTCATGAATCTTGCAGATCGGATAATTGAAATTAACGAAGAGAGGAAGGATTATGAGAAAGTATCTTGGTATGGGCTGCATCTTTTGACTCTCTCGGCTGATCAATTAAAACACATCAGAAAAGCGGGTTTTCGTGGAGATTTCAATCCACTCCCTGTTGTTTCTCTTGATGATCATAATCTTGCAGCAATTAAAGCTCCACTAAAGAGTGATGATATCATCAATTTTTTTACTCAAGCAAAAAAAGTGGTTAAAGAAGAGTTCAGACACATCGGGAAGAAATTTTTTTCCTTGGAGGAACGAATATTCAGAGCTCCCCAATCTTTGAACCCTGAGGATTTTATGAATTCTTGGAATATCTTTCTTGGCAACATTGAATCTACTTCTGAGACTATCCGTGTCACACTAAAACGTGCTGATGATGCTGGACTTAACCAACTCTTTGACTCTTGTTATGTTAATAAAGCGACAAGAATTTACGATTTTATACGACCAACGGAGGAAGTGTTAAAACATACTTGGTCGTTAATCAATGGGGTAATCAAAAATTCATACAATGAACTCTATCCCTCGTTTACATATCCTCCAGCTCTTTTACGTCACTTTGGGAGTGCGGAAACTTTAGATGAGTTCTTTGTTTTAGTTGGAGATACTTACCTCTCTCGAAAACATCTCTTCAAAAAAGATTGGAATTGGTTTCTGGCTACTAATCTTGATCCTGGAACTTTCTTGTCTTGGTGGATTTCTGCAATTAAGTCTGAGCTAGCTTTCAATAGCCTTACTGCGATACCCGAGGTTCTGAAATTCCTTACTTTCCTGCGAAATAGTCCTTCAATAGGTAATATCAAACTACTTTTCAATCCAACACCAGGTAGAAAGAGCCTAATAAATTTTGCAACCAATATAGCTATCCAGTTTGTCTTATTTTCCCAAGAAAAAAAACTTGTTCCAATCATGCAACGTCTTGGCTTACCTCCCCTTAAAACTACTCTGAATCTTTCCCCCTATAAATTTGCGGTGAAACTCTTTGAACACTATTCAAACAAGGATGAATTGTTTTCTGTCGTAAATGATAGTTCATTCAACGGTGCTCTCTTTAGCTTCTTTGTTGAATACTTGCTATATCTCAAGAACACTCCCCTCAGCGATGAATTTCAGATATTTTTTAGTCACTAGAGTTTAGTTATATACTAATTCAAAAAGATGAGAGAATTATACTTCCATTTAGTGCATAATACATACCATGATTCCCTTTTGAGCATGTAACCTATTTTCAGCTTGATCAAAGATGATGGATCGTGGTCCGTCAGCAACTTCATCTTCCACTTCCATTCCTCGATCTTGTGGCAAACAATGCATGTAGTACCCTCGTCCCTTCTTGGTTACATCCATTAATTCTACTGTTGTTTTCCATTGCTTGTATTTATTCATGATCTCTGGCATGATTTCAGGTTTAGCGGGTCTGACACCCTCAATTCCATGAGCCTCTAAAACCCCCCAGCTCTTGGGATAGACAAAATCTGCCTCTTCAAAAGCGGTTTTCATATCCCGTTCAATTTGAAATGTCCCTCCATAGAGGTCGCAATGGTCTTCTACTTTTTTGATGATATTGGGATCAAGATCAAATTCTGGTGGACAAGCAAACGTTACATCCATACCAAACATAGAAGGCGCAAGTACTCCTGTTTGTGGTACTGCCATTGGTTTTTGACCTGCGGAATACGCCCAGCTCATAACAAATTTCTTTCCTTGCAATTTATTGAAATCATGACTGCATTTCTCATAAATGGTCATAATATCTGCCATTCCTTGACAGGGATGGTACACATCTGATTCCATATTAATGATAGGCTTTTTACTCCAATAAGCAAAGTTTTCTTGGATTTTCTGTCCTTTGCCATAGATCCAATTGCATTTATCCCCGTATATACGTATAGCAATGGCATCTCCCATCCTTGATAACACCCTGGAAACATCTGAGACGCGTTCAGTTTCATAAGCGATTTCATCACCAGGTAGAGCTGGTGTGTATATAGCCCCTGGCTGTAAGAAGTGCGCATGTCCTCCAAGTTGAGTCATTCCAGCTTCAAATGAATTTCGTGTTCGTAGGCTATCATTATAAAAGATCATAAATAAAGTACGGCCAGGTAATATATGGCGATGATCTTCATGTATAGTAAAACGCTTTTTGAGGTCCATTCCAACATTCAGGAATGTTTCGATTTCTTCACGTGTGAAATCAATCATAGTAAGAAAGTCTCGGCCTTTCAAATCTTCAGTTACTACCATTATTAATCAATCCTGACGTTTGGTTCAATATATTCTAAAAAAACATCACGTTAATACTTGTACTAAATCTTGTAAGCAAATTCTCCTACCCTCATAAAGCTTCAAATTTATTATTGAAAGAGATTTGATGTATAATTTAAAGAAAGAGAACCAGATAATTTATCTCCTATAGAATCAACCTTTCTTGAAGAGTATTCAGTCATAAAATTAGAACGTGATAAACAAACATATCAAGCTCGTTATGAGTTAGAGGTTCGGTGTACTCCAGAAGAGGTTCAAGCCTTTTTGCCTGTGGATAAAAATCAATTTGAGAGCTCAAAGATAAAAACAATCCTCTGACCGATTTTCACCAAGATTTTTCCTTTGGACATCAATTTTTGGACAATAAGTCATAGTAATGAATTGGTTGGTAGTATGTACGTCCAAATCGATAAATCGGGCAAATCAAATCACCGCTTGGGTTTCACAATTGACCCAGCTCATACTCAAATATTAACTGAACCTATGCTATCTTTTTGTATTGATAAGATTCTTAAAAGTGGTCACACAAACCAAAATGTCCTAATCACAGTACGCAGTAATAGTGAGGTTCATACTATTCTAAAATCTCGTGGTTTTATCGAAATAGAAACAAATCATATTTTAGACTTGAAGTTTAATCCTGATTTCTAAGTTACTAGGCTTTTCTATCTTTTTCTATGTATTCAATTCCCAGTCTTCTGAAGCACAACAAGAAGGAGAAGAAAAATATCCTTGAGAAACCTCCAACAATGAAGTTTCAGTTGTCCAAATTGCGTACCAATGATTTGTATCCCAGTTTGAGACTGTTAAAAGGATTTTCTTATCAACGATGAGGAAAAAGCAATTGCAATTAATTACTTGAAAATCGAATGGGAATGGTTCAGTTGGGAGCTTTTGGCGAAAAAAACCAATTGATAAATCTGAGATCCTCTTCTGAGCTTGTTCAATAGATTTCTTAAGAGGATTAAACACCTCTTTATTCGGCATCATTAATGTTATGCTTGAAGTCGCATCATCGATCAACCGTTTAGCGTGGTTAAATATATTGGTTTTTCCCTTAATTATATAGGCAATTTTAGGTGATTCTTCATGATCCTGATAAATGGGAACTAATGATTCAATCAATTTATCGATAGAAGTCATCCTTTTCGTATATTCTGTTTTGAAAATTGTTCGTAAATTTTCCATTGCTTCAATAGGATGAATAGCGATGTACTTCTTTGGTAGCCCTTCTTGAAGGATGATTAATCCTTTTTTTTGTAGATTATCCATAGTCCGATATATTTTACTATCTGGGATTCCGGTTTTCTCAACCAATTTACTCGCAGTTGCAGATTCTAATGGTAATAATGCTATATATGCTCTTGCTTCATTCCTAGTAAGATTCAGTTCCATTAAATCATCAATTAATTGTTTTTCTGGTCGACTAAGCCTAAGTGTTGCCTCATTAAGGGATTTTGTCATAGTGCTTTCTTCCATTCCTCTACTTACCCTTGGTAGGAGAAGTTTAAATATTTTATTCTTGAGGCACTAAATAGGTGCATTATGCAATGAGTCAATTCAAGGAAGAAGTTAAAAAGAGCTATGCTAAAGCAATAAACAAACATACCCAATCAAGACTTGCTAAGCAATCTAGTTGCTGTTCTCCATCAGTAACATCAATTAAAAACGAAAAACTATCACAAGGCGATTGTTGTCCTCCCTCAACATCAGAAATGAAAAAAGAGTCTACGATCCCCAGTTTCGGATGTGTAATCAACCTTGCACAGAAAGCCAATATTCAACAAGGTAATGTAGTTGTAGATTTGGGCAGTGGGGCTGGTTATGACCTTTTTCAAGCAGCAGATCTTGTAGGACGAGAAGGAAGAATAATTGGAGTTGATTTTACTCCCGATATGATCATTTCAGGAATGAAAAACGCGACAGAGAAAGGTTATACAAATGTAGATTTTAGGTTATCAGATATAGAGAATATCGATATTTTACCTGATAACTTTGCTGATGTGATAATTAGTAATTGTGTGATAAACCTCACCATGGACAAAGGAGCTGTATTTAAAGAAGCTTTCAGAATTCTTAAACCTGGTGGGAGATTAGTGGATGCAGATATCATTGCTGTTAACCACTTACCACCTGAAATCACACAAGATCCAGAAGCATGGTGTTCTTGCCTTGGTGGAGCATTAACAAAAGAGGGATATATTGAAAAAATCGAACAAGCTGGCTTTAAAGAAGTTAATGTGACAATCTTTAATAATTTTGAATATTTGAACCATCAATTTCAAAGTGGTATTATCGAAGTACAGAAACCATTGAATTGATTAATTCTTTAGTCACTTGGAAGCTCATTTTATTTTTAAAATATCACAGAAATATTTCTTTTTTTCTTATTATTATAATCCATCTTACCTTATTGATCTTTTTTGCCACTTTCTATCCCTATAAATATTATAGTGTAATAAACGTCAACAAAACTGTAAAAGTTCATATTCATCACCCTAGATTTTATAGCTCATTATTACTATTCAAATCAAAATATGTTTCTTTTATCTGGTGATTTCATGAATATTTCCACAATTAAGGATAAAGATAACTTTGAAGGTATAATCCGTCCGATTAATACAATTGTTGATTCAAAAAAATTAGTAGAATTTTTCAATGCAATTGATGATTTATGGCCAGGGACATAGACTCAAGGAATCAAGTATGATGAAAAACGAGCACGAGAATTCATTGAAAAAAGGAAAGCTCTTGAATGGTTTGTTGCTTTCGATCCCCAAGATCGTTTAGTCGGTATCTGCTCTGTTCATAACCGCATGGAAGAACCTAATGTTTCATACATTGGTATTTTAGGTGCCCATCCTGAAGTATTAGGCAAAAAATATGGTAAACATCTACTCCTCACAGCAGTTGATTTTAGTGTAAAAAATGGGGATGTACGGCAAGATCTGCATACTTGGCCATCAAATATGAAAGCTGTACCCCTTTATAAGAAGATTGGCCTTCAATGGGTTCCCGAAACATCAGTATATATGCAGAATTACATTCCTGTTATTTTACAAAACTCCTTCTGTAAACCATTTTTTGATAAACATCCTGATTGGTACCTAAATCAGAAGCGTGAAATCACACAAGCGCCTGATGAGCAGACCTTAGGGTCTATGAAAGTTTTTTATTATCGGTTTGAAAAAGAGGCAGATTTTCTTGAAGTTATTATTGATCGTTACAGCCGATCCATTACTAGTATTACCAGAAGAATGAACGATGAATTAATCGGAATAACTATGCAACAAAAAGATCATGATGTCTTTGCTGGAATTAAACAAAATACCTCTTTACTCATAAGGAATGAATCCAATAAAGAGCTATCTGTTATTGTATCTATGGAGGGGTCTAAGGAAATCAGTGTAAAAGCAAGTCAAGAAATTCTAACAGTTCCCAAGGGAACTAAGATACTTGAAAATACCTATATTGTTGATGATATAACTTCTGATACTGATATCCAGAGAAAAACTCCCAGCATTAAAAGTCGAATTATTGTAGATGGAGAAGTTGTTACATTGGAAGCAGGTATGAGAGTTCGTCAGCTTATTGATATCAAGATATCAGATCAGGTTTGGTGGAGGCCTTCTGGTAAGCAAGATATACCAATACACATACAAAATAGGTCAGAGAAGACCATTGAAGGAGAATTATTATTCTGGTCAATTAATAAGATTGATATTCTCACTCCTATTATTCCTATTAGTCTTGATCAGGAAGAGAATGTTGGTGTCAATGTTCAACTAGAAATTCCCTTAAAGAATAATGATATTTTTACGACTATATATTGTCAGATTAAAATGAGGAACATTAAAAGTAGAGTATTTGAGCTCCCTATTTTCCTTTCTGATAACCCAGGATTATCTGCTGGTATACAACAAGACAAAAAGTCTGTAATCATCCAAAACCAATATATTCATGGTGTTATAAAATTAGAGGGAGCTAGTGCTGATTTTCGTACTCCTGATGAAACTTTAATGGGAATAGGAGTTCGTACACTTGATTACGGACCTCCATTTGGTTTTAGCGAATTTAATCAGGCTGAATTCAGCCCAAAAATAATAGAAAAAGAAAATTCTATTCAGGTTAAACTTTCTAGGAGAGGAAATTCAAAGAGGGAGTTGATTTTTCATCGAATTTTTGAATTGAAGGCAGGAGACCCCTATTTTGCAACATGGACGGAAGTACAAAACTTAGGAACTGTAGATGACCAAATTACTACGATTTTAGAGCCTCATTTCACCCATGGTATAAACATGCCTCTTGGTGAAACCTATTTTGTTTTTGATGACCAGCTTATTCATGGGCCTGCTTTTCTCTGGCCAGCTGGAAAAGGAGATTTACCTGAAGGAACTGAAAGGTATGAACCTTGGATTTGCATGCAGGTTGGAGATTTCAGTTACTATCATGTTTATGAGGTTCATGACACTAAAGCGGATCCTGGCCGTAGTAAATTATCATCTCTTGAAAAACAGATCCAAATCCCAGCTCTTTCCTCGTCTAGAGGGCCAAAGAGCTGGATTGGTTGTGGAGATATAGATTGGAAGAGAGTTCGCGCATTAGCATATTATTTGAGTAAAAATCAAGTATTATCTCCAATTCAGCAAAAAATTAAACCTATATCATATCTTAATATCGATGTTCCCAGAAACCAACTACTTATTGGGGGAAAAATATCAGTAATCCAGATTACTCTAAGATCAATTCGATTAATGCCTTTAAATGGTCGATTAATCATTGAGACACCGAAAAGATGGACAATTACTCCTAATGAATTTGAAATCACTAATTTAAACTTAAATAATCCCCAAGAGTATAAATGCAAGCTAGAATTGCCAAATAATGTTACCTTTGGAATTTACAAATTGCAATTTATCATACAGAGTCCTGAGAAAAGAGAAACTAATCATATTCGATTTTTAGTCTTTAATGATTCCGAAAAACCTGAAATTCTTGATCTCCCACCGGAATCAAACAAGAATCTGGTCTTAGTAAGAAATAAAGTTCTTAAGATTAAAAGTTCAGCTGATTTTGCAGCTTGTCTTACTCAAATACAGTATAACGGAGAACCTTATTTACTTTCAAATTTTCCTAATTATTCTCCATCGATCTTTTTCTCGAAGGATCCTGGTGGGATGGTTAATTCTATTATTCTAGGTGAAAATGATGATTTGGACGAATCAAACTATACCAAAGAGAAATTTATAGCTAGGAAGATCCAATCAGATCACTGGTCAGGAGTTGAATATTCAGCAACAATCCATGAACAAAAGTCATTAAAGGGTTTGGTTATGAAAATCGCATATGAATTATTAGGAGGAGACTCAAGTTTAGTTCGGGTTCGAACAACGATTCATAATCCAACTTCAACAACATTTCGAGCCACATCATTTAGTTTATTAAGTCCAGGAATTGATGGAAGTATAGAGAACATGGTTTCGAGATTTTCTATTGGCACTGAAACTCCTTTTCAATTTTCGAGAGCCAATCCCGGTCTTATAATTGGAGTCGGATCAGAGGATTTGACCTATTTAACATTGGAAAAAAATAATAACTCCGTTTCCCTTATTAAGATTTCTTCAAGATCTAAAATAATCCCTCTTGATGTAGGTAAGATGATCCTCGGAGCTGGTTTTGTTACATTTTGGTATTTAGAGCCCAACCAAACTGATGAAGTTTCCTACTTTATTTCCCTGAACAGCAAAGAGGAATTTCTAGAGGATTTATCCCACTTTTTTTGTGAATGCTAGTGAAAAATACTTAACTAACTTTAAGGTTATTATTCAATAGGGATTGAAGTTCAGAAATACGAGGAAAAATGGGAGGGGGGAGTGATATCTGCTGGAATAAGACTTTAGGATCTTTAAATCCGACACCAGTTATAGGTATGACTACTCGATCTGATCGATCAATCTCTCCCATTTCAACTAACACTTCAAGACCAGCGATTCCTGCGGTCCCTGAAGGTTCACCGAAAATTCCTTCATATTGTGCTAACCATCGTTGGGTTCTGAGAATAGATTCCTCTGATACAGCAACTGCGGTACCAGAACTATCATAAATGGCAGCTAAAGCAGAGTCAGCATCCCAAGGATGAGGATCAGCAAGCCCTCCTGCTACGGTATGGGGAGTTCTCTTCCAGTCTTGTAATTCTAATGGAGGAGAGTTCCTTTTCACTCCTTTAACAATTGGTGCACACTCCTCAGGTTGGACTGCAACATGATGAGGAACAGAAGATATGAAATCAAGCTTTTCAAATTCTTTGAATCCTCTATGAGTTCCTGCTAATAAACCTCCACTACCAGTAGCTAAAAGCACCCAATCAGGCGGCTCCCAATCAAATTGTTCACAGAGTTCAAAACCAAGACTTTTTGTGCCTTCAAATTGAAAAGGATTAAAGGGACCAAAAGAAGGGGAGGGTATCCATCCAAATGCTTCATAAGACTTTTGGAAGAGTGTTACTGATGGATCTTGACCTTGCACTACCTCCTTAACCCTAATTACTGTAGCTCCTAAATATGCTAGTTGGGATAATTTTCCTTCGGTCGCGTGTTCAGGTACAAAGACAACAACTTTTTTTCCCGCTCTCGCACCATAAGTCGCTAATGCTGCGGCCGCATTTCCAGATGAGGCGGCAGTTAAGACTTTGGCGTTTAATTCGACCCCTTTGGAAACCCCAATAGAAATCGGCCTATCTTTAAAGCTTCCTGAAGGATTCCCTGTTTCTACTTTAAAAAATAAATTTTTTAATCCAAATTTTTCTTTTCCCAAACGATGAGACAATAAGAGAGGCGTTCCTCCACCTCCAAGATCAACGATGTTTTTATAATTTCTTATAGGAAAAAATTCTCTATATCGCCAATGAGTGAATGGTCTTTGCTGTAACTTTTCCTTTGTAACTAAATCGTGTAATTCTTCATAATTGAAGTTTATTCGTAAGCGGAACCCACAACCACACCTTTCAGTCAAAAATTGCTCTTCTAACACCGATTTGGCACACTTTGGACATATTAAATTAGGATCATACACAGTTAAAACCGCGCCATCTTAATAAAACTTGTTTTATCTTAAATTTGTCTCGCAATTCTGGGAGTGAGATCTAACCGCTCCCAAAGAGAGATTGCAGAATCCATTGACTGTTGACTAACCATCGTTGCATCGAGAGAAGTATGAGTGCGGTTTTTTACGACAGTTTTCCCATTTACAATGACCCGTTTGATGTCTTTTCGTGAGAAAGAGCCATAAACAAGATGACTATAGACATTTCCTTCATGGATCGGTGTAGGTAAGGCGGACGCGTCTAATATTGTAAAATCTGCTGCTTTACCTTTATCGATGGATCCAATCTGATCTCTCAATCCGATAGCTTGTGCTGCATTTATAGTAATCATTTGTACTACTTGAAGGGGAGTTGGAAGTTGACTAGGATTACGATGGTTCAACTTATGCATGAGATAGGCAGTTCTCATATTTTCAATCGCATCATAGATAAAACCATCATTACCAACACCAATGTTTACCCCTTTCTGCAACATTTCAGGAAGTTTAGCTACCCCAACCGCGTTCAATTCATTACTTTTTGGATTATGAGCCACACTAGTACCTGTTTCAGCGATGAGGTCGATTTCGTGGCCGTTAATATGAACAGCATGAGCTAAGGCAGTTTTCGACCCGAGAAAACCTTCATCATAGAGTCGTTCAACTGTTCGTTTCCCATATTTCTCTAGGTTATGATGAAGACCTATCAAACCTTCTGAAGTATGCATTGTTTTGAAAGAGTCAGTTTTCGCAGCATACTCAACAGTTTTGTGAATTAATTCATCTGATACTGTAAAGGATGCATGTAAACAGTAAATCCCATTAACCAGAGTTTTTTCAGGATCGTTATGTGAAATAAAACGAAGATTTTCCTCTAATCCTTTTACCCCTTCTTCATAACTACGACGTTCTGTGGCTTCAAAACAAATTACTCCACGAACACCAACATCTTGTGTAGCCTTTGAAATACGATCTAGTGACCCTTCAATGGAATTTGGACCTGAATAGGTATCTAAATAAGCAGTTACTCCATTTAAAGCTAATTCATAAACCGCATATAGTGCTGAAGTATAAGCATCGCCCAATGTAAGAGCCTCGTCCATTGTCCACCATATACGTTGCAAATTCTGTGTGAAATCAGTAGGAGGATCAATAAGAAGTGGAGCACCCCTTAATAGTGCTGAATAGAGATGAGTATGAGCACAAATAAAACCTGGAAACACAACTTGGTCTGAGCAATCAATAACTGTGTCAACATTATCAGTAATATCTTTTTCAACCTTAACTATCTGGCCATCCTCCACCAAAACATTTCCTTGGGATATGACTTCATTATTTGCATTCATTGTCACAATTAATCCATTTTTGAGTAACAGACGTTCCATTATATTAACTCCAATATAGGATAAATGAAGAAGCAATTTCTTAAGGATTTTTTTTTTGTTTTCCTTTTTTACCCTAAGATAATTACTAATATGATAAAGTTTTAATTCTATTGATGTTCATACGGAATATTGAGTTTCTTTGAATCAAATGAGGAACTTCCTTATGAATAATATAAAATACAATATTGTAATGTTTCTATTGATAACAGGATTTTTATTACTAATCTTTAATACAAATATCGGGGTTAGGGACGACTCTAATCTTCGATTCAAGATTACAAATACTGCATCGCCCTTGTTATATACTCCGAAATTTGACACGCTGAACATCAAAGAGAAAATGACTCTCAGTCCGATGTTCACTCCTGATAATGCACTTGCTATTCATAAAGCATGGATTGATCTCGCGAACAGCAGTATTGATGTACAGAATCAGTACATTACCCAATTTGATAACGGAGACTGGGATACTGATTCATCACCTATTGTACGAGCCCTTGTTGACGCCAATAACAGCCGAGGAGTAAATGTACGAGTTCAGGTCAATGAAGATGGTGATAGTGATGATGTCACAAATTACTTGCAAAGTAAAGGAATCGAAGTCAGGTGGATGGGATCCTCGTCTAATAATCCTGATGGAGAGTATCTATCAAGTACGCATAATAAACTAGTCATTATTGATAAAAAAGTGACTCTCCTTTCATCGATCAACTTTGGAATAAATGCCTTTACCAACAATCGCGAAGCAGGAATGGCCATCCAAAATCCAGCTGTAGCTAATTATTTTACTTCAATTTTTGAGTCAGATTGGAAAGACGGTGAAGTTCCTCCAACATCCCTTATTAAATATTCATTGAAAAGAAATTCTTTAGTGATAGAATCGAATTCTAGAAAAAGAATTAGCTATACAAGCCCTACTGATATTCCGAAAGCCAATTTCACGGATATATACAATGTTACGCTATTTACAAATCCTGATAATGCAGACGAAGTAATTTTCCGCTATCTTAAAGAAGCAAAAACATCTATTTATGTATCAATGTATACGATCAGCCGTTCTGATTTCAATGAAACTTTAATCGATTTGAAACAAGCTAATCCTAGTATAGATATTCAGGTTCTGATATCTAATCGAAGATTTGGTTCTTATGAAAATATTGATACAGCCTCAGCAGCAAGATCATTGGTTGAAAATTTAATCCCAGTCTATAACTCTACCAAGGATCTGAATTATTATCATAACAAATATTGGATTATTGACGGAAATCATGTATTTGTTTATTCAGGCAATTGGAGTCCAAGAAGTGTTTCCAAATTGGATCCAGGTGACACTTACTTCTTATCTGGTGATGTTAATCGTGACATGGGGATTGCGGTACATGATGCCTCTGATATTGCTTCATTCTTTAAAGAAGAGGTTTGGGATGCAGACGTAGCTGTAGCAGACGCTTGGGAGTTACCAATTGGAATTAGACAAACAAGTTTCTCTAAAGCAGATGTCATTTCGGGAACAGTTTCTTTTAATGGACAAATTACAGGTCTTGATGAGGCAATAGTCTCATATAGATGGGGAACTGAAGATTTTACCGAAGTACCCCTGAAAAAAGATACTTTTTCAGTTCAATTAGATACACGAACAATCCCAAACGGTATCACAACCTTTGAGGTTAAAGCAGAAACCAATACCCAAACTTTCACTGATGAAGTGACAGTAAACATTGTTAACTTCGCTTCTGATGAGAACTGGAGATTCCTCATAACAGAACTGTTACCTGATCCGTCAGCTGTGTCAGATGCAGAAGGGGAATATATTGAACTCACAAATAGTTTTCCATTTGATCTGTTAATTGAGGACTGGCAAATTGGAGACGATAAAAGCCTTTATACGTTTCCTTCGGATTACACTGTTGACGAATATTCATCTATTGTGATTGCGAAAGATCTAGCTGGTTTTGAAAGTGCCTATGGAAAAACTGCTGATATAGAAATGGCCATTGCTCTGACAAATACTGGTGATTTTGTACAACTCTTGGATCACAAAGAAAATTATTTTGATGTCGTTGCTTACGGTGATGCTACTACACCTGACGGATCAGAAGTATTAGAAGCTCCTGATGCTGGTGAAGCAATTCAAAGAACACCATTACACATTGACACCAATACTAAAGAGGACTTCAGTATTGGATCACCTGATCCAAAAGGGCCTGTTCCTCACGTTTCTTTGAATACTGAAGTACAGTTTTCAAATGATACATCAACAGAGGATACCCCGCTTTGTTGGGGTGTAATAATCATTACTCTTGTTCTTTTTCCCATTATCAGGAGGAGATCAAAGTAAAACGGATCAAGTTCCGAATCCCGACATGGGATGAAGGCCGTAATTTCATGAAGGAAATAGCGAAGGAATTAAACATCGAACCCGAAATTCGTGATGCTAGGCAGGTCATCAGTAGTGATTCGATTGAGATCCACTTCCATCCTGATGATCGTGGATTTTCTTTTATCACCTGTAAGCTTCATGATGAATCGTTTGAACCTATGCTTGAGAAGTACATAAGACGTTACAGTAAGTGAGTATATCAGGCTTGTTAATGAAATAATAGGAAAATCCACACCTTCCCATCCCACTTCAGATGCTAGCATTATTTTTCCATTTTTATTCAATAAAACTGATGTTTTTATTTCCATTATTTCTGCTAAACAAAAGTATTCAAGTAAAGAAAGGAAATTTACTGTGTTCTTTCGACAAAAATATTTATGTCGATATTTTGTATTGAGTGACAATCCGATCGGTTTATGTGAATTCATGTTCTCAGAGCTATTATGACATATGCGCTAGCCAATATCTCGGGCATTGGAAGGGCGATAAAAAGAAATATTTATAAAGATGAGAAATTGCAGGTCACTTGTTCTGTTAAAAAGTAGATCAAAAGCAGAACGAACAAATTTTTTGGAGAAAAGGTGAAAAAAAAATGGCAGGATTTGCATCTGCAAGAATTGAGAAAATAATCCGTAACGCTGGAGCACGACGTGTCTCTGCAGACGCGATTGACAGACTCAATGAGATTGTAACTGATTATGGCACTAACATCGCCAAATACGCAGTTGAGATTGCTCGTCACTCTGGTCGAAAAACGGTCAAAGAATCTGACATTAAATTGGCAGCAACCAAATAAGCTCCTTTTAAATGTCGATAAACATTCTCTTCTTTTCTTTTTTTTACTTCCAAAGTTTACCATACTGTTTTTTCAGTGTAATTACAAATTTCTTCGTAATTAATTACGCTATTTCAGTCCGGTAACACGCAACAACTAATTTAATATCAAACTAAACTGCATTAAATGAGCTTAAAATCCCCTAAAACTCCCTAAGTTAAAGAAAAAAGGGATAAAAGGGGATCAACGAGGTTTGTTACCATGCAATTAGGTGGACAACCAGTAATTATACTCAAAGAAGGAACAGAGCGCTCACGCGGTCGAGACGCTCTACGAAACAACATCCAGGCCGCGATAGCTGTCGCAGATTCAGTACGTAGTGCATTAGGCCCTAGAGGCCTTGACAAACTTTTAGTAGATTCACTAGGCGATGTAGTGATTACTAATGACGGCGCTACAATTCTAGATGAAATCGACGTCCAGCATCCAGCAGCTAAACTCCTTGTTCAGGTTGCCAAAACCCAAGACCAAGAAGTTGGTGATGGAACAACAACATCTGTCATTGTCGCTGGTGAATTGCTAAAGCGGGCTGAAAAACTGCTTGATCGGAAGATCCATCCAACGGTGATAATTTCAGGCTTTAAACTAGCCTCTGATAAATGCACTGAGATCTTACAAAGTATTGCCAACAAGATTGATCCAAATAATGAAGCCCATCTCAAAAACGTTGCCAGAACTTCCCTCAACTCTAAGGCCACAGGAGGAGCAAAAGATCTACTGGCAGAAATAGCTGTCAACGCTACCAAAGCCGTAATGGAAGAGGGGAAAGTGGACATTGATATGATTTCTATTATTCAAAAACAAGGTAAAGGCCTACATGATACCGAACTAGTTCAAGGAATTGTTATTGACAAAGAAGTTGTCAATACTAGAATGCCTTCTTCTGTAGAAACAGCTAAAATAGCTTTGATAGATCTAGCATTGGAGATAAAAAAAACCGAATTTGACGCAAAAATCCGTATTACTGACGCTTCTATGATGGATGCATTTCTAGATCAGGAACAAGATATGATTAAAGAAATGGTTGATAAAATCCATGAATCAGGAGCAAATGTAATTCTTTGTCAAAAAGGAATTGATGATTTAGCTCAACATTTTCTAGCTAAAGAGGGCATTTTAGCTGTGCGACGAGTCAAGAAATCTGACATGGAAAAGTTGTCCAAGGCCACAGGTGCACGGATTGTCACCAATATCAAAGATCTTTCATCAGAAGATCTAGGAGATGCTGGGTTTGTCGAAGAAGTTCAGATTGGTGACGAGAAACTTATTTACATCAAAGAATGCGCCAATCCCAAAAGTGTTTCTGTTGTTCTTCGCGGCGGGACTAAATATGTAACGGATGAAGGAGAACGGGCCTTACATGATGCACTTTGCGTTGTACGCGATGTTTTAGAAGATGGTTGGGCTGTTGCAGGAGCTGGTAGCCCTGAAATTGAATTGCATAAGAGTCTTAAAGAATACGCTGGTACAATTAAGGGACGTGAACAGATGGCTGTAGATGCTTTTGCTGACGCGGTAGAGATTATTCCAAGAACACTTGCCGAAAATGCTGGTCTAGATTCAATTGATGTGCTAGTCGAACTCAGAGCTGCTCATGAAAAAGGGAATGCTAACATTGGAATAAATGTGGACACAGGTAAGAATGTTGATGCCTTTGAGGCTGGAATCATTGAGCCTCTTCGTGTTAAACGTCAAGCACTTAGATCTGCAAGGGAAGCAGCAGAATTAATTCTTAGAATTGACGATGTTATCGCTAGTAAAAGCTTAGGTGAAGGCCCAGGTGGAATGCCCCCAGGTGGAATGCCCCCAGGTGGAATGGGTGGTATGGGTGGTTATCCCCCCATGATGTAGGAGGAAATCAAAATGACACTACAAGGTACTCCAGTATTCATTTTAAAAGAAGATACAGCACGAACTACAGGAAAAGATGCACTTAGCAGCAATATTACAGCTGCTCGTGTGATTTCTGAAGCAATTCGCTCTGCCCTCGGCCCCAAGGGTCGTGATAAGATGTTAGTGGATAATTTCGGAGATGTCGTGATCACTAACGATGGGGCGACTATTTTGAAAGAGATTGACATCGCTCACCCTATTGGTAAGATGATGGTGGAGCTCTCTAAGATTCAGGATCAAGAAGTCGGCGATGGAACCACTACTGTGGTCATTATAGCTGGAGAATTACTACAACATGCAGCAGAACTAATTTCCAGCGATAAAATTCATCCTACGATTCTTGTCGAAGGTTATCGAGTAGCTACAGAGAAAGCTGCTGAATACCTGAAGGAAATTGCAATGGATGTTCCTGCTGAAAATGATGCACTTCTAGTTCAACTTGTCAATACTACCATGGGATCTAAAATTGTCTCACGTTCTAGCAACCTATTAGCTAGAATTGTAATAGACGCTGTTAAAAGCATTGATCCTGGCACAGGTAAAATTGATATTGATGATATTAAGGTTGAAAAGAAAGAAGGCGAGGATATTGAATCCACAGTTCTTATAAAAGGTATCGTCTTAGACAAAGAAGTTGTGCATGCAGGAATGCCAAAGAAGTTGAAAAATCCCAAGATAGCATTAATCGCAGAAGCTTTTGAAGTTTCAAAGACGGAATTTGACTCTGAACTTAGTATTACAGATCCTTCCAAGATTCAAGAATTCTTAGATCGAGAAGCGGGTATGTTAAAAAAGATGGTAGATAAGATTGTAGAATCTGGTGCTAATGTTGTAATTGCCCAAAAGGGTATTGACGATATTGCCCAACATCTTTTAGCCAAACAGAATATCATGGCCATTCGTCGTGTTAAAAAGTCAGATATGGAAAAATTAGCAAAGGCAACAGGTTCTAAAATCGTGAGTAATATTCCAGACCTTGCAACCGACGATCTCGGAACCGCGGGAAAAATATATGAAACCAAAGTTGGAGACGACGATATGGTTTTTGTGGAAGACTGTCCTTTAGCAAAGTCTGTTACAATCTTGATTCGTGGTGGAACAGAACTCGTAGTAGATGAAGCTGAACGATCTATTCATGATGCAATCTGTGTGGTTCGTAATGTATTAGAGGATAAAAAAATTGTTCCTGGTGGTGGTGCGCCAGAGGCTTATGTTAGCCGGAAGCTTCACAAGTTCTCTGAATCATTAGTTGGACGTGAACAACTTGCTGTTCAAGCTTTTGCTAATGCTTTGGAAGTTGTTCCCCGAACTCTCGCTGAAAATGCTGGATTGGATCCAATTGATATCATCGTAGCTCTTCGAACAGAACATGAAAGTGGGAATAATAAAGCAGGTATTGATGTCTTTCAAGGTAAAGTTCGCAATATGACCGACGTGATTGAACCCCTTCGTGTGAAAACTCATGCAATCACAGCAGCGAGTGAAAATGCTCAGATGATATTACGTATCGACGATATCATTGCAGCAAAAGCATCTGAAGGCCCAGGTGGACCACCAGGAGGACCAGGTGGCGACATGGGCGGCGAAGATTTTGACTAATTTTCCCCCTCTTTTTTCCTTCTTTCTTTTTTTTAATAAAATTCCTTTTACATATAATCCGGTATGTTCAATTTTTCTAATTTCGCTTTTTTTGCTCTTTTCCTTTCAACAAATACAATTTACAACCCGAGGCGAAAAAATTCATATATCTCAGTTAAAACCTTCCCATCCTGACACTAGGGCATTTTCTACGCACAACGTTTTTTTGCATTAATAATCGAGCTGTTTATCTTTTGTCAAACGACAATATTGATCAAAAAATTCTCATTGGGCCTAAAATGCTCACCAGATTTGAGTATGCCCGAATTTTGGGAGCTCGTGCACTCCAGATCTCCATGGGAGCTCCAGTCCTGGTCGAATCAGATGATCCTTCTAAGATTGAGGGGCTTCAAAGAGATGAACAAGAACAAGGGGATCCCCTTTTAATTTCTGAGAGGGAAATAAAAAAAGGTCTTCTTCCTATCTTAGTTAGAAGAACTCTTCCGGATGGTAGATACCAAGACATTCCTCTTGCATATCTTTTGAAAGAAGCTGGCAGAAAACATGGAGAATTTCTTATTAAATAGTTAGATTTCTAAAAATTATCTCTATCTAATCGATCTTAAACTATTTCTGTCAATGAATATCATTTAAATCTAAATCAGAACAAACATATTTTTTCTATTCTTCCTTAAAATAAAAGCTTTTTATTAGGGGATTGTTCATGCAAAAATGGAGGTTAAAGATATTTCTAAGCAGGATGACTATAAAGCACGATATAAGGCACTTGGTAAAAAGCTGAAACGAATCCAAGATGATACAACTCAAGAGGTACAAGAACAGCTGGAAAAAGGAGTAGAATCAATATCTTCGACCAAGTACCTTCCTGAAGATTTAGCAACATATCTTCTTAGTTTAAAACGAGAAATTAGCTTACCTGTTTCTGTACTTCCGTCTTCTCTTTTCAATCGGCCAGTATTTTTTGGACGCGAAGATTTTTTCCATCGACTTGCGTCAGAATTAATTTCTTTCGGTATTGCTTACCAAAGAGTCTATCTTCTACCCATTAAATTAAATCAGCTAGCAACTCTCTTCCACAAACACCGTCCCTGGTGGAAATGCGACATTCAGGACATTGAGAAAGCTTTAGTCATTCTAAATAAACATAAAATCATCCGAAACACTCCTGATGGATTTTTATTTGAACCATTGTCAATGTCCTCTGATGTTAAGGACTTCTTAACCTTCATATCCAAAGGAATCAACAAGTTTGGAGAGATATCTTTAGTTTCTGCTCGGAAACTGGTACCTTGGAATAACGCGAAGATAGAAGCAATGGTAGAGTTATTATGTTCTAATGAAATTTGTTTTATAGATCGAAATAAAGAATTATTATTTTTTCCTGAGCTTAAAACAGGCTCGTGAAGATATGTCTCTCTTTCCGTCACCTGAAATAAATGAATTCTTCGACAATCGACTAATAATTTCGATGATTATCATGCAACCTCAGCATCTTCCTTCTCTGAAAAAAATCTTGATCCAAATTTCAAGTAGCCCACCACTAATTTTTGATCCTCTTCAGGATCCCCAGCTGGAAATTAATGAGTTGAATAATAATGAATTCATCGTTAATTGGGTAATCCAAAGGCCATTAGTAAGAACTGAAGTCACTCTTTCTATCCAGAGCGAGATAATTTCCGAGGAACACAGTCTTATAATTAATCCAGAGACTTACATTCAAACAGAATGAATACAGAGGAAACTTTTGGCAAAGTATTAAAAAATCAAACAATGAACCTCAGATTAAGAGTGATTGGCCATCTACGTCCTCTAGAAAGAATATCATAAAGGATATTGAACAATATGGGAAAGGTTCGAACCTCTGCAGTTAAAATCATCTCCCGTCAAATTATTAAAGAATATGGAGAACACTTATCACCTGATTCCTTTGAACACAACAAAGATATTGTTTCTAAAGTTGCGGTTGTTCACTCGAAACGGTTTAGAAATAAGATAGCCGGGTATGTAACCCATCAGATGAAGCTACAGAAGCTAAGAGAAGAGTCATACGAAGATTGAATAACCTCTTTTTGATAGATTTTTTTCTAAGTGAATAATATAAGTTCTAGCTAGTGATTGGATAAAGTCTTAAAGAAATGTAAAATGCTTACTTCGGATTTGGAATATTATGGCTACTATCAAATCCGGTATTCCTGGATTAGATACTCTTTTTGAACCTAATGAATTCCCAAAAGGACGTCAAATTCTTGTTACTGGCCCTCCTGGTTCTGGAAAGACCGTTTTTGGACTTCAGTTCCTATTGAATGGAGCTTTACATTACGGAGAACCTGGAATCTTTATAAGTTTTGACGATTTACCTCGTCACATTCGTGCTGATATGTTTTCATTTGGATGGAATATCCAGCAACTCGAAGAGTTCAATCCACCTTTAATCACTTTAGTTGATGGTTTTTCAGCACGAGTTGGATTAACTACTGATGAAAAATACACAATTCGCGCCAATGTTGATAGTTTACTTCTAGTTTTAACAGAAATATTAGAGGATACTGGTGCCACTCGGGTTTGTATCGACTCTTTATCTACACTTTCAACTATTATTAAAGACCCCGCACAAGTCCGAAAAGAAATTCTGACTATGGGAGCTATTTTAGGAGAGCAAGGGTGTACCACATTATTGACCGCTGAAACCTTAGCAATGGGGGTCGAAGAATATTCCTCCCAAGGACTTATCCGACTGAGTTACGATGAACTTTCAACTGGAGAATTTCGTCGGGCTATTCTCGTCCAAAAGATGCGTGGATTTGCCCATGAGTTCTCTTGGAAGGAATTTCGTATTACAGCTGATGGAATTAAGATTTTTCCCGATAGGACTATAGGACGTGGGCAATTCAAATGACGACTGATCTTCCCCCAGGGGTATTAGTTCAAATTAAACATATTAAGGAACGCTGTGGGCATTGTAACCAACCATTCACGATGGAAACTTATCTCGAACCCCTAACAGAACAACGCTCCTATCGCATCTTATGTAAAACCTGCAATTACACTGTTCCATTAGTTGATGACTAATGAATGGAATTTTATTTGAAAAAATGCGATTTACATGTCAACAAAGTGGTCATTGCTGTTGTGATCCAAACATCATCGTTACATTAACTTATCGTGACCTTTTACGACTTTTCACTACTCTGTACTGTGATTTCAGGTTATTACTCCAAAAAATTTCTTTTTATACTTTAGATTCAACGACTTCCCCCATTCTTGAAAAACAAATGGTATTAGAAACCATCCTAACAAGTGATGGAAAAGTAATTCCTGGTTTAAAAAAACATTCCAAAAAGATATGTGTATTTTATTCCCGTCCAAGTTGTTCAATCTACTCATCCAGACCACTGGCTTGTAGAAACTATCCACTAGCCTTTGTGAAAGAGAAAGAACTTATTATGTCCACCTGGGTGAAAAATTCACCAAAGACATGCCCAGGTATAGGGAAAGGTTCTCCTCTGTCTCAAAAGAATATTGAACAGAGAGGAAAACGATTTTTCAAGGAGATTGAAAAACACAATCAAGTAGTGAGGGAATTGAATGTAGAAGCATCAAATAATCGCCCTTTAACAGCTAGAGAAGCTCTATGGACTTTAATAATATATGGAGAGAGTGAATATCAACAAAGACAGAAATAAGCTATTATCCTGTTGTTATTCTTTGTCAATTCTTAATGAAATTATTTTTTGTCTGTTTGCTTAGTGCATAAAAGATATTGCTCTACATCAAGTAACATGAGATAAAATTAATAATCTGGTTTAATAGAAAACTTTAGTGATGTCAAAACAACTGGTTAACTCCATATCTGCTATAATGAGTTGAAATAATAAATGAAAACTTTAGACAAGGTTACAAGATGGGGAATAGGATCTAAACCAGTCCATGTTAGATTTACTAATGCACTCAAAGAATTCATTTTTGACATGTTAGGGATGGATTTACAAACAAAAAAGAAAATATATCCACAAAAACGTTCTTTAGATGAGTATTTCACCGAACCTCAACTTCCTGAAAAATTTATCATGAAATTGACACAAGAGCTTACTTCAGATCAAATTTCTAGTGATTTTCAAGACAGAGTCAAGAATTCAATTGGAAAATCATATCTAGAAATAATTCAAGCACGAATAGCTGATATTCCCTCTCTAGTTGAATTAGTAGTCTATCCCCGGACACATAATGAAGTTATCAAAGTTGTAAAAATCGCCAATGAATATAAAATCCCTATATCTCCTGTTGGAGGAGGAACTTCGATGACATTGGGAATACAAGCTCCCTCAGGTTCAATTGCTGTAAATCTATGTCAAATGAATCAAGTATTATTGATTAATAAAGATTCTCTATATATTACAACTCAAGTTGGTATATTAGGTCCAGAACTCGAAAGAATTTTAAATCACGAGAATCTAACTCTCGGTCACTTTCCTCAATCCTTCGTATATAGCTCTGTGGGAGGATGGGTTGTTACACGAGGAGCAGGTCAGAATTCAACCCTTTATGGAAAGATCGAAGACATGATTATGGGATTTAAATTTGTAACAGGTATGGGAGAAACCTTAACCACTCGTAAAGCTCCTGCAAGAGCTACTGGTCCCGATTTAAATCAGATTATTGCTGGATCTGAAGGCGCTTTCGGTATACTTACTGAGATTACATTAAGAGTCTCAAAGTTACCTCAAAAAAGAAAAATGGCAAGTTTTTTCTTTCATAATTTTAAGGAAGGAATAACAGCTTTTAAGAATTTACTTCAGGATGGATTCACTCCTGCTATTATACGTCTGTATAATACTGAAGAGACTTTCTCTAGCTTACGTAGTTCAGCATTAATGAAAGACCCTCCTAAGGAGTCATTTCTCATTCGTACAGCATTAAAGTATGTCGAATTAAGAGGTTATTCTGAAAAAGCTCGATGTTTGGCTGTTGTGGTTTTTGAAGGGAATTCTGATTTAGTAAAAGTAACTCGAAAAAAGACAATAGCTTATGCAAAGCAGGCTGGGGGAATTTCTCTTGGCTCAATTCCCACAAAATCATGGATAAAGTCTCGTTATGAATCTCCTTTTCTTCGTGATCCTATTATTGATCATGGAATACTTATAGAAACATTTGAAACAAGCACAACTTGGGAGAATATTGTACCTTTGTACAACGCTGTACAAAAGGTTCTTAAACCCGAGTGTCCCGTTCTCTGGGTACATGCGAGTCATTTTTATAAAAATGGGGCAAATTTATACTTCCATCTTTTTGCTCCTCAAGAATTAGGTAATGAAGTTGAACAATTTCTTCGGATTAAAAAGAAAATTATTGATACATTCCTTGAGAATGGAGGAACAGTAAGTCATCATCATGGTGTTGGTAGAACTTTCTCTCAATGGCTTTCTCAAGAAATCGGAGTTGAAGGAATTAGAATATTGCAAGATATCAAGAAGAGTCTTGATCCAAATGGAATAATGAACCCTGGAGTCTTCGGGTTACAATAATTCCCCTCCTCAAGGTTTCCAAACTAAACTTTCTTTATATTTCGCGATTTCATCCCTCTTTTTATCAGAGGACCATTCAAGAATTTCAGCCATACGATTTACAATACTTTCAACACAATCTAAGCCCTGTTCATCAGAAAGCTGAAGCTGGGTTCGCCTGAACATGATATCATTTAATGTCACTGCTTTCTCATGCTTTATATAATAATCAATTTCAGCAAGAATGTATGGGCGATTCTTTGAAATTCTTTCCCGCAATAGAGGATTTAATTCCACCTGTTCACATACTTGGGGATAATTTTTTCCATATCTAAGTAAATGCCTAGCTATGTCCTTAGAGAACTGATACCGAATTGTTAAATCTTCCATCGCAATGGTAGCCCAATTATCCCAATGTTTTCGTTTTATTGAGGCCCAACCATAAAGTGGAATCTTATCTGTCTGACATTTTCCCTTCTTACCCAGAAGTTCTACCAATTGATCTACTAGTTCCTTCGCCATCGAACGAAAAGTAGTAAATTTTCCACCTGCAATAGCTAGAATATTTGGTTTTATTATAAAAATCTCGTGCTTTCGGGAAACATCTGATTCTGATTTCGCGTTAGGTGACATAACTAAGGGACGTACCCCTGAATAGGCACTAATAATGTCCTCTTTCCGCAAAATACCTGGAAAAAGAAAATTTGTGGCTTCAATCAAATATTCGATATCCTCTGTATTTACAGGAACATAATCATAATCTTCATCATAATCAGTATCAGTTGTTCCTATTAAATTATATTTTCCAAATGGTAATATGAAAAATATTCGTCCATCCATTATTGGTAGACCTAGAGCAAAGTCTTCATGGCAAAATTGTTTTGTAATAATGTGTACCCCTTTTGTTGGCCGAACACGAGGAGTTATAGTTGGATCTATGGACTTAACAACTCTTTCAGTCCAATGACCACAAGCAAGAACAATAGAACGAGCTTTAATCTCAAATTTATTATTCTTCAATGTGTCTAAAGCTTGTACTTTTTCAATAACCCTCTTATTGTTCTCCTTTTCGAATGAAATTGCTTTACAATAATTAAGTACTACTGCTCCGTACTGCTCTGCAGAGAGAATAACATCCAAAGTTAATCTTGCATCATCCATTTGACCATCTCCCCACAGCGCTACACCTTGAAAATTTTCTTCTCTCAATGGTGAGGGAAGTAGCGATCGTGCTTTCTCAGGAGTTAACATTTTATGAAATGTATGGTTTTTAAAACTTGCAAAAAAATCATACAACCAAATAGCTATTCTTATTCTCGATTTAGGATATTTTGTGTCAGAATACATTGGAAGTAAAAATTTTATAGGGTAGGTAAGATGTGGAGCCATTTCTAACAATTTTTTTCTTTCAACTGAACCTTCTCGTACTAATCGAAATTCTCTTTGACCAAGATACCGTATACCCGCATGTACGATCTTTGATGACCCGCTGCTCGTTCCAAAACCAAAATCATTTTTTTCTATTAAAGCAACCGAGTAACCCCGCAAAACAGCATCACGTGCAATACCTGCTCCCGTTATTCCTCCCCCAATTACGAGTATATCAAACTCTTTGGCCTTCAATTTTTCAATTGTCTGTTCTCGATAATTTAGAAGGTCAATTTCTATACTATCCATTTGAACTACCTTATTAAATCAGATTTGAAAGAATTCCCGGGCATTTAAAGTTGTAACTTCATCAACCTCTTCAAATGTACTCTCTTTTAATGTTGCGATTTCCTCAATAGCATATCTCACGTTTGCGGGCTCATTCTTTTTACCTGGAATTGGACTAAGAAATGGTGTGTCAGTCTCAACAACAATGTATTCTAAGGGGATATTTTGAGCAATTCTACGGTGTATTTTTCGATTTCGTACAGCAGTAGGGATTGAGATGAACCAACAAAGGTCAATTATTTTCTTTGCTTCTTCTAGGTTACCTGCAAAACAATGCATAAGAACTGGTACATCAGCATTATTTTCCAGAATCTCCAAGCATTCTTTTTCAGCTTTTCGTGAATGAATTACAAGCGGTTTTTGTCGTTCATTAGCCAATTGAATAAACTTGATAAAGACTTCTTGTTGTTTTTTACGCCAATAAGAATCCTTTATCCAGTGATAATCCAAACCAACTTCCCCAATAGCTACCAATGAGGGGTAATCCCGAATTTTTTCATAAGCCTCCAGAAAATCTATTTTTTGTATATAGGATGCTGAAAAACCTAATGTTGTGTACACAAAGTGAGAGTTTTTCTTTTCGATATATTTAGCAAATTCAATATGTCGTGGTTCAATCGCTGAATTCACTACTGCTTCAAGTCCTGCCAAACGGGCATTTTCTATAATTTTCTCGATGTCATTAACAAAATCTGGTAAAATGTGAGCATGAGAATCAATCATATGTAGTTACCAACTAAATCAAGATTATAACACATCAATTTGCAAGTTATTCATTTAATTTTTTTTCCTACTCTGGATTACTTAACAACCTTTTTTTTGGTACTCTAAATGGGTAAGTATTACTTCCTCATCGTGATTTGGAGTTGTTTTGATGAAAATTATTGATTTAGTCCATCAAAATGAAGAATTTCGGAAAGATAATCTGAATATGATTGTATCTGAAAATATACTGAGCCCTCAGGTGAAACAAGCTTTATCCCTCCAGCACTCCCGATATCATGCTTCCTTTTACGGAGGAACAGAAGTTTTCCAAAAAATATATTCCCAAACCCAAGAATTGGCCAACAATATTTTCCAATGCAGTCATTCAATAATTTCCCCCTTATCAGGGAATATGGCCGTTTTAGCCGTTATCTTGGCTTTAACAAAACCTGATGATAAAATTGCTATTTTACCTCTATCATCTGGAGGATATCCGATTAATCTCGAATTTTTTGGTCGGAAAAGAGTAGATATCCCTTTCAGTTTTGAAAAATATAATATTGACTCATCTCCAACACTTAACATACTTTCCCGAGAAAAACCAATACTTGTGTTTTTGGGATCCTCATTATTTCTTTTTCCCCATCCTGTTAAAGCAATTGCTGATACTGTACATAATTATGGAGGAACTGTAGCATATGATGGGTCACATGTTTTAGGTCTTATCGCAGGTAAACAGTTTCAGGATCCTCTTGTCGAAGGAGCTGATTTACTTCTTGGTTCAACGCATAAATCGTTTCCAGGGCCTCAAGGAGGAATCATTCTATCAAATGAGCTTCACATTGAAAAATTAGAGGAAGTTATTGGTACAAATCCTCTCAGTGGTATTGTGTTAGTTGATAACATTCATAATTCACGTGTCGGTGCATTGGGAGTTGCACTCGAAGAGTTTCTAGAATACGGGAGAGAGTATGCCCACCAAGTAATTAAAAACTCCAAAGTTCTTGCGAATAGTTTAGATGCAAACAACATATCTCTTCAAGGTAAAGAAAAAGGATTTACACAGTCTCACCAAGTATTAATGAAGATACGAGATTTTGATGAAGGAGCAAAATTAAGAAATCTCTTGATGGATTATCAAATTGTGACAGATGCAGGCATGCGTTTTGGAACCGCAGAGCTGACCCGTTTAGGATTTCATGAAAGAGAAATGAAAATTCTTGGTAATATTATCGGAAAAATCATTTACAGTCATCTTCAAACACAACCGCTTAAACCTTTGGAGATAGATACTATCAAGGAGGAAGTTAAAAAGCTCATTAACCTTATGAAAGAATCAAATCTTCTGGGATAAAAACTCAAAAACTGTATTTCATTGTGGCAACATCAAAGAATAAAATCTTGACACTTCTCCAAACTGAATTTATTAACAGTAAATTCTCATGTGTGGCTATAAAAATGGAAGAAGCAGAATTTCGTGAACTTATCCAGCAATACGCTATGCAGGTACGCTTAGAGCAGGGGGAGGCAAGCTTAACGTCTGTTTTGAAACTAGTAATTACAGAAAATCCACAATTAAAGAATCAAGTTCGTTCATCTGTATCTATTGTGAAAGAAGAAATTGCCAAGATCAATGAGATGGCAGAAGATGACCTGGGAGATGTTACTGCTGAAATTGAAGCTGATGAATCCTCTGAATACGAGATGCTTGAGAATCTTGTAATACAAAAATTCACAGAAGACGAAAAATTAAAAGCCCAGATCAAAGCTTTAATCATCTACGGATCTTATGCCAAACGTTTACATGTTGTTGGTGAGAGTGATATTAATTTTGTAGTTATTTTAAGTTCTGATTACTCCCAAACCGAGACGGAAGAAGCCATTGAAAAGATTGGTCAAATTGCGGAAGAAATCGTCACACCTGAAGTAGCTCATATCTTTGATCTGATGATCTTGAAAGAAGATGATCTCACTCAACTAGAAAAATTTGGGCCTGATTTCAGTTTTATTCATGCATTATATGCAAAAGAAGGAGACGTCAAACTAGGCACAAACGTGTTCAATTCTTTAGATATCTCAGAGGAACAAGTTCATGAAGCAGCAAAATTACTAATTAGTGACGCAATTGTACAGTACGATGAAATTATTAATACTGCAAAAGAAGAGGGATTACCTGATGATGAACTAGAATATCTTGTTAGCGCCTCGATTATTGATATTGCTTTTGCCCTATGTTGTTACAAAGTAGGTTTAAAAGCAGTAACGATGGACCTTGTCAAACCTGATATCCATGAAGAAATCATTGAGGTTTGGGGGGAAAGAGGATTGTTTTCAGATTATTATGATATGCTGCAACAAGCTCATGCTTTTAAACTTGGAATAAAGCTTCCAAACTCCCAAGATTTTCTACAAAAAAGCATTGACTTCATTAAAGAAGTGATTAAACACACTGGTCTAAAGCAAGAATAACCCTGAATGTTTATCAGCTATAATATAAATTCCTTGAGGTACTTTTCTAAAAAAGAAAATTGTTCTTCATACTGCTGCAGTTGTTGAAGAGCATGCATTTTAAATCCTTGGAATTGGTTCTTATCAAGCCACCGTTTTTTTCTATATTCGTTTGCTTGGTGAATCAGATCAATAAAATCTGATACTCTTGCTATATGATACTCTTCACTCTGCTGATCATTTAATATCCTTTCAAATGATTCTTTTAATGGGAGGGGAACCTTACCTAAGATGTTGTGAATCGCTCCCTCCTGCACTTTCTGCTGAAATTGTGCCAAGTGTTCTTTGTTGTATACAACATTATTAAAGCTTTTATCCATATCAAGACACTCTGATTCTGAAAGATCATGAACTAAGCCGATTAGTACGGCTTTCTCAATATCTAACGGATGTTTTCTTTTTGCCACACGAAAGGAATTCTCCAGAACACACAGGATGTAAGTGAGAAATGCAACAGACCACGAATGATCTGCAAGGGATTCAATTGAACTAAAAGGTACACCAGCCCTTACCCACCCCTGTCTCCGTAATCTTTTCATCAAAATTATGTTTTCATATAGTTTCAAAGGTTACAATCACCTAGGCTCAGTAGGAATTAGTAAAACAAAAAACGAGTTTCTTTATTATGATTTTATCAGTTTTATTATCATATTTTCAATTATTAAGTGGCTCTAAATTATCTTTTAGCATGATTAATTAAGTGATTAGAAGAAATAATGCCCTTTCAAACAGATTAAACGAATTACCATTAGAAAGTCCTAATTCTCTTATAGCCTGTAAACATTAATTAAGGCCTTTATCCCAGTACTAATCGGAATCAATAATGACGAAAAAAATACAAAGCCAAAAGAAGAATAATGACCCAACCATTGATGGTGATTCCTCCGAAATCAATGAAAAAACGATTAGTGAAGAAAAATACAAAGCTGACATTGAAATGAGAAGAAATAGGGATTTC
Organism: Candidatus Hodarchaeota archaeon; assembly: GCA_029856365.1. GTDB lineage: Archaea > Asgardarchaeota > Heimdallarchaeia > Hodarchaeales > Hodarchaeaceae > Hodarchaeum. The sequence goes on from JAHQWW010000008.1 coordinate 40,386, forward strand.
TCTGTGAATATTTTCTTGTATTCTTATCCAATTCCTCTCAGATGCACAAAAAACACAATCTATCTCGGAAATTTGATACTAGAAAAAAAAATATGATCATTACCAATCCGAATTGTTAAATCACGTCAAGGGTATTGACCGACATTCTCAATCCACTACTCTGTGACACTAATAGGTGAAATGTTTAACTAGAAATTAAGAATAGGATCAATTGACGTTAAAACAGTAATTTGAATCTATTTTTCTTATTGTGTTTTCTATAGAAGTTCTCTGAGTTCTAGGAACATCCCCCATTAAACGACAAAAATAAGAATTATTAAAAAAAGCCTACTCATCAAGCTTTGACATAAACTTTTAAACGACGATTGGAGACGGCTTTTTTCAGAATTTTCTTTTCTTCCAAATCTTCTAATAGTTGTTTCGCTGCAGAAACACGAATATCTCGCTTTGCAGCTATTTCCTGAGGCGTGACAACTACTGTTTTTCTTTTAGAATAATCCTCTTCTAATTCTTTGAGAATTTTTTCGTATTCATCACCAACCATCAAGGAACGTTCATAACTAGAATACTCGAATATTTTACCCCAACGACGTTTCTTACGAACTCTTTTTTCAGAAAGACCCATTAATAGTTACTCCACAATATACAGGTTGATGTAAAACCTTTTAGGAGACGGTTTTACAGTAATTAAACTAATTTACGTTACCATGTACCAAGTTTTTATTCTTTTCGTGAAATTCTCTTCTTTAAGAAAACAAAATTAAATATTTTCTGCTATTTTATCGATTTATGAAAAACAGAAAACTCATAATTGCAATAAAATGAATTTTTACTAATTAAATATCTATTTTTTAGATAATAAAATGTTAATGAGATGAGTATTTCAGTGAACAAAGCATTTGGGGACAGTTTGCTCGCATACTGGCGTGGTAATCTGGAAGCAAAGCATATCATAGAGCGGGATGATGGCTATAAACAAGAAGTGCTAATAGAATATCTTTTCAAGAAACACAGCGAATGACCTGAAGAGGAAGTTCGTTCACTTGAACATATTCCCTTGGGTTCAACTATTCTCGATGTGGGATGTGGTGTTGGAAGAATAGCAATTTATTTACAAAAAAAAGGACATAAAGTTGTTGGTCTGGATTCATGCCCAACAGCAATTCAGATAGCGAAAGCTCGAGGATTACAATATACACTTCTAGGAAATGTCTGTGAATTAAAGAGCTCTCCAATCTTTTATACATTTGACACCATTTTAATGATGGGAAATAACTTCGGATTGTGCGGAGATATACCCAATACAGAAAGGTTATTAAAAAGATTGAATTCTTTTCTTTCTCCAAATGGATTGTTGATTTTTTCTTGTCTTGACCCCCTCAATACTGACAATCCTTCCCATTTGGCCTATCATGAACAAAACTGTAAAAAAGGTAGACCCCCAGGACTCGTTCGTATTCGAATTCATTATCAAAATATTGTGGATAAATGGTGGGACCTTCTGTTTGTGAACGTTATTACTGTAAATAAAATTTTAGAAAACATAGGATACCAAAAAGTTTCCATCTATCAAAATATTTCTTCTCCTGTGTTTTATATTGTAGCTAAAAAACTGTAATAATGCTGAAACCTTGAATCATGAAGCTCCCTGTTTGTTGTCCCCCTACCCCCCTCATGTTCTCTCTTTAAAATCTCTTTGCATTTCCACTCAGAAAGAAGAAATTAATATGTTTCATCAGTAGGCTTAAACAATCACTAGCTTTTTTTTTAAATGTAAGCTGAGAACAATTTCATTAAGCCTTCAATAAGAAAACCAAGAATACCTAAAGTAATACACGCTTTCAACATCTTTTTAGCAGGAGTTGCATTTGTAATTATTTCTTCTTCTGTACGATTAAACAACAAATAACCGCAATAAAAAATCACTATGTCAATGATCAACACGATTAAAACGAAAATTGGATTTGTGTAATAATTCCAAAGAATGGGTAAGGGATTAACAAATACTAACAACAGCAATATCAGAAATCCAAGATTTCGTGCGGGTTTAACCCCATACTTCAAAGCAACTGATTGGACATTCTTCAATTGATCGCCATGAACATCTTCGATATCTTTAATCACTTCTCTCCCCACAATTAATAAGAAAGCAAACAGAACTGGAAAAATCATTGTTTCAAAACTCCTTGTTAAAAATCCACCATAAATAAACGGGATGGCAGTAAGAAGACCAATCATGATATTCCCCAAAAGACCTGATCGTTTAAAATAGATAGCATAAAGATAAAGGAGAACTCCCCCAACGAGAGCAATGAGGGATGCTTGAATTCTTAGCATAAAATGACTATATATATTAAAAAGAGGGACTACAACGCCAATAATAAAAAGAATGATTGAATATCCTTTAGCTTCACCTATTGTCATTAATCCTGAGGGGAGAGGACGATGAGGAGCATTAATCTTATCGATTTCAATATCGAAAACATCATTTATTGCATATCCTCCAATAGCAATCAATGATGTTGCTAAATAACCTAGTACAATTCCAGCAATTTGACTTTCGTCCAACGGTAATTTATTTTCTGTTACTGCGGCAATCGCACCTATTACAACTGCAAAACCCGATAAAAAAGAATTTAGAGGGCGACTAATTAAAAAGAGGGCTAATAGAAGACGTTTTATATTCATAAAGTACAGCTCGAGTCATTTTTCAGACTTGTATGAACTCAATCTTATATTTTTTTAACCTTGTGTACTCTTCATGTAAGTTTTCTCCATGAACCGAGATAAAAATGTGAAATTTTGGTTTTTAGGTGACATTCAGAAGAACATTGAAGATATTTAAGCTGGTAAATAACCAGTAGAATAGGTGATAAAGATGTTTTACTATTGTATTTTGAATCATAAGTTTTTAAATTTTTGAATTCTGTTTGAGGGACTTTCTAGAGGAAAACAAAAATTCATTATTATCTGTCTTTTTTTTAAAAAAATGAAGGTGAGAAATGGAGGAAGACTACTACTCACTGTCTTCTTCTTTCTTTTTCTCTACAGGTAGTGATTTTACTCCATAAACACCTACTGGAGGTAGACCACTACCAGATCCTCCTTCAGTACTACCTGAAAATCCTGCTATTGGGATATTCGCTGGAATCAACATGATAGTAGCGCCTCCTTCTGTAGCGGCCTCAAACAAAAGATTGATCCACCGGAGCTCCATAGCAACTGGATTATCTATGTATTGGTTTGCTGCTTCAATCATACCTTTAGCAGCTTCCTTTTCGGCCTGAGAAAGAGTTATACGGGCCCTTCGCTCTCGTTCTGCTTCTGCCTGTCGTGATATAGCTTCTTGTAATCTACCTGGAACCACCACATCACGAATTTCAACAGACATGATCTTTATTCCCCAGTTCTCTGTTTTTTCGTCTACCAATTCTTGCATATGATGTGCTATTTTCTCTCGTTCTGCGAGTACCTCATCAAGTTCCACTTGTCCTGTTACTTCTCGTAAGGTTGTTTGAGCTACCCATTGGGTTGCGGATTGATATTGTTCGACTTCAAGGATTGTTTTTTCAACATCAATTACCCTGAAAAAGAGGACTGCATCAATCGAGACTGGGACATTATCCCTTGTCAAACTCTGTTCGGAGCGGAACGAATAGGTTTGAATCCGTGTTGAGATAATTGACGGGATTTTGTCTATCCCTGGTATTATCCAAAAGATTCCTGGCCCACGAAGCCCAGTATAGCGGCCGAGGCGTAAAACTGGTGCGCGCTCCCACTCTTTTACAACCCTTATTCCACTGAGGAGATAAATTAAAACTAGGATAAAGGCAATAATTACTATAATGCCTAGAAAAACTTCATCTATACCTTGCCCGAAAAAATTTAATAAACTCACTTCTATCATCCTTTTTGTTGTTTTTATGGAAAACTTCCTGAGTGAAGATAAAAGGAATTCTTATTTAAATTAATGGTAGTGGAACTTAATATAACCTTTCTATAAGTAATTTAAAAATTTGTAACCTCCAAAAAAAAGGCAGGACGACAAATCTAGAATGAGGAAATTATTAAAATGTCTTTTAATCAATTTACAGTTGAGTTCTCAATCATTGGAGAAGAGAGAGTTGGCCGTGCAACATTAATACAGCAATTATCTCCCAAAACTGTGGCATTAATTCGTTATCGGTTACGACAACCAATCCAATCGCGCGTTGTTGTTCGTAATGGGGAGGTTGCTATACCATTCAAAATCGGGCGAGCTGGGCCAGAGAAATCGAGGCGAGATGTAAAGCGAGGGGAAGTTGCCTACTGGCCTCAAAGCCAGACTCTTATCATTTTTCTTAAAGAAAAACAAGTTGATTATCCTGTGAACATCATTGGGTCAATAGATATTGGAAGTTTGAGATTTTTCGACCAACTTACTATTGGAAAATCCATCAAATTAGAAATGCTTAAACCAACGGTCGATGAAGAAGATTATCTTTGATTACTAACTTATTGTCCGAAAAACAACCTTTCTGCAAGTCGAATAGGAAGCCCTACACGCTGAATTTCCCGTGCAACTTCTCGTATATCATATTCTACCCGAATCCAATCAAGTCGCATGGCTGAATCCGGGTCAATTTCTATAATTCCTACTGAGGCTCTTGGATCGTTGTCTCGAGGTTGACCTACGGATCCTGGATTAAAAATGACTTTACCGTTTTTCTTACTCTGGTAAATGAATGGGATATGTGTATGTCCGATCACAAGTACATGATTCTCTCCGATCATATCTAGTAATTTATCCTTTCGTTCATTAGAATCTTCTGGATAGACATAGTCAGCCAAATAGTCTAGTGGGGAAGCATGAGTAAGGTAAATCTTGACACCACGTTCTTCGATTTTGAGATACTCATTTTTTGCTAGTATTGATAGAAATGTCTTATTATATGTTGTTAACTCATCAAACGTCCAATGGACTGCTTGCACTGCCCATTTTTTAAATCCATCAGCATTTCCAGTTGCACAAGCGACATCATGGTTACCAATCACACTGACAAATGACTCTGCAATTTTACACATTTCATTGGGATAAGGACCGTATCCTACGATATCTCCTAAACAAATAACATGATCGATATTCTTTCCATAAACTTCTGAGATTTTATCGTGCACAGCATAATATGCGGGAAGATTACTATGGAGGTCAGCGATTATTAAGATTCGTAAAGTACGGGTTCCCATATAACACCAACAAATAATTTAGATATGAACCTATTTAATTCTAGTCCTATATTATTCCTTTATATAAAAAAGGAAAACAGGGGAGGAACCGTTTAGTCTGTGATTAATATGTGAACTTCAACTTCCTTTTCAGTTAGAGGTTCTTTTTTCCCTAATGCTGAAGTCATAATTTCTAGAATTAATTTCTTTGCAGTTTCCACATCAAGACCGACTTTATATTGTTTTCGTAGAGCATCAATCACCCGTTCATTACCGCTACCTGCAGCATAGGCATTTACTGCAAAGAATGAACCACCATTATCAACAAAGAAAAGCTGTGCTTCATTATCCACTGAACTAAATCCAGCGAGAATTAATGCAGTACCAAAAGGCCTTAATCCACCTGCAATAGTATGTCGAGCCATTAGATCACCTAATCGTGATGCCAACGCACGAACAGAAATCTTTTCACCATAAATGAGACGATGTTGCTGAGCAATAAGACGGGCTTGACCAATGAGAAGATTAGAATCTGTAGATAAGCCTGAAGCGACAACAAAAAGATTTTTATCGATTTCTTGAATCTTGTCTGGTCTGATGACAAGAGGATCATAAAGTGTTTCACCAGCTAATAATATTGTCTTATCATCAAGTATCATACCGACAGCAGCAGCTCCTCTTTCCGAAGCTTTGCGGGCGTAAGAGAGTTGAACCAGTTCCCCATCAGGAGACCAAATAGCCGCACTTTTATCGTATGGAACACGAGAATCATACATTTATTGTTCACCTCATAAGTCTATATGAATTTCTTCTGCAACGTCCTCTTTAGTGCTGAAGATTAATCCATCAATGCCGTTTCCTGTAGCAATGTCACGACCAATCGCCATTTTCAACGCATTAATACCTAGGTCTTTTGCTTTAGCTTTTGTTAAATCTGGTTTCCATGAGGCCTCAAGAACACCCATTGCTAGAAGAGTACCAGACCCAATAGCTATATAATCCTCCTCTGCAAGGGATCCACTTGGATCAAGCACGTAAACATGAGACCCACGACGATCCACTCCTCCGACAAGGAGTTGCACCCACCACGGGGTATATCTTCTAAAACCCCCATGTATGATTGTAGCCAATAAACTTGCCGCAACTCTTATACTTGGTCGAAAATTGTTCTCTAATTCGTAGAGACGAAGTTCAGATTTCATTACGTCAATCAAGGTTTGGGCGTCGGAGACTAAACCCGCAATACCCATACCTGTATATTCATTTAATTTATGCACTTTCTTTGCGCGTTTACTAGCAATGAAAGTTCCTGCTGATGCTCGTCGGTCAGCAACAAGTATCATTCCATCTACATATTTTAAAGCGAGACCTGTTGTACCTGTTACAAGTTGCATCTGATTTGGATTTCCAGTATTAAACATTGGATTAGTTGGAAAATTCACAGTAAATTTCTCCTTGTATTGAATTTTTCTTTTAATATTAAGTTTTTCTAACTTATTTAAGCTTATTTAGCTAGAATAATATATTGACTGACTTTTAATGGATATAACCAATCGGCTTTTTTTATATCCCCAAACTTTACATAATTGCATGAAAATTTTACAATTAATAAAATTACATCAGTTTTTATATCATAACCTGAAATTTAGATGGAAAATAGGTAGGTTCAATAAATTTACTTGTTTAGAGTTCCAGTGAGAGTGCTGGTTTTCCAGGTTGAGCCCTAGGAGCTCTGTTTAATGGATCTTCGAAGTCATCGCTTTCAGCAATATAGACAGCAACAGGACATTTGAATACTGTCTCCATATAATCTTTGTATCCTTTAACTGCTTCTAATTCTTTGTGAGATCCCAAGAAGTCTTGTCGGAATATTTTTACATCTCCACGAATACGTTGTAATTCTTTGGCTAGCGTATTCATTTTAGAGGAAAGCTCGGGCATTTTTTTAAATTTTCCCATTATTTTTCCTATATTAAATGCACCATCACCCACGATGTCTCGAGCAGCTGCGTATAATTCTCGTTTCCACTCTGGCGCAATATAGATAGAGATACTAGTAGGATTTGTTCTTTTTAACTCTATGATTGACTGGATATCCTCAATTAGATTATTAATGAAAGACATCTGCCTATTTAATATGGTTCCTTCAGCTGGGACATCAATAGAGGGTATTAAACGTAGAGAACAGAACTCTGAATTACCAATTCGTTGGTTTAACTCTTCACAAATGTGAGGTATTACGGGACTTAGGACAACAATCCAAGGATCCATGATTAAACGTAAAGCAGCATGTTTTTCAGACGTTGGAATCCCAATTGATGTTTTTTCATAGAACTCAACATCTCGCAACATTAAATGAAAACAATGTGAGACATAACCTCGCCCGTTAAATGCTTCAATTTGGTCAATGGCGTCCCTTAAATGTTGATGACATGTTGATACAAATGCTCGGGTCATGAAGGAAGCAGTTTTCAAGTCAACTTGTTCTGTAGGTGGATTGTTAATTATCGAGTTTGCAATAGTCCAAAACTTCCGTATCCTAGATACAAGGGTTATTACCCCTTCTTCTGTCCAATTTAATACAGTGTCTGCAGAACCAGCTGAAACTAAGTATAGACGAGTCACATCAACTGAATACTTTTTTGGTAGATGAGCGATTGGAATGACATTTCCAGCAGACTTAGACATTTTTTTCCCTTCACGGATTAACATTTCATTCAATGAGAAATTCTTCAACCAATGTTTTTCAGGAAATATTGCAGCATGATGGAAGATTGCGAACGATAAATGATTGCCTATGTGACCAATCGCGGTATGTCGTAGATCATTCGGGTACCAATATTCGAATTCTTCACGCATGCTCTCCAATAGTCTGGAATCAATGTCGGACTCTTGTGAGATTTTTTCGGCGTTACCTTTACCTAAAAAGATAAAATCGAATACTGCTGGGATTAAGTGATCAGAAGTAATTTCATTTTCATGAATTTGACGAATTATAGTGTAAAATGCCATGTAAATTACACTGTCTGATAAAGACTCTATGATCCATCCTTGACCTTTTGTCAGAGGAAATTCTGTTCCTAAACCTCGTTTTCTAACACATGGTCGACGATCTAACCAATTAAAGGTGCTTTCAAAAGAGCGACGATACTTCTCTGGAACAATAGTCATTTGGTTTAAAGCGCGCCAAGCAGTTGCTTTCCATTTTTTATCGCCATAATTCAAGAAATATTGATCGGGGATAACTGCAACTATTATTTCGCCACCACATCTGCAAATTGCTTTCCGTGAAACTTCATAAAACGAACTAGCACGCCCCTCCGCCTTCAATGTCTCTGCAACTTTATCTTTGGCTTGTTCAACCCTCAAACCTATAAATTCCTCTGTATTTCCCATCATGATGCCATTATAGAATTCAGTCGAATAAATCTCTTGGGTAGCAATTTCTAGTTTCTTGACATCATTTTGGTCTTTTATATCCATTCTTTCACAGATCTCAACAGCTGGAAATTCACCGTATAAATCCAGAGAAATAAGAGCAATAGGCTTTATATCTTTAACTTTTTCAGCCAATCCTTCATATGGCTCAAGAGGAGAGGGATTTATCTGGATGTCTCGTAGCGCAATATAATCATAAGGCGCATGTGCAGGTACAGAATATACAACGCCAGATGCATGGCTAGGATCAACAAATGTTGCTGGTAGGATTGGGAGAGGACGATCAGGGACTCGAGGGGCAAAAGCTTCCTGACCTATCAATTCAGATCCGGGAAATTCATCCAAGACTTTTATCTTATGATTCTGATATTGCAGCTTTTTTTCTGCTTCTGAAGAGACAATCCAAACTTCTCCATCAATTTCAATTCTTTTATAGATAGCAGTTGGATGTAACCAGATATTAGTGGCTCCATATATTGTTTCAGGACGAAAAGTTGCAGCAACTAGATATTCTTTCTCTAAAGAAAATTTTAAGCCAACAAATTCCTGTACTTCAACTTTTTCAATATCAGCATCTTTGATGTCATCTTCACCAACCGCATTTTGACAATTCAAACACCATAAGATAGGAAATTCTCCTTTTACGATTAGATTTTTAGCGATGATATGACTATACTGCCATTCAATGAACCTGTTGTATTCTGGATCCCCAGTAGTGAATTGTCGATGCGTATCTAGGGAATATCCCATGGCTTTAAAGTCGTTGATCATATTTTTCGCAAAAAACATTGCTACATTCATGGGTTTTACAAAGGACTTTACTATTTCAGAGACTTTTTTGTCATCAGTTTCATAAATCTTAACGTAATCAGTATATTTTTCAACCTCTTTCTTATCTCCTGCTTCAATTTTTGCTGAAACAGACAGAACAGGTGTTCCAGTTATGTGGAAAGCCATTGGCCACAATGTATTATAGCCTTGTTGACGCTTAAATCGAGTAAATAGATCTCCTAGCGTATATGTTCGAGTATGGCCGACATGGAGAGCTCCAGAAGCATATGGATAAGCAACTGTAACAAAATATTTTGTTTTTGATTTATCTACAATTGCTTGGAAAATATCCTTTTCATCCCATCGTTTCTGCCATTTTCGTTCTACAGATCGTAATGTTTCAAAGAATTCTTCTATAGATAGCTGCTGTTCACTCACTGCATTTCACCATATTTCTCATACTTTCTAGTTCCATTCTTATCTGCTTCGCAGCACACAGGCTTCAAACCAGAAGAAATTGCTAAAAATTCTACTGAGGTTGACTGAAAACGTTCTCTGAAAAATTGAAATAAGACTTTATAGGGGGAGAACGTAATTCCTCATTACCATTACCTCAACTCTGCACCCCTTTCTTGGTACTTATAAACATTTGGAATACGTCAATTGTAGTTTCCATTGGATGGGATTTTTGGTTTGATGTAATACTAGTCACTCACCAAGTACATGAAGAGAGAATGAAAAAAGAAAAAACCAAAATGAAGATTGGAATCTTTTGTTAAAATCACTTAGTTTGCTAATGATGTAGGGGTATCATTAAAGTTCACTAAAATCTTACAATCCAAAAGAAATTGTTGAAGAATATGTAAGAATTTATTAATTGCTCCTTTTGACACGTTATAGGCCATTATTTCAATCTTTGAGGCAGTAATTGATGAAATAAGGATTTTAGAGTGATCTTCTGCATGAATCCATTCTAATCGCCCCTTTCCGTTTGTATAGTAATGTCCTATGAATCGAAAATCACCAAAATATTTTCCAGCTAATTTACTAATAATACTCTTCACTGGAAAATCACGATCAGTTGAAAAAACAGTTAATTCCTGTTTGTTACTCGTGTTCAAATTAGAATAGTCTAAAAATAACTGTTGTTTATTATAATAATCACGAATCATCTCATAGGAATTATTGTCCAATCCATAACCCCCATCTGGATAACGTTCAATCAATTGATCTTCTTGCAGTCGTTCCAGAGCGCGTGATAGTTTTTGTTGATGGACATCCTTTAAAATCCGACGAAGCCCATTAAAACGGAATGTATAGTTTTTTTCTCGCAATGATAATTCGGAGAGGACATCTCTTTCGAGTTTTGATAGGTATTCAGGAATAATTTCATCCTCTTCTTGATTCAAATTCTCCATTTATTCAACGCTTCCTACAAGATCAATTTTACTAAAAATATAAAAAGATAAAGAAAATGGTAGACCAATATCATTGAATTGAACAGGTCAGCCTAGTCAATCTTTACCCGAAACTTCTGTGAGGAGTTCTTAATCTTCTTGCCACGGATCTCAAGAACTCCATTATTAACAGAGCTTTTTATGCTATTCACTTCTATTTTCGAAGGTAATAAGATCGTCTGATTAAACTCGTTACTCTCTGACTTCCCTGTAAGAGTGATTTCTGTCCCTTCTTCATTAATATCTATAGTCAGATTTTCTTTAGTAAATCCTGGCACTTCAACAATTAATTTCAAATGATTATTATCATCAATGAAATCCACAAACCTCTCCTCTGAGGTTAAAGTTGCTTGAAGACGTGGCTCAGAAAGACCTTTTAATGGGAGTTGTATTTTAGGAAGACCCTGTTTTTGCCGATAGTCGTTTAAATTTCCCCATTGGCGAAATTCAGGCTTATAATCTGTTTCAGGTCCAATACGGACAGAATATCCATAGGATATTGGTCCATCTTTTCGGTACTCAGAAGAACTAGCCCGCATGAGAGAATCAATCTCTTCTTCGAAGGAACGAAACATTTCACCGAAATTAAAATTCCAAATATCATCAAAATATCGTTTCTTGCGATTCATATCAATCACCTTGTTGATTATACTTTATATAAAAAAATTCACATTATGTTTATAAATTTTTTGTTATGGGATGGAAAATAATTTCGCACTTTATGGATGTTATAGGACATTTATAGCATTTTCTATCAAAATCAAATGGTGTGAATAAAAAAAGAATCTTAGATAAACTATTATGGTTTATTACTCTCTTGGAGTATGTCAGCTATTGGTAGACTTTATTGCTGCTTTATTGATGGCAATTTTTCAAGGAATCATCGAGTGGCTTCCCATTAGTTCTGAAGGTCAATTATCGCTGTTATTTGTTAATTTTTATGACATAGACGAACTAGAAGCTGTTACACTAGCCTTATTGTTGCATATCGGCACAATGATTTCCGTATTGTGGGTTTTTCGGTCTGATTTTAGAGAGATGGCCGATTTAAACGCGAAAATCACTGAGGTGACTTTGATAGCTACATTAGGAACAATAATTACAGCTGTCCCTATTGTACTCATCTTCAAAAACTATTGGGAACAATGGACACATATTCTTTCAATCCCAGCAGATCTTCTTTTCACTATGATTGTTGGAATTCTTTTAGTCTTAACTGGATTAATTCTCACTAGCCAACCGGAACAAGGTACACGAGAGCTAAAATCCGTTACACAAAAAGAAGCGCTCATCTTGGGCATGGCTCAAGGAATTGCGGCATTACCAGGTATTAGTCGAAGTGGGATGACAATAACTGTATTATTGTTCGTTGGTTTAACTCAACGAGATGCCTTGCGTATAAGCTTTATCATCTCAGTTCCAGCAGTGTTAGGCGCCATGATACTAGAATTCATTTTAAGTGGCTTCTCAATCCAACCTAATGCCCTCATTATAGGTACCATTATATTTCCTTATATATTATTGATTTTCACAATCTTCATAACTGCTGTCATTGGAATAATCACAATGAGAAGTCTACTTCAATTGAAAACTTTACCATATGATAAATTTTGCATTATATTTGGCACTGGTACTATTCTCTTAGCAATTTTATTATTCATCATCTGGATAGTGTGTTAAAATGACATTAACCCCAACACATTTTAGTTTGCAGTCCATTTTATTTTGGACATTCATACCTACTTCTGAAAAAGAAAGATTTCAACAAAAAAAGTTGTATTTTTGGGCTGTAGTAGCTTTTTCAATCCTTCCCGATCTTGATATATTTATTGGGGTACATAGAGGCTTGTTTCATAGTATAGTTCTACCAATAATTTTGATAATTCTAGGAACAGTCATATACTATCATTATTCATCTTCAAGTAGTATAGAGAGAGAAGAAAAAATTATTACAAACAATAACGAAAAACGTAGCTTCATAGGCCGCTGTATATTGTATGCAGGAATCTTATGGCTGATTCATATCTTTCTTGACTTAGAAACTCCCTTAGCTATCTTTTATCCATTGTCTGATCGCCTTTATCAGTTTAATTTCGTAATTCTCTTCGATGTTATGCCTTGGTTAATATTTCCAGCCACAATCGCTGGTATAGGTTTTGAAATCTCTGGAATATCATATTTAAGAGGTCTAACAACATACTTTGTGAATTTACCACCTTCAATTCGGGAAGAAATATGGGGTCATAAACCTGTGGCCTTCTATATTAATGATTTCTTTATCCATGTGATTTTATTTGTGATATTTTTAGTGTATGTAGCTCGCCCCATGGCACCGACAGTCAATTTAAACCGTTTGACTGAATGGCGAGAAAAGATCCGATTTGATGGACCTATCTTAACATTTAGTACAATAATGCTAGTTATGGGACTTGTTATTGGCCCAATGATTGGAACACAGACTGTTGATACAGATTATATTAGAGGTTCTTTTCAAGTATCACCAACTACTTTTTCTCCAACTATAGCAATTAAGTTTGAAACCACGAATTATTTACTCCAACCCAACACAGTGTTCTCTATAGAGAGTACATTAATTACAGGTTCTGATAGTAATCCTTTCGACCAAGTATTATTGTTAACAACTCAAGAATATTATAAGAACTTCTCCACTGGTGTCTCACAATTATTTAAACAGTATCCATTCAACACAAGTGAAAACATTTTCACTTTTGAAACCAATTACCAGTCTTTACTTTCAGATCTCATCATTTATCCTTTGGCTATGAATTTAACAAATCTCAACGAAACTAGTTTACACACTCAGTTATCTAGTGGGTCTTTTATGGTTGTAGGAGTGATTGAACATTGGGATTCGACACAAATCCTAAATGGTACTCACTTATCTGAGAACACCAAATTGGAAGTTACAATAACATCCAGTCGTTTCACTCTTATGGTTTTTGGAACAGCTTCAATTATTATCGGACTGGCTTCTATAATTATTTCAGTTAGGGTTAAAAAGAGATAATTTTTGAAACATTCAGTTATCTGATTTGACATTTAATTCCTTTAATCCTCGATCTAATGATATCTAATCCAAATTTCAAACGTAAAAAAGTCTATAATCGAAAATATTTTAATCAGGAGACGATTATTATGCCTTCATATCGTTGTCAAAATTGTGGAACCGTTGTTTCACCAATTCCTAAGCATTGCGGAAAAGAGATGGTGATTGGAGAAATAGATGGTATACCAAGCTTAATTTGTTCTGTGGGAGGAGAATCTTGTCATCATGAACCTCTTCCAAAGTGTTGTTCAATGCCTGGTTATACTAGATGGATCTGAAAAAGTCAATTCTCCATCCTAATTTATTTGACAATCAAATTCAAGAAGCGCATAAATGGAGCTATCAGAAAAACCCTCCAAGGTACGATACAATGTACAACACTATTGATATCTGATGAACTTAAGCGATTCATATACCATTGTACACGTCTGTCTCCACCCCCCGAGATTATGTCAAAGAATTGACGTAATTTATAGGCGCTTTTAAACATCTTCAACATTTGAACTTGCCATTTTGACTGATAATCAGATAACGGAACTTTTTCTCTGAAAAAACGTATAATAGAGCTTGCTGCAATTGAACCTGCTACCATTGACGGAGGGATTCCTCCACCAACGCTAGATACAACTTGACATGCTGCATCACCAACCAGCAAAGTTTTTGTTTTTAATTCAACAGTTTCTTGAAAGGGGAGACCTACAGGAACGATACCTGCAATCGTTTGTCCTATGTGAGCATTCTTAAGAATTTGACTTGCAATAGGATGAATATTAATCAGATTAGACAATGCTTTGGAAACATTCATGTCATTTTTTAGCATAGGAAGGCGTACTCCAGCACCAACATTTGCAGTGTTCCGACTCTTGGGAATGATCCAAGCGTAAGCTCCAGGTGCATATTTCTCACCAAAAAACATCTTTACATCAGTTGAGTCATACTCGTTTTCTATCTCAGTCATTAAATGTTGTTTTACAATGACAAAATGCTTATCGGGTCTTTTGTTTGCCAGTCCTGTCCATTTGGCTATACGAGAGCTAACTCCATCTGCTCCAACGATAATTTGTGGTGTAATTTGTATAGATCTACCATTCTCCCGAACAACTGTGACCATATTATTTGTCATATCAACAGCGCAGGCAGAGGTCCAAACTTCAGCTCCATATTCTTTTCCTACTTCAATTAAATGGGCATTCCAGTTTCCACGATGAAGAGTATATCCCTGAAAAGGAGTTCTAATGACCTTTCTTTCTGGAGAAAAGAAGGAAATAGAGTGGGTATATGTACTGATAAATTGCTTATTAAATGTGAAAAATGCTTGAGCATTAGGGACATCAGGCATCAAAGTAGCCATTTCTTCGGGAGCTGGCATAAACTCGCCACATTGAACAGGAAATCCAAGTTCTTGCCTATGATCAATGGCTAAAATTGAGATTTCTGAACCAGCAATTTGAGCCAACTTTGATAGAACTGTTGCACCTGCAGGTCCTAAACCTACAATAAGAACGTCCACATCCATAAGATGACAACTCAAATTGCGAAAAGCTAATAAGAATCGACAATTTAACTGAAAGGGTTTTTGTTCAAGGTGATAATAGATTTTCAGCTGCAGAAAGGGCAAATTCAAGGAAGGGCCCAGGAAGTATACCAATAACTATTATGAGAAGAACTGAAATGCCAATACTAAGCTGATATGATAATGGAATAGTAAAGGGAGTAACTCTTTCCACGGGAATGACTGCAACATCATCTCGTTCTTCTAAAGGTGTGTCAATTATCATTAGCTTGATTACACGAATATAGTAGAAGATTGAGATGGCACTATTAATGATTCCAATTATAGCTAACCATATGAGGTTTGCATAAATCGCTGCAAAAAATAATAATATTTTGGAAACGAATCCAGCTAACGGAGGAACACCCAAAAGGCTCAACAATGCAATTGTTAAACCAAAAGTTAACCATGGGTGTTTTTTTCGTAAACCTACATAATCTTCGATCTTCTCACTATGAATAGAAAATGCAATCACAATCACTGCTGTGAAAGCGACGATTTTCATCAGTGCATGAGTGAGAATATGCATTTCAGCAGCAGCGATAGAAAATTCTGCAACTGAAAAGTTAAGATTACCAATGACCGAAGAGATTGGGCTGCTGGTTACCGCAGCTAATGCAATGAGGATGTAACCTGCGTGGGCAATGCTAGAATAAGCCAACATCCGTTTAATATTCTCTTGGACTAAAGCTACAACGTTTCCTAAAGTCATAGTGAGGATTGCTAGTAGTGCAAACAAGTAACCCCAAATAATATCTATTTCAGTCAGACCAGCAACTATTATACGGAACACAGCCACAAATCCTAAAGCTTTGGACCCTGCTGCCAAAAAGGTTGTTATGGTTGTAGGTGTTCCTTGATATACATCAACTGCCCATGCATGAAATGGGACAGCAGCTATTTTGTATCCGAAACCAACCAACAAGAACATCAGTGCAAGAAGATGAAATGGGGAATAACTTTTAGTATCTGCAAAAGAAGTAATAACTCCATCAATACTCGTTGTACCAGCAATCCCATAAACTAATGAAATACCAAAGAGTATGAAGGCTGAAGACATAGCACCAATAAGAAATAATTTCAAAGCACTCTCACTGGTTTCAGCTCGGGTTTTTTGAAAAGCTGCTAGAGTATATACAGGGATACTTCCCAATTCCCATGCAACAAACAGGACTAATAGATCATTTGCAGCAGCAACCAATAACATCCCTATTGTTGCAAATACTAAAAGTATATAGTATATTCCTACATTCCTTTCGGAATTCATATAATCAATACTCGATGTTGAGACTAATAATAACACAATTAGAAAAATAATGGCGAAAAATCGGGAGAAATTATCAATAACAAAAAGACCTGTTGTCCTTGAAAGGTCAAAGAGGTCAGCTGCATTCCCAAATACATAAGTGATGCCACTATCTATTCCGATAATTATGCAATATAAAGAGAGAAGACCTCCTATTATGGTAACAGGAGCAAAAATTCTGTGATCCATATCAAAAGCTTCTAGAATTATACAAATGATGATAGTTCCAATTAATGATAGAAAAGGAAGAAATGTAGTCAGGAAATCACTCATGGATTCGATTCACCTTGAATTCTTCATTTTTCATTGATTATAGAGGCCAACTAGCAGTTGCCATTAGATCCAATAAGAGTGCTGGTAATATTCCAAGGAGTAATGTAAAGAAACATAGGAACCCAAAGACGGCATATTGAGACCAGTGTGATATATCATGTACATATTCCAATTCAGGATTTACATCACCAAATACTGTCCTTTGTAACATCCATAGATAGTATGCTGCTGTAAAAATAATTCCGAGAACTCCAATTAAAGCTAATCCTCTACCAAATTCACCCCAATTGAATAAAGCAACGAAAGCAAGCAATTCAGACCAAAATCCAGCTAATCCTGGTAACCCAGCACTAGCAAACGATCCATAGACCATAACCCCCGCGGTCACAGGCATATTCTTTGCTATTCCTTTAAGTTTAGGAATATCTCGGGTGTGAGCAGCATGTCCAATAGTACCAGCAACAAAGAACATTAGGGGAGAGATAATTCCATGTGCAATTTGCATGTACATTGCACCAGCGAATCCTATAGGGGATTGAGTAGCACATCCAAGAAGAATAATTCCCATATGGCCAACTGATGAATAAGCAACAAGACTTTTCATATCAACTTGGCGAAGAGCAACCCAAGAACCATATAATAGCGAAACCAATCCAATAATTGCGACCAACCAGGCAAACTCCGAAAGGGCATCAGGTAAAAACCAACCACCCATTCTTAATAAGCCATAACCACCCATTTTCAAGAGTAGCCCAGCTAGAATCATTGAACCTGGTGTAGGGGCTTCAACGTGAGCTAAAGGCAACCAAGTATGGAAAGGAACACTAGGTACTTTCACTATAAATCCAAATAATAATGCTAGAAAGATCAGGAGAACAAATGGACCAGTTCCGAATTGATCAGCCATGCTAGCTAATTCAGTAAATGAAAAAGTACCAATTCCTGTAAGAGTATATTTGGATGACTCTAACCAAAGACCTACAATTCCTAAAATCATGACTAAAGACGCAACATGTGTATAGATAAAGAAGTAGATTGCTGCATATTCTTTTTTAGGACCACCCCATATTCCGATTAGGAAAAACATCGGAACCAAGACCAATTCCCAAGCAACATAAAATATAACAAAATCTATTGCAAGAAATGTTCCAATGAGGCCTGTCTCAAGAAGCATTATCATTGCATAATATGCAGGTTCTCTCTCATGAATTTCTTTGAATGAAGCAAGGACTGCTACCAAAAATATGAATCCACTTAATAAGACCAAAGGTAGGCTTAATCCATCAACTCCGAGTGAATAACTCATTCCAATTGCTTCAATCCAAGGAATTTCTTCTATTAAATCCCAACGACCGGTAGGAGGTTGTTCATACATCATCAAGGCCATAATTGCTAATACCATGACAACAACACTAATAACAAGTGCAAACCACTTTGAAAGCTCATTACGAACACGACCTACTAGCCATGTCGGAAATGCTGCCAAAATTGGCAGTAAGAAGATCAGAGATAGTATTCCGATATTAAGATCACCAAAACTTAATTGTGTCAACATTTGTCTTCAACCTTTATTCTTATTATTCCTTCTTTTAGAGAGGTACCACCCCTGCTACAATAATCGCAACAACGATGAGAAAAATCGCTCCCAAGAGGGTATATAGAGCGTAATTTTCAACTACTCCCGTCTGTATTCGACGTAAATAACCCCCTGTTTTCATAACTCCTTTAGCTGAATTTCGAATAATACCATGATCAATTACCCGTTCATCTGTGGTTTTAGCTAAACTACATAGAGCTAAGGAAGCTCGTGCAGTCAATCGAACCAACCCATCAACAACATGGTCATCACACCATTTGGAAAGTCCACAAAGTTCATATCCCCCCCAACCAACAAGTCTAACAGCACCATCGAAGACGTTTTGTTCTATCCAATTCATTGCGGCGCAATATTTAGCATCTACAAAATAAACCAGTGCTAAGTAGAGATCATCGATATAATACCCTTTTTCTAGAATCCGTTGAATGCCTCTACCAAGTATTGTTGACTTTATTTTTCGAGTAATGGAACGAAAACCACCCTGTAGCACCGCGATACTATCAGGATCTGCCACTTCAATATTGAATGATGGTTCTCCCTTAGGAAAGCTAACTTTCGCATCAGCTCGGGGGTAATAAATCAGATAGGCCAATAGGATTCCAAGAACTGCTAAGACTATAGAAGATATTCCAACAATCCAATCAAAGTCTAATGCATGTTCATGAGGTTGTAACCAGTGAACAAGATGATGTTCAAAAGAAAGATCTGGAAGGAAAAGCCCTATTGTGAAATAACCTGCAAGCACTAAAGAAACAATAGCCAAAATCCACAAAGGAATCGTCATCCAATGATCAGATTCGTGGACATGATGACCTGGAAGACGATTTGTTCCTGGAAACACCACAAACCATAATCTAAAAATATAAAAAGCCGTTAAAAATGCAGTAATAATAGATGATAACCAAACTAACGCAATTAGTTGTTCATGTAGTGTTGAAAGACCAGAATAATGAAGAGCATGTAAAATTATTGCATCTTTACTGAAAAAACCATTACCAATTCCAGCGAGAGAGAGTGAACCAATTAACATTACTTTCCATGTATGAGGCATTTTTTCTTGTAATCCTCCCATTTCTCTAATATCCTGACTTCCAGATCCATGAATAACAGAACCCGCGGACAAAAACAATAAAGCTTTGAAAATCCCATGGTTAATAATATGGAAAACCGCCACAGCCATTCCACCAACACCCAAACCAATTGTCATATAGCCTAATTGGCTGATTGTAGAATAAGCTAGTATCCCCTTAATATCTGTCTTTACTAACGCAATAGTTCCAGATAAAATAGCAGTTATACCTCCAATTAATGCAACCACCAATAAAGCTTCCTTACTTGCATATTCAAACACAAAATAACTGCGGGCTACCAAGAATATCCCAGCTTTCACCATGGTTGCAGAATGAATTAAGCAGCTAACAGTGGTTGGTCCTGCCATGGCATCTGGTAGCCAAACATGGAGTGGAAATTGAGCAGATTTCCCTATAGCACCCCCAAAGATTAAGAGAGCGATCATTATAAATAACATGGGATCTATATTAAGAGTTCCTGCTTCTAGCATATGACGGATTTCGAGAAAATCGAATGTAGGATGATTTACAGCAAGAGTCTCTAAATAAAGAAGAATAATGCCAACAAATAGAAATACATCTCCTACTTTTGTTGTTAGAAAAGCTTTCTTTGCTGCTGATGCAGGATGAGGTTGTCCTTCTGGAACAACATCTTTATCGTAAAAATAACCAATCAACAGATATGAGCAAACACCCATGATTTCCCAGAATAGAAATAATTGAATCATATTTGGTGAAAAAACTAAGCCCAACATTGCTGCAGCAAATAAGTTAATCTCTGCATAATAACGTGGCGACCCATCATGCGCCATATAACTACGACTATAAATAGCAACCAGAAATGAGACCAAAGCGACCATTAAACTAACTACAGCAGATAATGGATCCAATAAAATTCCAAAATCTAGAGATACATCACCAATGCGAATCCATTCCATCAAAATTAATGATTCCTCGATATGTTCTTCCGCGAAGAGTCGAAGCAAGACTTCCCCTGAAACGATAATAGTTAATATAAAACTAACGCCCAATGCAATGAGGGCAAAAATATTCCCATGAGCTTTTTTGTCCACAAATTTACCAAAGAAAATGGTTATGAATGCAAAAATGATGGGAATAATGGGAATGAGATAAGCAAAACCACCAAAGACTAATTCCGACATGAGTAATTCTTCCTTCTAACCTTTGAGTTTAACAAAATCTGTAGCATCTATTGTCCCATGGGTTCGAAAAATCGATAGGATGATCCCCAGGCCGACTGCGGCTTCAGCTGCTGCTAAAGCAATACTGATAATAACACCCACATGTCCAGTAACAAAAGTAAGATCATTATACAGTGCAAAAATTGCAAAATTGATATTAGCAGAATTTATCATGATTTCAATTGATATCAGCATTCGTACTGCTGATTGAGACTTAATGAATCCTGCAAAGCCAATTAAAAACAAAATAAGGGCAATTCCAACAAATACCCAAGCATCTAAGTCAGTCATATGTCTTCAACCTCTTTTTTTACTAGATAAACACTACCAAGCATTGCTGCAAGTAAAAGGAATCCTAGCACTAATATTGTCCCTCCATGAACCGTGAATAACATCTTGGCCATGTCTCTTATTAAATCTATTTCACTAGGCTTGTTGGTCAGGTCAGGTTTTTGCCAAAAAATGCTACTGACTCGTGAAAGTACATAAAGCGCAATAAGGAGTAAAATGAAGCTCCCTGCAAAACTTAATCGCCAATCTAATAATTTCAAATCTTTTTGTTCCTCAAACATTGCTTCTTTTCCAGAAAGGGAAATTGCAAAAACAAATAAAACGGTGATTCCTCCAGCATATACAATCATCTGAATAACTAAGAGAAGAGATGACTCAGCATAGAGTAAAAAGATCATAGCAACACCTAACAGGGTGAATACAAGCCATAGTACAGCATGGTAGACACTTTTAACTGTAACAGCTAGGAATGCTGACCCTATTGTATATCCAATCAATATAAAGAAAAAAAATAATTCTAGAGTTTGAAATAACTCCGTAGGAATTAAAGCCATTTTTAATCATCCAGTTCCTTATTCTCAGAAGTTAAAAATTCCTCAATTGATTTACCATATGTTTCAACATACTTTTGCTGTTGCTGTTCATACTCTTTTGGATAATACAATTTATAAACATCGTATAAATCAAAATAAGTGTAATATAAATCTTCCTTTTTTGAGGTAGCCCCATCAAATCCAGCTGAATGATATAAGGCATCATATCTGCATGCTTCGACACAAAAACCACAATACATACATCGCCCAATAAAGATTTGAGGAGATTCTAATGGCCGTTTCTTTTCCCAATGAGGAGGTTGAGGATCAAGTAACTTCATTTCTATACATTTATTGGGACAAGCTCTTTCACAGGCCTTACAACCAGTACAATTCATAAGATTTAAGGCTATTAATCCACGAAAATTAGGTGAAATATGTGGTGTGTGATTGAAAACGTCCGAAAGAGATAGATCTCTATCTAAGACAGTTTGTCCTTTTTTAGCGAGCTCTTTTGGAAAATAAATGGTATTCTTGTTTCTACGATCGCCATCAGGTATTGTAATTGGTTTTTTTAAGAAAATATGTCGGAAGATGTAAGCCAATGGACGAGTAATTAAAATATTTGGAATATAACGGAAATTTACCATTTAAGGAACCACTCCGAAGAATTGGGGATAGTACAGCATAATTAATACAATATAGATTATATTTAAAATTGCTAGAGGAATTAGTCCCTTCCATCCAATGTCTAGTAACTGGTCTGGTCTTACCCTTGGTAATGAAGCACGTACCCAGATATACAAGAAGATAAATATCCACAGTTTCACTAAAATAATTAAAAACGCAAGAAGGTGAATTGTCTCAATTTCGTGCTTAAAGAGATTAAAGGGTAAATAAGGTCCTCCCCAGAAGAGAAATACTCCTATAAACGCACCAATCAAGAGGATGAAATATTCAGTCGCCATGGACATCATATATCGAAAACCAGTAAGTTCAGTTCGCCAACCCATAACTAATTCTGCTTCAGCTTCAGGAATATCAAAGGGGACTCTCTCTGTTTCTGCTGTTAGTGCAGCCATGAAAATAATAAATCCTATAGGCATTAGAATAGCAAAAGGAAGAAGCAGAGTTGCTTGTTGTTTAGCAATTTCAACAAATGAAAAAGAATTGGTTACCAATACAACTGATGCAATAGAAAGCATCAATGGAATCTCGTAACTAATCATTTGAACTGCTGATCGAAATCCTCCTATGAGAGAGTATTTATTGTTTGAAGACCATCCTGTAATAAGAACACCAACAGGATATAAAGAAAAAAGAGCAAATATAAGTAAGAAACCTACAGCAGGATCTGCAATTACCAAGGTTGCACCTAAAGGTAACAATGCCCCTAGTATGAATGGCGGAGCTACAACAAAAGCAAAAAATCCAACATTAAAAGGAAATTTATCTGCTTTTTCAGGTACAATATCTTCCTTAGAGAAAAATTTCAGGAACTCGGCAATGTTCTGTAATAATCCAAATTTCCATGTTCTACCGAAGAAATGCCCATAGTTGAAATCAATAAAGACTGGGCCGCGTGCAGTCCATGCCCTACCTGATGATATCTTCCTTTCTAACCAGATTAACAAAATTGTATTGACAATTAGAAATACGAGGATAGTTGTCATTTCCAATGAATCAATTACAAATGACCTTATTGGGCCTATGTGCTCAGGAGGAACTAATGGTTCAATTAAAAGAGGTATGATCCCTGGCCACCATTCCCAGCCATCTAAAAGCCAATCATACAAACCATAACCCATAATCTTCACCTATCGATCGATTTCTCCCATACAAAGGTCTATGCTTGCAACAGTAGGGGCAATATCTGCTACTTTACCCCCCTTCAAAATATAGTTACATATTGCTAAATTTGAATAAGCAGGAGATTTAATCTTCACACGGTAAGGAATTCGGTCATCATTCCCAATTATATAAAAAGCAGCTTCTCCACGAGGATCTTCTGTTCGAAAGTAAATATCTCCTTTAGGCAGCTTACGTGGAGGCTTTTGGAGAATTTCCCCCTCTAAAGGTATTTGATCTAGTGCTTGACGAATTAATCTGATGGATTGAAACATCTCTTCCATTCGAATCTCATATCGAGCATAGCAATCCCCAGAAGTACGCATGGGAATGTCAAATTCAAGTTCATCATATACTAGATATGGTTCAATTTTTCGTAAATCAGCTTGTACCCCAGAAGCGCGTAATACAGGACCAGTAGCACCAAGATTCAACGCGTCATTTTTAGTTATGATCCCCACATTCTCACTCCTGAGTAAGAATACTTTTGAATCATCCAAAATTGCTTTATATTCCTTTAATCGTTCCTCAAGATAGTGAGTGAGATTATGACAATCTTCTTTGAACCCTTGTGGCAAATCACGACGTAAACCCCCTGCAGTGAAGTAGTTATACATCATTCGGGATCCAGTTACATGTTCTAAGAGATCTAACACATATTCTCTTTCCCGATATGCGATAACTAACATAGTTACTACTCCAACATCAGTTGAATATGCTGAAAGCCAAGTCAAGTGAGAAGCAATCCGTTGAAGTTCTAACATAATTGTACGAATGTATTGGGCCCGTTTGCTTACTTCAACCCCCATTAACTTCTCTACAGCCATAGTGTAACTTGCTTCCCAACTCATCCCAGAAACATAACAGAGTCGGTTAGTTAAAGGTTGAATAGCGTTATAGGGACGCGATTCGGCAATTTTTTCAATCATCCTGAAAACGTAACCTATTAACACCTCTGCATCAATAACAAGTTCACCTGCAGTCTTTACTTTCAAAGTCCATAAGCCATGATTTACTGGATGCTGTGGACCCATATGGATATACATCTGTTCACTCATTATTATTTTCACTCACATTATTTAGTATGTGGTTTGAAAGAAAACGGTTTTTCAGGCAAGTGATAATCTCGGCGCATGGGATGCAGTTCCGAAATGTGTTTATGCTCATAATCATCCCATTCTTCGGGGAGAAGTAACCTTTTCAAATTTGGGTGATTTATAATGCTAATCCCAAAAAGATCAAACAGTTCTCGTTCGTGCCAATTTGCAGATTCCCAAATAGGAGTTATTGTTGGGATAGCTGGATTTTCTCGGTCATTAACCTTGACATGGACTTGTAAAACTGTTGGATCACCATCCCATCTATCAATATGGTAGACTACATCGAAATGTGTTTCATAATCTACTCCTGAAATTGCTTCTAGGGATGTAAATAGTAATTCTGAAGCAATATATTGCATAATATCTACTAAATCTTCTACAGGAATTTGTAATCGAATACGATTAGTCTCAGATATCTCTGTTATTGATAATTTTGTATTAAATCTTTCTTTTAACCGATTTAAATGATTCTCTGCAACAGACATTATTCTGCCTCCTTTAATAGCTTTTTACGGCGTAATCGTAAGTCCATCATTGGAGGATCTCGGTCATAAAATTCTCTAGGCTCTTCAAGCAGTGGTTCAGGTATGAAAACTCCATCTGATCTAATTTTTTCCTGGAGGCGATGAATCCCCGCCCACATAGCTTCTGGACGAGGAGGACAGCCAGGAACATAAACATCTACAGGGATTACTTGGTCTGCACCTTCTAGTATCGTTGGTGCCTGCCAGAAAGGTCCTCCAGAAATTGCACATTCACCAGTCGCTAAAACCCATTTAGGAGCAGGCATTTGATCATAGATATCCCGAAGGCGGGGAATAAATTTTATGCTTACAGGACCATTAAGCCACAATACATCACAATGTCTAGGGCTAGCTCGAGCTAAAACCCCAATCCGTTGAGTATCATACCGACTAGCCATTGTTGCACCCATTTCTATGGCACAACATTTCATTCCAAGATATACAGGATAAAGGCTACATCTCTGAGCCCAATTACGAAGCCAATTGATCATAACAGTTACAAAATTTCGTGAGTGAGTAAGGACCACATTTGGCATTGGTTCATAAATCTCTAATTCTCCCAGTTCTTTACATTCTTTCCTAATTCCCCATGTTTTTTGCCGTGAAGTACGGAAATATGACTTTAGTTGATCCAGTTTCGACATAATTCTTACACCCACTTCATTGTTCCTTTTTTCATCCAGAAGAACAATCCAATTAAAACAAATAAGGCAAATACACTCATAATAAGAATAATGGTAATTTTTTCTTCAATGATTTGGAAAGCATAAGCCCAGAGAAGAAAGAAAATGGTTAGGATATCAAAAAGCACAAATACAACTGCAAAGGTGAAGAATTGAGCATTGAATCTAACCTGGGCATCTCCTATTGGTTTCTCTCCACACTCGTAGGTAGTAGTTGCGGCTTTCAGGCGTGGAATATTGGGTGCCAATATATATTGAATGATCTTAATTACAACTGGACTGGCTAGTCCTGCTACAAGAAAAATACCTAGATGAGTAAGCTCAAGGTCAATCATGTGATGTCCCATCACTGAGAATAATTTAGTTTTAGGTTGGAGAGATTTTTATCATTAAAATTATGATATTCCGCAGAAAATGGTGGTTATTTATAATTTGGCATACTTTTTCCTCAGAAGTAAACAATGTAGACACTGAATTTATTAATATTAATGAAAGGGCTTTTCATGGTTTTTAAGGGTGAAAATTCTCCTTTTAGTCCCACCAGCAAAACGAAAAGAAGTAAACAAGTACCAACTTGCCTTTTTAAACTTTACTGCGCCTCCTCTCGGCTTAGGATATATTGCTGCTGTGTTAGAAAAGAATGGTTTTTCTAAAGTTAGAATATTAGACTGTTCAGCTTTAGAATATTCGTTTGAAAGCTATCGAAAATACTTAAAACGATTTGCTCCTGATTTTGTAGGAATTCAAACACTCACACCTAATCTCTATAATGCTCTTCAAGCAGCCCACATTGCTAAAGAGGAGAAAGTTCCAATTGTAGCGTTGGGAGGCTACCATCCAACTGCCATGCCAGATGAGTGTTTAGAGTTAGCTAATGGAGATGTTGACCTTGTATTCCGTGGGGAATCTGAATATTCTGTTTTAGAGTTTATAAAACATTTTGAAACTGGCCACGATTGGACTCGAATTAGGGGGATTTCCTATTTAAACAAAGATAATCTAGCCAAACATAATCATCCTGCACCGTTCATCCAAGATCTGGACACTCTTCCTCTACCTGCCCGTCATCTCCTACCTATGGAAAAATATCGAATTTTTGGATCATCTTTTCCCGCAACTTCAGTCATTACAAGCCGAGGATGTCCTTTCTCTTGTGATTTTTGTAGTGTTTCAGCTTTTTATGGGGCGAAATGGCGTCCCCGTTCACCAGAGAAGATTACAGAAGAAATCCGTTATCTGCGCGAAATGATGGATTTGAAAGCAACAGCATTTGTAGATGACTTGTTTTTTATCTCAAAACGTCGTGTTAAACGATTAGTCCACGGCCTTTCTAAGATTAAGGATATTTATTGGGGTGCAACAACACGAGCAGATAGGGGGGAACTTGGACTACTTACTCTCATGAGAAAAGCAGGCTGCAGGCTAGTTTTTGTTGGTGTTGAATCTGGAAATCAAGCAATTCTTAATCAAATTCGTAAGAGAACCTTGGTTAGTCAGATTGAACAATATTTTGATAACACCAAAAAAGCACACATGGATACATTAGCCTCATTGTCTTTCGGATTTCCTGGAGAGACAAGACAGACAATAAAAGCCACTGTGAACTGGGTCATCAACCGACTAGATCCAGAATTAGCATTATTCACTCTTGCGACACCCTATCCTGGTACGGAATTTTATCGGAATATGTTAAATGAAGGGAAGATAAAAGAGCACGACTATAGTAAATACAATCTTTTTTATCCTATTACAGAAAACACTGGGATGTCACGAGAAGAAATGAAGACAATGACGAAGTGGGCGTATAAAAGATTCTATCTTCGACCCAAAAAAATATTACAAAACACTTTACGAGAATTAAGATATTCAATGGAGAGTTATGGTTTCAGTCAATTCCTGTACAATGGCAGCGTATTCGCTAAAGGAATTGTTAATATGAAGATTTTAACCTCAATGTAAGGCTAATAACGAACTTTATAACAAGTCTCTGCCTTTTTCTGTAATCCCAAAGGTTTCAGGATTACTTGGGAGACGCCTGATGTATTTTTTCTTCTCCAATCCCGCTAAACTTTCCTCAAATAGATTTTTGTTAAATGATTGATCAGTGATATTACTCATCTGTTTTATTTGTGCCATGATATTTAAGAAATGTATGTCTCTGTGTTGTGATATTATTTCTAGAATTGTTAATTCCATATTTGATATTTCTTCCTCTGACATTTCTTTCCTGTCCTATCTGGTTCTCTTATTTTGAGAAATCTGGCTTTTTTATGTATTTCTCTATTAATTTCTAAATACTGAGAGAAATTATTACAAAAGTATAATTTATGTTATTCCAAACCTTTCTATATCTATACTAAAGATAAGTTTTATCACTGAGAAAAATTCTGAATCTATTCCGAATAAAATATAAAAGAAGAAAAAGAAGAAAAAGATAAATAATTGAAAGTGAATAATTAACTGATATTATACGATATCTCTCATTCTCAAAAAATATAAACCTGTTAATTGAGTGTATCTCTAATGGAGGAACTACAGGAACGTATCATCAAAGCTAAAGCATTAAGGAAGAGGGAAGAAATCAAAGAAGCTATAAAGATTCTAAATGAAGGACATGATATAGGTGTTAAGAACAACGCGGTTGAGGATTTAGTTGATATTCACAACCAACTTATCTTATTACATTATCAAAATAACGACCCTGTGATGTTTGAAAAATCGTATAATTTTGCCAGAACCTTAGCAGCCAGGATTAATTATAATCAAGGACTTGTAGAAACGTTTATGAACAAAGCATGGGTTGAAACAGATAACAGGAACTTTCTCGAAGCAATAACTGAAGCATCTCAAGCTCTTGCTATTGATGATATCCTAGATAATGCCTCTGCTTTTACAACAGCCTTGTACATTATTTCAGAAGCAAATTATAGTGTTGGAGACATAGAAAAGGGAGATAAATATAAGGAATTATATCAGAAAAAACTCATGAAACTTACGGAGAGTGAGGAAAAGATGTTGAGAAGCATTGAGGGATTAAGCGTAGGAATGACCAAGGAGGAGGATATAGACACGCGGGTCAGACAAGCTTTAGATGAACTCGATTCATTTTAGATTCCCATCCTTTTCCATAATATTTTTATAATATCCTATCTTTTTTATCGTTTTTTTGTATATCTTCTTGGAGCATGAATCATGTCTGAAAGCTATTCAAAGATACCGCTGTCTGAAATTGAATCCCGAATTACGAAGTTAAGACACCAATTAAAAAAAGACAATATTGATGGAGCAATTCTATTATCAACTCCCGAACTTTATTATTATTCAGGCGTGGGGTACGATGGGGCAGTCTATATACCAACAGAAGGAGGTGAACCTGTTCATCTCGTCAAGCGAAATGCTTCGTTAGCACAAGCTTTCTCACAAATACCTCAAATTCAACAATTTGGTAGAAAATCAAAGTTATTCGAAACATTGGATATCATACAACCAGCTATCATCGCTATAGAGAAAGATGTCTTATCTTATTCATTCGTTCAATTTTTACAGTCCAAAGCGAAGAATATTCAATTAGTTAATTGTAGCTCACTTTTCAGACAACTTCGTTCTATAAAGTCAAAATACGAAATTAATCAAATAGAACGTGCAGCGAAGTTGGTAGATCTATCATATGAATATTGTACAGAGATTGCTACTCCAGAAATGACAGAGATCGAATTATCTTTACGATTGGAAAGTTGGCTGCTTGAGAATGGGCATGATGGCTTCATTACAACATATGGATTCAATTCGGAATTATTACACTATGCCTATGTTATTTCAAGTCAATCTTCAACATTAAATATTCATTTCACCCCAATTTCAGGTCGAGGACTCACTTTAAAATATCCGTATGGTCCTAGTCGTCAAAAGCTGGGAAGAAACCCTTTCATTGTAGATTCTTGTGGAAACAGTCAGGGATATATTTCTGATACAACACGGACGTTCATCTGTGGACAATTTGATGAAGAGACTCGTAATCAGCTAGAATCTCTCCAAAAAATAAAAAAATTTCTTCAACGTAATTTAAAACCACCTATAAACCTAGGAAACCTATACAATGATGTTATAGAATTAAGTAAGGAGTTGAAAATATATGATTACTTCATGGGTACTAGTACCGACAGAGTTGCCTTTATTGGGCATGGAGTGGGACTTGAACTAGATGAACTTCCTGTGTTTTATCCAAAAGGGCCCAATCTTGTCAGTGGAAATGTCCTAGCCTGTGAACCAAAGTTCTTTATCCAAGATAAAAAAGTGCTTGGGATTGAGGACACCTATGCTATTACTGATTCTGGAAACATAATTTTGTCAAATTCTCCAGATAGCTTTGAGATTTCTACGTAATATCACCGTGATTCTCCATGGAAAGCTCAACGATATCCCCTAAATCTTTGATTTTCGATTTATATTTACAACCATCTCTTTTAATCGTAGCGCTTTATTCAACTATCGTAACTATCGCTTTCACTGCTCAACAATTATTACTAGCTGCATATTTGGACGAATTAGGCTTTATCTTAATTAGTGGCGTCATTATTTCGGTTTATTTCCTATTTTGGTTTATCTTTGGCCCTATATTTGGGACTTTAAGTGACCTTCATGGTAGAAAGTTCCTCTTAATATTAGCCAATTGTGTTTCATTCGTGGGTTTTTTGGGATTGGTTTTAGTTCCAGACCCCCTATTTTTGTTTGTTATGAATGCACTTTTAGGATTCGGAGCTGCAATACGTGTTGGATCAGTAATCGCATTATGGGTACAACATAGTCCTCAAGATCGTATCGGAGAATCTCTTGGTTATAATAGTATTTTACTCACTGTGGGGGGAGTCGGAGGTGCCTTGATAGGAGTTTTTATGTGGACAACAATTCAAGCGCAATCCTTCGTCATTTTGGGGATTCTATTACTTGTTTCAGCCATCCCTATTATCTTTATTAGTGATTCAGGGAATTATATCCCATTTTCATTTGAAACACTTTTGAATGTTGTACATGAGAAGTCCAATCAAAAAATTTTCTTCTCTATACCAATCCTTCAAGTCAGTATTCACTGGTTGGCATTTTCAACCATTGTTTCTTTTTCTACGTTTATAATTCCCATCATTGACCGACTATCGGAGGAAATCCCAACTGGATCTGGACTCCAAATCCCATTTTATCTTTCTCTTTTTATTCTGGTAGCTCTAATAGTTTCATGTGTTGGAGGATTATTGTTTTGGGGGAGAATCTCTGATCTATGGGCAAGAAAGCCCGTATTGATCATTGGCTATGCTGGAACATTATTATTAATTCTTTCAGCTATGATATTCTTCCTGTTTGATTGGTTCCCGATATTAATTGATGGATTGAATAGCTATGATCTCCTCAGTATAATAATAATTGGATTATTTTTTCCAATAATATTTTTTACGGCAGTTTCCTTGGTCACTACCCCAACAGCATGGATATCTGACATTGTTGGTCAGGAAGATTTAGCTAAAGCAATGTCACTTAGACAAGTTCTCATTGGCATGGGAACCGTAATGGGAACATTAGTTGGGGGTTTTGTAATTGGAACGTTGGGAATCAGTGGCTTACTGCTCATAATCCTCATTTTACTAGTGGTTTCTGCGGTTATTCTCATATGATCCGCAATCTGGAATAAAATATACGTAACTAACGAACACTTTTCCCATTCATTCTTTTGGTGGTTTTTTAATAAGGCTATCTGCCATAGAGATGATGATCTAGCCTTTTACTAATGAATCCCTAAAAGTTTATATTATGCAAATTTAATATTTACCATAGAAATTTACTTATTCAAAGTGAATTTAAGTTATAGACGTTATCTATAGCACATATCTATTATTTGAGTCACTTCATCAAGGTTGTGTATCATTATTGCCTCGTTGGTTTGGTAGTTCTGGAATACGTGGATCGTATACTAAAATAACTCCATTTTTTAGTATGAATCTCGGAATAGCTGTTGGTAAAGTATTCCAAGCTTCCAAACCAGCATATATCGCTTCTGATATACGTTTTACTTCTGATTTACTTAAAACATGTTTCATAAGTGGATTTTCTTATTATTCAGGAACAATGATTGACATTGGTTTATCCCCAACTCCAGTTATATCTTATATCACCTCAGTTAGGGATGATACATTAGGAGTAATGGTTACTGCTTCCCATAATCCACCTTCAAACAATGGATTCAAATTTTTTTTAAATGGAAGGGAATGTGGAGAGGATTTTGAAGTCAAGGTGGAAGAAAGTCTCTATTATGAAAGCAAAAGGTCTTTCAGCGATAAGATATCGCCATATTCATGGAAAAATGTAGGAATCTCAAAATATGAAAATAATAAGATATACATTGATAATTATATCAATCATTTACTCAGTAATATCAAAATAAAGAATCAAGGAAAGAAAATTATTCTAGATTGTGCTAATAATGTACCGAATCTTGTTTCTCCATATGTTCTTGAACACTTTGGTTTTGATGTAATCTCAATAAATAATACCTTAGATGCTACTTTTCCTGGACGATCTAGTGAACCAACGTCTGAGAAACTATCTATATTAAAAGAAAGAGTGATCGAAGAAAGTGCCGACATTGGTATAGCACATGATGGCGATGGAGATCGTTTTGCTCTGATTGACGAACAAGGTCACTTTGTAAATTCAACTACGATAATAAATTTCTTCCTTGATCATTTGAATTATTCTAATCCACATCGAAGAAAAATAGTTTTGACTAGTGATTGTACTAGCCAAGCATTCGAAATTGTGGAGAAAAATAAGGCAGAAGTAATCACTAGTCGAATTGGAAGAAATCGTGACTTTATAGACGATAATTCTATAATATTCTTGGGGGAACCAAACAAGCTACTATTCCCTGATTTCGGTAAATGGATTGATGGATTATATCCTGTGTTGAAATTTTTCGAACTTTCAGAGTTGAACGGGGTCTCAAAGATCCTAAAACCATATGATAAACGAAAAATCCTCAGGAAAGCGTTCAATATCACAGAAAAACACAGAAAATATGTGAAAGATGTAATTAACAACCTTCCAGACTTATGGTCAAAGAAAATTTCAAGAGTATCATCTTTAGACGGTTTAAAGCTTTATTTTAATGATAAATCTTGTTTATTGATCAGATTTTCTGGAACTGAACCAAAAATTAAATTCTACATAGAATCTCATTCAGTTAAGAAAAACTGGAATATATTATCCCAATTAACAACCGAATTTGAGC
>JAHQWW010000078.1 GCA_029856365.1 Candidatus Hodarchaeota archaeon
AAGCACCGTAGGAAGTACCTTAGGGGTAAATGCTGCGGGGGTAGGAGATGTGAATAACGATGGTTTCGATGATTTTTTACTGAGTGCTTTTTACGGACAAACAAAGGAAAGAATCATCTATCTCATTTTTGGAAGAACGTCAGATAGGTGGCAGAAAAATGTACCTATTGAGGATGTGGCCAATGTGACAATTTTGATTTCGACGGAGGACGAACATGGTGGGTATGCAGGCAGATATATGTCTGGATTAGGGGATGTGAACAAGGATGGGCTAGATGATTTTGCCTTTGGCGCTTATAAGGATAATGAGGGTGGATCTCAAGCAGGGCAAGTCTTTGTGTTTTTTGGCCGAAACACAACTCATTGGCCTTCAACTCCAACAACTGTGTTTGCTGCTGATTATGCCAATGCCTCATTTATCGGTGAATCTATTAATGATAATGCTGGTTTTTCGGTTTCAGGGGCTGGAGACATCAATGGGGATGGGTACAATGATATCTTGATTGGTGCTGCAGATGAGTCGAATAAAGGAAAAGCTTATGTCATCTTTGGGCGTACCCATGGATGGGTCATGGATCGGTCTTTATCCCAGGCGAATTTGATATTCAGAAACTATGACCCTTATGATCCAGGGGGCTTTTTCGCGTTCGATGTCTCTGGTCTTGGTGACATCAATGAAGATGGTTACGCGGATTTTAGTATCAGTGCCCCATTTGCGGACAATTTTAATGGAATAATTTTTGTGATTTTTGGGAATACATCTTGGCCCACTTCCACACCATCACCAGCGTGGACTGCATTGATCGTTCTTGTATCCTTAGGAATATTAGGATTTAGAAAACAACGATTGAAAGCTTGATTGTAAGTCTATAGATTCAAGATGTTGTAGGAAATCAATTCCGAATCTTTACATTTCTTATCATTAAATTCGGAGATGGCAGCGAATTACTTCTTTGAATCTCCTCAAAAAAACTGTTCCTAAATCACATTTTCTAGTAATACATAGCGTTGGGTATGTT
Source organism: Candidatus Hodarchaeota archaeon (assembly GCA_029856365.1). Lineage (GTDB taxonomy): Archaea > Asgardarchaeota > Heimdallarchaeia > Hodarchaeales > Hodarchaeaceae > Hodarchaeum. The sequence goes on from JAHQWW010000078.1 coordinate 1,020, forward strand.
ACCGAAAATACGTATATTGATACGTATAATGTACTTTAACTCAGGATAAGTTAATGAATATACGTAAAATGTATTTTAACACAGGTTGAAGACATTCAGATTATAAAGATGAAATATAAAGATTTTTGTGGAATGAGAGAAGAAGAAGAATTGGTCGGGGACGAAGTGTAGTTTTGAAATCTTGGAAAGCTTTTTATGTAAACATATTTGTAATTGGTATACGAGTAAGCAAATATATTGGTGATTAAATGGAAGTGGCTTCAGTCAGGTTGACCGATGAAGAGAGACGATTTTTGGAGCAATTGGTTGCTAAAGGGAAGTATTCTTCCATAAGTGAAGCACTCAAGGCTGGACTTTATGAATTAATGCGTGAGGAGAAATTAAAAGAAATTCCATGGAAATCAAGAACCGAGGTCAGGAAATATTTTTCTGAAAAAGAAAAAACATTGAAAGGTCTTGAGGCTCTCCACTATGAAGAAGATTAAATTATATTTAGAGAGCTCAGCATTATGGAATCTTTATTATGAAGAAACGGGGGCCGAGTTAGTTGAATATTGTCTTGAAAACTCCCAACTGACCTGTATTAGTTCTATTTGGAGTCAGCTGGAAATCGAAAGAGGAATAAAGAAGAGGGAAAACCAAAAAGAAATTACTGCTGAGGAAGCAGAAAATTTACGTGTGTTTATAGAGACCGATGGTAAGCGATTGGCAAGTAAGAAACAATTAGAAATTGTCCCTATTGTGGAAGATTATATTTTTACTGCCAGAAGATTCATTCAGGAACATAATCTATTCGCTTCCGATGCCTTACATTTAGCATCCGCAGTTCTTCAGGGATGTAAAGGAATCTTGGTTGATGATTACCACTTTAAGCGCTTAAATAAAATGATCGAAACCAGAGAGGGAATTGGGATTTACCCTACAACATTGGCTATTTCTGATTTGAAGGTTCAATTACCTCTATAATTTTTATTGTTGGATATTACCGAATATACGTATAGCGTTGGTATTTCACACGAACATGCGTATATTCCCATAATCTATATTTTTAGGAGAAAACAGAATCAAGATATTTAATAATTCTTCTTCAGCAAATCAATAAATATTAGAGTTTTGACAAAATCTTTATTTTTAATATCTAATTCTAATTATCTTAAAATTCTATCAAATGTTAAAAAGAGGATTAATTAATCCAAATCCATTTTTCCCAGTTTAATGGCTTGTTCAGGGCAATTTGGAATGCATATCTTGCAATTACGACAATAGGTGTAATTTATTACTGCTTTATTATCAATTAGCTTAATTGCTCTGACTGGACAAATTTGCACACAGGTTCCACATCCTATACATCGATCTTTCTGTATTACGGGAAAGAGTTCTTGTTTCTCTCCTGTGACATCACTAGGAAGGATTTTTTCCCTTTTTTGTGCTTGAAAGTTCTTTTGTGATTGATTTCGTATAGAATATTGATTAGGAAAATTAATTTGACCCATTGCTCTTGTCATTGGAGAATTACATACAGGACAAGTAATATTCGTACAAGGTACCCCAAGTTGATGAGGAATCTCTATTCTACATTGAGGATTGATACAGATGCATGTATCACCACCCATTCCAGATCCAATATCCATTCTACGCCATCTTCCTCGCCCTTCACCGAATCTGTGTCCTCCTCCTCGCCCTCCACCAAACTCTGAATTACGTCTACTCATATCAATTCATTACGTCCATTATTCACATAAAATATTACTATAGCCATTTTTGTGTTATCGCTAAAAATCAATATAGGATTTGATATCTTTCTTTAAAAAAGGCTTTTTTTGCACTTTGGTTAATAGTTGAGGTTTTTCTACAGCAATATCTTTTGAATCCAAAATAAAGAAGTATTTAAGTTAGCCAAAAAGCGATTTTCACAAGAAAGCTGGTTGATTTGGATAACGATTTGTTGAAAAGAGCTTTAATTGCATTTACATGCTCGATAGGACTGTCCATGATCTTTGTATTTACATATCTGTTTACCTCTTCAGACTCCGTCTTAAAAGACTCTCTTAAATTTTCACTGCAGACTCTCCCCTTATCACTTATTACCAGTTTATTTGTTCACAACCATGACGCCCATATTCGCCAAAATATTCTTATGATGCTAATTCTAGGGTCGCTATTCTTCTATTATAGGGGAGTAAAGAAAGGTTTTGTCTATTATCTCTTTTTTGGAATTATATCCCATCTTTTAGAGATTGTATTTTCTATTCCATTAAACTTCCTCCTCAGATTTCATCTTGAGTGGGTTTTGGGACATGATATTTCAAAAATTAAGTCATTCTTTTTATTCCCCCCGTCTGGAGCTGGGGCATCTGGTGCACTAATGGGGATGATGGTTATTGATTCCTTTGAGTTATTTCAACCATTAAAACGCTCATTCAATGAGTTTAGACAACAGAATGAATCAGAGAGCATATTAAACTATTTCACTCTTGATAATATGATAAGATACGTTATTCCTTTTTCCATCACGATAATACCTATCATTCTTGAACGAATAATTGCAGACTGCTCCCGCTTTTATACTATAGTTTCAGTTAATTTCTTTTTGGAAAACAACTGGTTAACTGGCGTCAACCTATCTTTAGTTAAAATAGTCCCAAGTATGAGTACTGGGAACGTATATTTAGTCCATATTTTTGGTATAATTGGAGGTGTGATGATCTTACTACTAGAAAAACTTCATCAAAGTAAAAAGGGAAAGTCTATGTCCCTTCTGATATCACGGCCGTTCAGTAGCTGGGATGCTGAAGTTCACGCTGTATCCTTTGATAATTATTCGAATCCTCATATCATTTCTAAAATATCTCATGAATCTACTAGGGTGCAGGTTCAATCTTTTCTAGTAACAGGGGTAGGAGAAACGAGATTGGTAAAAGTTGTTTAAGTTTGGTATAACAACTCTCTGGGTATATTAACAAAATATAAAGATTTAGAGAGGGCATACTTTGTAATACACACGACCTCTAAGTATTCCTCAAAAAATAATTGATAATTTTTTCCTCTTTAATCATTAATTTTTTATATCTGAAAATGCCACTGTAAAACGATGAAAAGAGAAAAATTAATGATTTTAAGGAAGTGCTAATTTAGATATGGGAATTATGGAAAAACTGAATACACGATACTCGATTGTTGATCTTATTATTCTATGTCTCGTGTTACTCTTGTTTTATCTATTATCTCAAACAATGGGCTGGGAACCAATCATTTTTGCTTTATCAATAATCGGATTGAGTATTGTAATATTCTTACTGCTATGGAAGTTTATAATTAGAGCATTAACCAAACGAACAATCATAAAGCGGATAAATGCTACTGAAGTCTCTAGTGATGATCAGTTTAAGAATAGATACGAAGACCCTTATTTCTGGTTCATTGTTCTTCTAGTTGTCTTACTTGTTGTTATTATCCCAAGTTTTTTACTTCTTTTCTTTGGTTTTGGATCTGTTTTTATCTCAGGAATTACTTTTATTGTTATATCTATTATAGGTGCAGTTATTTCAATTGAGATTCCTTGGCCTTCTAGGATGACACAGAGGAATCTAGGATTTGAAGTTAAAAAAAAATAATTTATCAAACGATTAAAAGCGAAATGTGACCCCACTAATTGTATGCGGCCGATTTTAAATTAAAATAGTTAAAAATAGGAATTAAACATCGTTATGTGTTGTATATATTACTATTCTTCTATATGTTTATCTATATAACGCCCTATAACTGAAGAATCGTTGGGTAAGTTTAACATTTTTTATAAAATGAGACATTATTTAATATATATCATGTGATAAGTTGAAAAATCTGAGTTTTCTTTATAAAGGAGCATAATACGTCATGATATTTGTTTCATGTAGAAACTATAGCGTTGATTTAGGTATTTACATCAATTTCATTTATTTTAGCTTTTAATTGGTCTGTATTCACTATTTCAAATTCTATGTTAATTTCTCTGATTCTATTCAACCACTTCGTTTTTAAAAGCTTCTGTAGAGTTATATCTTCACTTACGAAAACATTTGCATGGATTATTGCACTCGTTAATATTAAACAATCAATATAATCTGAATGGTCAAGTCTAAAGTCAAACGCTAATCTTTGAACTTCTCCATTCCATGGATTTATAGCTGAGATATTTTTCCAACTGACTAATGCATTTATTCCATCAATCACATCATTAACTGTTAATTTTCCTGATTTTATCATTCTTGCACCCTTTGCAGATAGTTCAAATAATGTAATGGAAGAAAATTGCATTTCAAAAGGTTTTTTTTGGTGGATAAGTGAAAAGATTTCTGGAGAAGATTTTTCTACTTTTATTTTTATCAGAGGAAAAAAGTATGAGGAATCAAATAGGATTTTCAACTTTCTAGCTCCTTCGAGAATGTTAAACGATCCTTTTTGAATTCTTTCCAGCTTAGCTTAACCTTTGGAGGTTGCGACAATAGCATAATTGGATCTGGAATTATTTCAATGATTAACCGACCATGTATTACCGAATATTTTATTTTTTGGTTCTTTTTGAGTCCAATCGCCTCTCTTATCTTTTTCGAGGGGAATAATTCTCCTTTTGAACCTACCTTTCCTTCGTCCGTTGTCATCTATTTCACTCGAAATTTTAATGATATTTCTGGTATATATAGTTTTTTCTGGTAATCACACTTTCATTATCGATTCTTTTTTGTAATTACTGCATTGAATCTCTTCAACATTCCCTTTGGTAAATATTATCTTCTTTACATTACACGTTGGATTGGTTAATGAAGCTATATACATATTATTATCCTCTCTTCCTATTTTTTCCCTCCTCGATCCCTGTGAGATTACTTGCAAGTGAGGCTTCTAAAATAAATGGGATTAAGAATTCTTCTTACGCAAGACGGAACTCATAATTTGGTTATACACTACTATAATCTCCTTACCTAATAATTGAAAAGCTTTATCTACATTGAGATTGTCCTTAGCAGAAGTCTCAATATAATGGATAGTAAAATTATTGTTCTTTTGGACATATTTTGTTAATTCTCTTGCATAATCAATACCAAGTTGGGAGGACACTTGATCTTGAATCTCAGGATTTCTTCGGAGATCGCACTTTGCACCGACAATCAAAAGTGGTCGAATTCCTTCACCATTTAGTTTCCAATAGGAGTTAATCCATTCCGCGAGATTTATATAGGAATTTTTGTTTGTAATATCAAAAAAGCAAAGTGCACCAACCGCTCCACGATAATAGAGATCACTTACAACTTTAAATCGTGGTTGTCCCGCAAGATCCCAAATTTGAAATTTAATTGTGAAATGGGTATTTGTTGAAGAATGAAAAAGGGAAGTTTCTTTGGAAGCAAAATCAGCTCCAAGAGTCATCAAATACTGCGTATGGAAGGTTTCACCTAACCAGGCCCTACGAAAAGAACTTTTACCAACACCCCCATCACCGATCAATAATATTTTAGCTCTAAGGGTAGCCCTCGGCATTATTCCTCATTCCCTTCAAAAAGATTGATCTTTACAAAATGACAGTGTTTTTCATTATCTTTTGTATTTTATGTTAGAGTAAAATATTTAAGATTTCTCATTCGAAAGAAGAAATCTGTCAAAGCCTCGTTCAATATGAATCTGTTATTCATCCACAACTTACCAACAACGGACAGATATCAGATCGTAATGCTTGGTTTTAGCTGCAATTGAAAAATTACACTCCTGAAACCACCTGACCCTAGACAAGTAAAATAGGATAAGAGGGCCTTGGAACGATAAAGGCGAAAAGAATATAGATCTATTTCTTCCTTTAAAGAATCTTATCTAACTCTGCTAGGGGAAACCTAGAGTTAAAGCTGGTGCCGATGATGGTTGTGGTATACTATATGATGGTTTATTGATTTTTTATTGGTACAATTTTATTTATTATTGGTGTTTTGATAGTCATAACAGAGTGTTAATCTTTATTCTTCTCCCTTTAGAATGGGATAGTCAAATTGATTCCTTTATCACCATTTTTTTGGATTTTATCGTTGGTATTATCACATTCATTAAAGAAAAATTTTTTGTTTTTTGTGAAAGTTCTCGAGTAAAATAATTATTGTATCAATTCTAATCCAAGAAACATCTATCTGTATCTTAAAAATTAAGTGTAATATACCTAGGAGATATTATTGAAGAATACTAACCAATCAATATTCTTGGCGCGTTCCTCAATAAGTTTTTTGTAATATAAAAAGATTAAACCGAATAAACTCAAGGATATAATGGCAATAATCATGTAGACTTCAGCAAAGTAAATTGTTTGAATAGACATAATGATATGTAATAATCCAGAGAAACCACAGATGAATAAAAAGAGAATTGTGAGTTTTTCTAACAAAACTATGAATTCTTTTTCCTGATCATCAAAAAATTGTTTGTTAATTTGCAAATTACTAAAAATACGGACACATAAATACAACATTAGAATTAATGAAATCAAAAATAGAGTATTATCCAATAAATTCAAAGAATAAAGCCTTTCATTAATAATAAAATTTACAATAGATAATAACAGGGTGAATCCAAAGAGAACTGGAATATACTTTTCAAAATAGTGTCTACTATTGTTAAATAAGGATAGATAAAAGAGGGAGAATTCTAAATAAAATCCATATGCAAAAACACTTCCTAACAACGTAGGGATTCTAATATCTTCACCAGGAGTAATTATAGATAATATTATATAATAGGCGGCGAGTATTATAAATAAAAAAGCTGGGTAAACCATAATCAACATAAGATGCAAGAAAGATTCCTCACGAATTTCAAACCAAAATTGAAGTAGCCTTCGTGTTGCCAATAGAAGAATAATTGCCCAGAAAAAAAACACAAGAATCATTACTATCCCTAAAAATGAAGTCATACTAGCTCCTCAACTCCTTCATATATCTCTTTGGCATAATTCTTTACCCAATCCTTTAATGAGTCTTGTAGCACCATAGAACACAACCTAGTTGGTTTTAATCGCAAAAATTCTGAATATTTTTTTATTTCCTCAACAGTTTCATATGGTAGACGAATTGTTAAAGATTGAGTCCTTGTAATGAGGTTCACTCTCCATAAAATAAAACATCGTGTACAATGTACGCATTACACTCGTATAAATCGTCTGTACACTGAAATTTATAAGTTAAACGTCTTGTGCTAAAATATATTCCTTAATAAGACTCAAATAACATTATTATCTTGAAATAAACTGTGTTGATAAACAATGTCAGGAATTATTGATGATCATTCTGTTATCAACTTAGAAGGGATCTCAAAGAATTATAAAGTTGGAGATATTGACGTTAATGCGTTGATTGATGTAACATTTACAATAAATCAAGGTGAACTTATTGTTATTCTAGGTCCCTCGGGCTCTGGAAAAACAACCCTTTTAAATATGATTGGTGCTATTGACATCCCTTCTAAAGGTCATGTAGAAGTTCTTGGCTATAATTTAACAAAAGCTAATCGTCATGCCCTCGCAGCATTTCGTCGGCAGCATATAGGATTTATATTTCAATTTTTCAATCTTTTGCCCACGTTAACAGCTTTGGAAAATGTAGAATATGCTATTCTTCTTCAGAAGAAGAAAAACGCTCAGGAAAAAGCTCGGGAAGTTATAAAAGAGGTGGGATTAGATGAAAGAGTCAATCATTTTCCCAGCGAGCTATCAGGGGGAGAACAACAGCGTGTGGCTATTGCACGCGCCTTAGCGAAACAAACGGACTTGATTTTAGCAGATGAACCCACAGGAGAATTAGATTATGAAACTGGTATCCAAATACTGAAATTGTTGGTATCAGCTGCAATTAATGAGAACAAAAAGAGAACAATTCTGATTGTTACACATAATGCTGATATTGCAAAAATTGCGGATCGCGTGATTCGCCTACGAAGTGGAAAAGTAATATCTGATATCAAAAATCCATCACCAATCGATCCAGAAGAATTACGGTGGTAGAATATGGTTAACAGATTATTATGGACTAGAATTACGCGCGATCTACGAAAAAGATGGATACAGGTATGTATTGTTACAATAATATTGGGTATAGGGACAGGGGCATTTTGGGGCCTATTTTCAGGTGTACAATGGCGAATTGACAGTGTTAATCAATTTATGGATGAATATTCTCTTGATGATGGGATTATAACCTTTCCTCAAGAATATGAAGTTAATTATTCTGACATTATTGATACTATGGCCCGTTTTCCTAGATTAAATGAGATTAAAGCTTGGGATGTGAGGTTAAAATGTTCAATAGCATATGAATTCAATAGTTCGGACGGTCTTCTTGTAATTAGAGGGTATATGTACGGACTTCAGGCAAAATCTTTCAGTGTAAGTGAAGTAGATCGATTAGCACTGGATGAGGGCAGATTTTTAACTGTTAATGATATTAATAAATCACGTATTTTACTAGAAAGCACTTTTTGTCAAGCTTACTCTCTTCAACATCTTGATAATCTAAACATTAGATTCCCAAGTTTAATACAAAAAGTAAAACTTAAAGGAACGGTTATATCGCCTGAGTGGGTAATACTTTTCGATCCAGAAAGTACTGCTTTTTCTGCAAGTGTTCAATTTGGAATAGGTTATACCTTGTTACAAGACCTTCAAGCATGGTCTGGGTTAGAGGACTCGATTAATGAAATTGTTTTTTGCGTTAAACAGTCTATGAAAGATGATTCAATAGGCCAATCTTTAAAACAATTTTTAGAAGAAGAAGGATATCCCTGTGGTTACCAGAGGCGAAAAGAAACTCCTCTGATAAAAACTTTAGAACAACAAAATAAAGATGATATTGATCTAATGACAGTCATCGCGTTACTAATAATTTTCATCGCATTGTTTGCATTATGGATTTCAATAAATCGAATGATAACACAACAGAGGTGTGATATTGGAATCGAGCTTTCACTCGGTACGAACGAACGATCCATCCTCTTTTACTATATTTTCTATGGTTTGATTATCGCCTCTTTAGGAATAATTATAGGCGTAATAATAGGAAACTTCATCGGGGAAGCGACGATAGAACTATATATGGCATATATGTTAATTCCAAATTTAAAAAAGCCAATTCTCTGGGATCGATTGTTGCAAGCGATAATACTTGGCTTCTTATGTTCTTTTCTAGCCTCTTTCTGGCCTGCCCGAAAGGGAGCAAAAATGATTCCAATTGACGCTTTAAGACAAGATCCAGCTCTAGGAGGCTCAAGCTACAAAAATCCTAAAATATTTGAAAAAATACTTACGAAAATCGTAAGCTTTTCTCTCTCATCACGCATTGCCGCACGAAATATCTTTCGTAATAGAAAACGTACAATTGCAACAATTTTGGGAATTTCATTAAGTCTAGCTCTAGTCATTGCATATTTAGGAGCTTTTGACAGTTTTATTTTTCTTAAAGACAGTTATAGGGAAGATTTAGGAGAATGGGATATACGAGTTACTTTTAATGTTCCTGTAAACAATACATTGGTACCCTTTGTTAATGATACGCGTATTGCCGAGATTAATTATGGTTTGGCGTATTTTGCCGAAATACAAAGAAAAGATGATAATAATAACCAACTGATTGAGTTGAAAGGATATAGTGGTAATTTAATTCCACAAAAAATTGTGAATGGAACATTGAAGCAAAATATGACGAGCATTGCAATGTCAAAAAAATTAGCAAATGAATTAGGAATAGAATTAGGAGAAAAGGTTACACTTAAGCATTTCTCTTTTGATGCAGCAATAGGTACTACAATAATCCAAACGTCATTAGAAGTAGGATTCTGGCATAATAGAGTTTCTAAACTAGAAGTATTGGTACCTTGGAAGAAAATTCAAAGTATGTTCAATCTTACTGGATCAGCAAATCAACTTCTTATAAGACTTACTTCTGATGTTAATCTCTCTAAGTTTCGTGAGTATCTCTATTCGTTTTCTTTTGTACGAAATGTTGAGTTACGTGAAGATTTAACACGTGATTTAGAGGATGTATTAGAAATGTTTCAGGGGTTAATGCAAATTATAGAGAGTTTAACTCTTTCATTATGTTTTGGATTAATTTTACTAACTGCTATGATTAATAATTCGGAACGTGAACGTGAACATGGGACAATGATGACGCTAGGAGCATCGGACATGAGTATTCTCAGAATATCTGTCTGGGAAGCGTTCTTTCTGAGTATAATTGGAATATTACTAGGTAATTTCCTTGGATGGTTGGTGCTAGAACTAATGCTTATGCCCGCTTTTCAAGCAGCTTATACTATATATGTCATTAAAACAAAAATACAACTCTCTACAATACTACTATTTAGTGTTCTTACCCTTATCATAGCTATCACTTCTCAACTTGGCATATTGCGTACTTTAAGAAAAATGGAATTATCAGAAGCAACTAAAGTACGAGATTTTTGATATTAAGACAAATTTTAATAGATTCATACGAAAAAGCATGTAACAAATTTTTTTTCCTCTTTTTTCTGAAATAGAATAACCATAAAACAATGTAATAACCTAAAGGTCAGCGAAAAGAATGAGTGTGCAGATTAATTCAATCGAATTATTTCAATTATTATTGTTTATTATTCTTTGCTTCTTCCTTTGTAGCCACAGTATATCCACAGGAATTTTTAATCAAGAACTGGACACAATCTCGGTAATTATTGATTCTGATGGTGCTCCTGATGATGTTTACGCGATTTTATATCTCTTTAAACATCCAAAAATATCTGTTCGTGCTTTAACACTCTCATGTGGAGTAAGTTATGTTACTGAGGGGGCGCATAATTTTGTGCAATTGCTGAGTTATCTAGGATATAATGATATATCTGTTGCTGCAGGAAAAGAAACACCTCTCCACGTGAATCACACTTTTCCCACTTCTTGGAGAGAAAGTAGTAAAGATTTCTATGGCTTAAATTTACCATCTACTGAAAACCAAGTGTCTGATTTGAATGCTTCAGAATTAATTATTTCAATAGTTAATTCTTCCACTGAAAAAATAACAATAGTTGCTTTAGGGCCACTTACTAACGTAGCACTAGCGATCCAATCAGATCCATCAATTATTGAAAAGATTAAATTGGTAGATATTATGGGGGGAGCCGTAAATGTGCCTGGTAATGTCGGTTACGAATCAGACATTCCTAATTATGAAGCAGAGTGGAACTTTTATGTTGATCCTCATTCAGCAGACATTGTTTTTCGTTCTGAAATTCCCATATTACTCGTACCCTTAGATGCCACAAATCAGGTCCCAATTACAGAAGAATTTAAAGATAAATTGGGACGTGAAAAGCACACCACTGAAGCTGATATTATTCACCAGTTTCTGACTCCTGGACTGTATTTTTGGGACATTTTAACAGCGGTCGCTCTCACTGATAGAGATATAGTCACAATACAGGAGTATCACTTAGAAGTAGTCCTTGATGAAAAAAATCGTGAAGGTGAAATAATTCCAATTGAGGAAGAGTCATTTAACGCTCAAGTTGCAATTGATGCAAATCGAACTGCTTTTGAAGTGAAATTCTTAGAGATTATAAATCCAATAACAACAACTACAGAAAAAAGCGATTCGGAGATCATCCCTCAGACAACATCAGAATTGGAATCTACAGATGAGACGACCGCATTAGATCTATTCAATTGGATTGTGTGGTTCAGCTATGTTACGCTTATCGTTAAAAGCACTAGAAAGAATAAAGTACAATGACCTTCTTTTGTTAAGAATATCCCATATCAGTGTTATAAATTCAAATCCTGTTGTCTTTATAATCCCAATTCCATTGATGATGATTCTGAGAATGAAGATCCTGAAACAACTCCTTATAATCCCAATCTAACACCGATAACTTATCAATCTAGAACGGAGGATATCACTCCTAGTTACTCGTTCCCTCTCCTTTTGGTGGGAGCTGTTTTTCTTGGATTGATTCGCAGAATTATCTGAAAATCTAAATTTAAAAGACGCGAGGAGAGGTTTATATAGATTCTATCATTTGTTTACGTTAAATATAATATCCTGGTCCTTGTTCTTTCTCATCTTCCCCTTGCTCCAGTACTTCCCGTGCCAAGCTTGTGATCCGGTCATTCTTTGCTTGAGCTTCTTCTATTGTCAGATCTAGATCTTTGAGTTTGAGTTGTAGTGGGTAAAGTTTGGTCAATTGTTTCAACAATGCTTTACTCGCTTTGGGGTCTGTCCCTGCTAACGTCAGTTTGCCCAGTAAGCCGAAACTTTTCAGATTTCGTTCTGCTGCGAGTGCTGATAGGACTCCTACCGCTCCTGTAACTTCTCCTCCTTTTAATAATGTCACATCGTGTTTCTCGAGCCAGTCTAGCGTTTCTTTATCGTACCCAAACCCTGCCACTTCGGGTCCTTCCTCGTGTACGCGTAAGCCACCCAGACAAATCAGTGTATCTGCCTTTAGGTCAATGACATAATCTAGCACACTGTTCAGGACTTGGATGATCCCGATATCATGTGGTTGGGCATCTCCTGTCAGGACTAACAGGTTTGGTGTTGTTTTGGTGATGGCATAAATTTCCATCCTCGCCAGTCGTCCTATACTTGTCTTACTGTCTATCTGTACGACTGGTGGAAAAAATGAGCTATAAATTCGTACGATCTCTTCTGCTTTGAAATGATTGATCAAATAATTTGCTGCAATTTTTCCTATGAGTCCCATCCCTGGTAATCCTTGAATTACTACCGCAGGTGACTTGATCTTCACATCTGATATTTTATGTAAGTAGGTAAACGCATTTCCATTTGGTTGACGCAATAATGACTCCTCGATTTACCATGGTTGCCTTTTATTTTATTGACTAGCTTTTCTCAAATAATAGCCTAATTATATTAGGTGAGTGATCCCTAACTATTCTGTCCTTTAATCAAACTTATTAACCTTTCAGAATGGTGTTACGGTAATTTTCGGGGCGAATATGTTTTACTGTCTAAAACAATTAGTAATTATGGATACCTGTCAAATGGATTAATTATTTACAATTTTTCTTTTTTTTCTCTGATGATAACTAAAAATTGAATAGAAATCTAATTTCTCATAAAAATGTAATGCTAATTATGGCAAAATTCCAATGGAGAAAAATAGATGTCAATTTTGTATTCTTAAGCCATCTTAGTTACGTATTAATCTGATGTTTCTTTCTGATTAGTTCAAGTACAATTGTTTTCTTTTATACAGTTTTACCTTAACCACGACATTAAAAGTCTACTTTTGAAGAAGATTGGGTGGCTATAGTAATGAAGGTAGTTTCACGTCCTTACAATATTGATGAAGATTTTACCGCTGTTATAACATTTTTATATGAAACATTTAAGAAAACCAATTCTTATCAGAATTGGTTTCCAGATCGCTTTGAAAATAATCATGATGAGTACGCAAATGATATTAGAATTTGGGAAGAAATAGAGGAATTAATTACACCTACAGACAAAAAGATAGTTGCTGTAGCTAATCCTGAGACATCAAATGTTTATTATATCCAGATTGACCCCTCATATAGTTTTATCGAACGAGAGATAGTAAATTGGATTGAAAAACAATTTTCTGAAAAGAAGAAAGATTCTAGCAAGAAGGAGAAGTTAAGAATAAGAACAATTGAGGGAAGTTCTGCCCGAAAATTATTATTATCTGAGCTTGGTTATCAGAGGGAGGGAGAAATAGGGTGTTATATCCGAATACGTTCGAAAGATTCACCCATTCCAGATATTAAGTACCCAGAAGGATTTGAAATTAGAAATGTTAAAGGAAAATCCGATTATGACCAACTAGCTCGGTTAATACAATTAATCTTTGGTCATGGTGATTGGTTTACTGCGAAGATCTTAGAACAGATATCCCATTGTTCATTCTATAAGCAAGACCTTGATCTGGTTGCTGTTGCTCCAGATGGGACGTTTGTTTCTTTCTGTACTTTTAGAATGGATCCTTTCAGTAAAATCACCCAACTCGAACCAATGGCAACTCATCCGAACTTTAGAAAATTAGGTTTGGCTAAATTACTAATATATGAGGGTCTTAGACGTGCTATGAAGTATGATCCCGCCTTTTTTTATATTGGTGGGGCTGCTAACACTCCTGCTGCTAATAGATTATACGATTCAGTTGGTTTTACCGAGAAATTAGCCGAAGAAACTTGGTATAAAGAAATTTAATGATACATAGAAAGTATTATCTTTCAGAATCTAATGAATCGTGGCTATAGAGGAATATGATTAAGTATAAAACGCTTCCAGATTAATATTTATTATACTACACAAAAGCTAAGAATTATAATGTTCATAAGTTCAAATGGTCATTTATTTTATTGTTCAATTTCTAGAATGGTTTAAATTGCAAAATATTCATAAATCCAATCAATAATCTTTAAATAAAGAAGGGAAAGACTTCCAAATGGCTGACCAACCTTTTGAATCAGAAGAAGCTATGAAAGCTTTTATCTTAGAAGCAGTGGATGAAATCTCAGAATTGTTTAAGACTCTTCAACATCCGAAGAGGCTTGAGATATTGACTTTCATGTTAAAAGAAGAAAAAGAATTTGGAACTCTCATGGAACAAACAGGATTACCAAAGAGTGCTTTAGGAAACCATCTTACTGGTCTTCTCGAAAAAAATCTAATTGAGAAATTAGACCGTGGAATTTACCGAATAACCTTAGATGGAAGAGAATTCTTATCAAATATATCGATATATTATCTGAATGCTAAGATTAGAGAACAAGATCGGTTGGAACGTCAACAAAAAAGATACCAAGACATGATATCCCGATATACACGATATCGGTTTGATGATGCTGAAATCTTGGAATCAGAATCAAGAAAACGGAGAAAAATTGAAATGGAAGTCGAAATTAAATCACGGCCAGCATTTATAGTAATGGGAATGCAAAACCGAGGAAAAAATGCCAAAGAATTCATTCCTGAACTCTGGAAAAGGTTCATAAAACGATATGATGAGATTAAAGAAAAGATAAAGTCAAGTACAGCATATGGTATAAGTTATAATAAGAATAAAACGACTAAAGAATTCAGTTTTCTAGCAGGTTATGAAATCGACCCAGGGGTTGAAGTACCTGAAGGTTTCATTACCTTCACAATCCCTGAATTAACTTATGCAGTAGTTAAATGTACATTGCCTACTCTTTTTAAAGCCTGGAATTTTGCTAGCGAATGGATTGCAGAAAACGGATATAAAGATCTTAGCTGCGATTTTGGGGAATATGAAGTTTATCCCGAGGATTATGAGAATGAAGAGCGTGATCCAATGTATATATATGTACCAATTATAAAAACTTAAGATGTTCTTTGTAATAGTATGTACTACTACAAATTATCTATTTTTCTTTTTTTCACCAATCTTTCTTATTTAGAGGTGTGATCCTAGCAAGAAGGAGAAGTTAAGAATAAGTACAATTGAGGGAAATTCCACCCGAAAATCAGTATTATCTGATCTTAGTTATCAAAAGGTGGGAGATAGAGAGTGTTATTTCCGAATACGTTCTAAAAATCTATCTATTCCAGATATTAAGTAACCTGAGGATTACGAAATTAGAAGTGTTGAGGAGAAATCTGATTATGACCAACTAGCTCCGTTAATCCAATTAATTTTTGGTCATGGTAACTAGTTTACCTCGGAAATCTTAGAGCGACTATTTCGATGTTCTTTCTATAAGCAAGACCTTGATCTGGTTGCTGTTGCTCCAGATGGGACGTTTGTTTCTTCCTGTACTTTTAGAATGGATCCTTTCAGTAAAATCACCCAACTCGAACCAATAGCAACTCATCCGAACTTTAGAAAATTAGGTTTGGCAAAATTACTAATTTATGAGGGCCTTAGACGTGCCATAAGTATGATCCTGCCTTTTTCTATATTGGTGGGGCTTCAAACACTCCAGCTGCTAACAAGTTATACGATTCAGTTTGTTTTACTGAGAAATTGGCCAAAGAAACTTGGTCCAAAGAAATTTAAGGTTATTTTAAAGGTATCATCTTTCAGAATTTTACAAATTGTAGCCGTAAAAGCTTCAGACATACCTTTGTAATAGTTTGACTATTATAAAGTATTTAATTCTCTTTCTCCAGTGTTTCACATTTAGAATTGTAAATATGGCACAAATTATGTTCTTAATGTGTAAAGAAGTTCAATAATCTAGTGGTGGTCCATCTCGTATTCCTTGTGGGGT
>JAHQWW010000009.1 GCA_029856365.1 Candidatus Hodarchaeota archaeon
TCAACAGTCACCCCTCCCACTACTGCTTGACTGGAGCCCTCATTCCCAACATTATCTCGGATCTTAACGTAGAGATCATGATCGCCATCTGAAACCGTAGTAAAACCAAAAGTATCGCCAGATTGCCAGCCTGTCCAACCATTCGTGTCTATTTGAAAGTTATAACACGTCGATGGCAGCCCAGCCCCCGTCTCGGTGATTGACCCGCTGTCCGTCGCATCTACATCCACCGAATCATCATCATAATAGCCCGTATTAGGGGCATAACCAATAGTCGCAATATCAGCCGTTAACCCAAGACTATAACTAGTTGGAGGTTCATTATCCCACCCCACGTCATGGAAAGTGACAACTGGATCAATATAGACCTGGGATCCATAGTCATTGCCTGCTCCTACCACAGCTGATCCAACAGTGATTCCATTTCTAGTAATTGAGGTACCCGAGGAAGGATTTTCTTCAATATCTTTTACTAATCCTGAAGAAGACCCATATATGTTCTCATTACCGCTGTAACCTATGTTTATCTCTCCTTGATAGGGATTTCCTGTATAATTCCATACAGCGGTAACAGTTATGGTTATAGCATCATAAGAACCATTATTATTATCCCAATATCGAGACCCATCATCATGTTCATAGTTAGAGACCGCAATAGTAGTAATTTTTACACAATCAACATGGACTTCTTGTGTTGTAGTTGTTGACCCGTTAAAATCGGATCCATCACCAACCAATTCTATGAATGGATAGTAAGTATAATTCCCCATAATTGTTTCAGAATCTACTAAAATGCTAACCAAAGCATCAGTATCGTTTGTAATGGCAACATTGACATCCACAGGAGTATCTTCTCGAAATATTGTTACAATATCAATTTCAACATCAGGAACGGGAATTATGGTGCCCTCATAATAAATATTGCCTGTAAACACGAGATTAGGGGCATAAATTGGATTGATATTATTATCATCAACACTAAAAGAAGCTACTTCGATATTATGATTAAAGTCGTAAGTAATTGAGGATGTTGTCAAATCACTATTTGAGCTAGTATCATTTGCCCACGCGTCGAGAACAATACTGTTTCCATTAGGGAAATCCCAATCCGTTTGGATTTCAAATGTCATAGTCAAATATTTTCCATTACGACTTGTTGATCCTGTGCCTAAGGCGATATGATCGGCACCATCATCGTTGATTTCGATAAAAGTGTCCGTTCCATTGTCATAACCGACTGAATATTCAAATGAATTAACTGTAAAATTCAGTTGCACAAAATCTAGATCACCATATCCATCCTCGTCACTCGCTACTACTTCAAAAGAGTAATACTGTCGTCTTGAATGGACTACTCCTGAATCAGAGTCTTTGATTGAGATATTATTTACATCAATTTGAACAGCACCCGCACCAAAACGAGGTTGGAAATTATCAAGAAATAAATGATCTTTAAGCGGAGAAGTTGATCCCTCATTAATAGTTGGCTCTTTAATATTTGAACTATCGTCTTCTATTTCATTATCTTCCGTTGTCTTTTCTATACTTGGATAAACTACTTGGGAGCCAGTTCCTGATAATGCCTGTAATTCAAATGCTGTTGATAGATCTTTCACCAATCTAAGTGAGAAATACCCATTTCCTAAATCCCTCCGTTCATATACTCGATTAAAGAATGTGAAACGGGTAACCCCCTCCTCTTTTTCTTTTGGAAGAGAGGTAAGAATGTTTTGGACTTGAGTGATTATAGTTAGAGGCATCACCAGAAGTATAATGGCAAATAGCAAGAGCAAGATGTTCCCAAACTGCTCTGGATAAACAATTGAGATACCAAATAATCCAATTGATCCTAATAAGACTAAAAATATCTGACTAGGGATTCCTGTTATCGGTTTTAAGTGGAATCGGATCTGTTCAAACTGGATTCCTGTTATGTTTTCACTGGCATTCCATGATGAAAAAGCGACTTCAAAGTATTCCACCTCATGAAATGCGGTAGTATTAAAATTAAATTGAATCTTAGTCCCACGGTACAAATCTAACGCATTTACAACTTGAACAGAGTTGTTTATTCCCTCAATAATAGCCAGCTCGAAAGGAAAAACACTAATTGTAACATTAGGTAATCCACCCCGATTAAAACTGGTAGTTTCGGTACTGAATACCATTCGCATACGTAACGAAAGCATTTCAAAAGGATCTTGAGGCGTTTTAAAAATAAACCTGAATTTATAGGCATCCTGTTCACTAATCACCTCATGGATCCTCATCCCATTGTCTGACCTATAACTCTGGTTATGAAGGCCGCTAGTAATAGTACCTTCCCCCCTAAATGCGAAATAGTTGCTAAAAGGATAAATTGTATTATCTGGTCGAAATGTAGCAATTGAATTTATCATTAAAAGTAGAATAAACACTAATATCCCTTTTAAAAAGTATCCTTGGTATTTTAGTCGCATATTCTATCCTCGAAAAAGCAGAATTAACTTTTTGACGAATGTAAGAAACCAATTTTCTTGAAATGGAATAGTGCATCCATTCCTTTTATATCTGTGAGAGATCCTCCTTTACTTGAAATAAACAGATATTATGCTGATATTAGGAGTATCACTTAATCATATATTTACATAACCCTAACAGAGAAAATCTGGAATTTTTACTTTTAACCTCTTCCGAATGGGAGGAAGTAACTATTTCAACCGAACAGATTGCTATGATAATAATCTACCACACCTCATTACTTGAAAATAGTTTGCTACTTCCTCACGTCTTGCGTGTCGTTATGACAGATTTTTTAAACAGAAGGTTATCGAAATTTCGAAGTGAGAAATTCTGCTATTTCTGAGGGATTTTTTCCAAACAAATAAAGGATTGCTTCGAGTCCGACTCCTCCCCCATCTGCAATCACTTCTATTTTTCTAATTTCTTCAGTAGAAAATGTTTTAAGGGTTTTTTCCCAATTTTTATCGGCTTCCTTAGTTTTAACGAAGAATTTTTCCGATATTAGCGTTTCTAAGATCTCTTCTGTGTTTCGTAAAGAAATTACTGATTTATGGGCTGATCCGTGTTTTCTGAAATAAATCAGTATTTGAGCAAGAGTAAAACCGTGTTGAAATTCAGGAGAAGAGACAATTCTCCCTTTTCCTTTGATTTTGATAATTCTACCTGGAAATCCAGCAACATCTGCCAAAGTTTGACTATTCTCGGCCAGACTTACAAACTGACACCCAATTTCAGGAATTAATTGACCAAATACTTCCCCAGTGTTAATTAATATTTGTGCCGCTTCAAACAGTTCTCTTGTTGTCTGGAGTCTTTGGTTGAAAACTTCAGTTTGTCCAGGCGATGGAAAACATATATTACAATCTGGAGGAAAAGCCAACGAGGTTTTTTTCCGATGAATGTCACATAATGGTCCAGCAGTCCTGAATTGTTGGCATTCTTGACATATGATCTCCATAAGATCTAATAATGGTGTTGGATCGCTCTTGATTCTCAATGCAAGATTACAAACCAGTTCTTTAAAAGCAGGTCTCGAAGTTATAGGAGAGAGAGGAGACTTTGGTTCCTTTAAATATGATGAAACCACAGGTTGGGAAACACCAAGAACTTGTGCTATCTCTATCTGAACAAAACCTTGGTTAGCTAATTCTTGAGCCAGAGCTTTTCGTAGGGGAGTTAAGAAGCTTGAAGGGACGATTTCACAAATAAAATGCATAGAACCACATAATGAAATTCTATTACTTTCGACTTATTTTCTTATCAAAAAGTGAACATCATTAAAATATTGCTTATTTTCGTAGTTAATAAATTCTCATGTGAACTGCCACCAGCTGAAGCAGGGGGCTTCCTACGAGTTCGCCGAACCCCTTATCAACAAGATGAGGGGGAACTTTCGTTTTACCATTGACTGTGTATCGTAGATTATCAATACGATTTATGAAGTACTGATAACCCGTCCACAGGGCATTGTGTGAGAGAAATCGCTTCATAATGTTGATCGCAGAGTTTTGGTCGCGATCACGGACAATTCCACAAATCTCACATTGATAGATGCGTTCAGAAAGAAGCATCCGCTCTTTTATATGACCACAGACTGCACAGGTTTTGGTAGTATCCCGCTCATCAATTACTGTGACTCTTTTACCTAGCTTTTTCGCTTTATAGGTCAGTAATTCGATAAAACGACCCAGATGACCAGTGTTGTGGACACCACGGTTAACGCTCTTCTGATACTTCTTCTTCTTCCCTTTGATCTTTCCATTCTTCTTACCAGTCATTTGTTTAGGTGAGAGATCACCCACGATTATAGTACTGGCTTTTGTATTTCGCAAGAGGTTGAGGCTTTGTTTATGTTGCCAGTCTCTTGTCTGGTTCCGACATTTCCGCTTGATGGTCACTAACCGTTGACTGAACAATCGATGTCTGCGACTCCCCTGTTTGCAGTGATCTCTTCTCCGTTGCAAGGAGCGAATCTTCGGTTCCCAATATCTGTCAGGACGCTTGACCGTTGATTCGAGAAACTTACCATGCAGATTAATTGCGGTATGTTTGGTCGTACCAAGATCAAAGGCTTGGTACAACCCATTGTCAATGAAAGGGGGATCCTCGTGTTCAAACGCAACTGCTAAATAGAACTGCTTGTCATATTGATCTTGAAAGATCTCAATCTGTTTAATAACGTAAGCAGAAAAGTCAAACGGGACAGGAAAGAGCAATTCCGTCTTACTCGGATGTCTGTGAGAGAATCGAATAGTTTGCTTTGTTATTGTGAAACCTGATTGATTGTAGCATAATGTGAAGAAATAGTCCTTGCCTCGGAAGGTTGGTGGGCGGGCAGTATTATCTCCGCGCTTTAGTAACCCAAAAAATGATTTGAACGCAGCGTCAAGCTTTTTAAGCGTCATTTGTAGGACTTTAGAGTATACCTGATTGTACCTTGGGAATAGCTTCTTCACCTGTGGTAAGGCGTTCTGCTGCTCTCTATAAGTAATAAAATAGTTGT
The DNA here is from genome assembly GCA_029856365.1 of Candidatus Hodarchaeota archaeon. Classification (GTDB taxonomy): domain Archaea; phylum Asgardarchaeota; class Heimdallarchaeia; order Hodarchaeales; family Hodarchaeaceae; genus Hodarchaeum. Next base: position 5,006 of record JAHQWW010000009.1, read on the forward strand.
AGGTATCATAAACATACTTTCTTTCTGCTAGTGCATGGTTGTACAGTAACCGACACGTCTCTGATAATTCCCATAGTACCTCCGCCTGTTGTTGTGTGGGAATGACTGTGAACTTCCATGTGAGAGTTACCATGCAACCAACCAGAGATATTTTATGTCCATTACTATATATAAACCTTCTTAACCACTTCTTCCAACTTAAGTAGTAATCATTTCTCCTTTTGACCTTTCTGCTCCTATTATTCTTTCTCTCCCCTTTTCATTGTCTTTGAGGTAATTTTTACCTCACTGTTCATCCCCCATATGAATAAAAGGGGACTTCTAGTGAAGCTAGGTTAAATTTGTCATGGTTCTTTAACTATTTAATTAATTAATACAAAGAGATAAAAGTGCACATTCTTAATTCTTTTACTTCAGATCACGAGAATTTATAATTAATAGCTGATCAATAAGGTTATTTCGTCAAATGAACCACTATTCAAAGCTCCTAACACAGATTCCTCCCATTCTTATGCCAAAAGAAATCACTTCTGCACGTATAATTGAAGACGGATTAAACAATAGGAATATCCTCATTAACGAAACATGGTTAGTCAAGGAATATCTTTTTACAGATGAAACGACTGATCCAGTCAATTTACGTTTTCTACGTGAAAAAGATAGCCTTTTGCTGCTCAAAGGTAACCCCCATGCTCCAGGACTGTTGAAATATTACGATGATGGCATACGATTTTTTATTGCTCGTACGTGGGTTGAGGGACAGACCCTCAGTCACGATTATCTCCTAGATAATGTGGAATTATTAGCGAATTCTCTTATGTCTATTCACAGCATAACTGAATCCACAGCTGGGGATTTCCATTACTATGATGTGATTAAACGCTACCTTCTTGAATATAAAGGAATGAAACGGCACTATCCTACCTCACCCTCTCTGGAAACGGAGTTCTCGCATTTTCCTTCTTATGAGAGAGTGAATCAGTATTTTATTGACCACATTCACCAACTTCAAAGTATAAACTCTGTCAAACCTCTTGTTCGAATTCATGGGGACCTCGTATTCTCTAACATCATTCATTCGCAAAAAAATGATGAAATAGCGTTCATAGATTGGGAGTATTCAACCTTAGCTGATCCATATATTGATTTGGCTTATCTTATAACTCAAAACCAGCTCTCACAAAAAATTCAACATACTACTGTTGAAAAATTTGGAGAACAGCTAGGAAATCAAGTCAATCCTGAAGTCCTGGAGTTCACATGTAACTTAATGAATTTAATGTCAGGTTTATGGTATGTGATTCAAGCAGCACGATTCAGATCAACATCTGTTCCCTTTGTAGAGCAACATCCCTCTTTTATTGAGTTTCTCTCTTTTGCCAAAGATAGATTTCAAGCTCTAGATCTTATTGAAGTTTTATAAGGGCCCTATATTATCAACCTATACTATTTAAATCCTTAAAATGAGGTTCAATTGTTTTTAATAACCTTTCATAGAGGTTGTATGGACATGATAAAAGATGTAATAAAACCAGTTCGTGGAATACCCCTGAAGTGGACATTAGTAATTGTAGTTCTTATCGTTTCAGCCTCGCTCATCATCGCTCAAGTCTCAATCGCTAGTGGTCATCCCAATTCGACCCATCTAACTCCTACTTTAACAATTTATACTTATGATTCTCTAATAAATTGGGGATTAAACGCTACTGAGGCAAATAATCGCGTCTTCGATGCTTTTGAAGCCCAAGAAGATTGTATTATTGAATTAGAATATTTTGATGATGCAAATTCAGTCCTAGCTAAGGCTGTTGCAGAAAAAAATTCTCCAAAAGCTGATATTATTATAGGAATCGATAATGTATTGATCTACGAAGCATTGGCTCAAGAAATCCTTATTCCTTATGAAGCTTCGACTTTGTCTGATCTTTCAGAAAGTGTCATCAATGGACTGGATCCTGATCATTATGTCACCCCTTATGATTATGGCCTTATTGCTATTATTTATCATAAACATTTAGTGAATTCATCAAATGTCCCAACTATTGACACTCTCAAACTTAATGATTTACTTGATCCCAAAGTGGCTCAAATGCTTGTTACCGAAGATCCAACATTAAGCAGTACAGGTCTCGGTTTTCTTATGTGGACAATCGGAGTATATGAAAAAGTCCTTAATAAGGACTGGGAACTTTGGTGGAACGATACCAGAAATGATATTCAAGTAGAAGATAGTTGGGGTGATGCATTTGATGTTTTTTATACTCCTGCAGCTAATCGGCCAATGGTAGTGTCATACGGAACGGATCCTGCATATGACTACCTTTTCTACGGAGAGCCATACAATACAACTTACATAGGGGCAACAGTATCTCATGAAAATGATTCAAATTACGGGTGGTTACAAATTGAAGGCTTGGGAATTTTAAAAGGAACCAAAAATCTTGGTTTAGCTCAAAAATTCATTGATTGGTTTACAGGAGTAACAGTTCAAGAAATAATTCCTGAAAACAACTGGATGTACCCTGCTAATGAGCTTGCTAAACTTCCAGAGAGTTATAAATATGCTATTGATCCTACAACTGTTACACCACTAAACGATTTATTTACTCCTGATGAAATGGAAAAATCCCTTGATAAATGGCTAGATACGTGGGGACAAGTAATGATCTTAGGCTATACCATTGCTGAACCAACACTATTCCCTCCAAGTTTATTCATCCTTATCCCGATGATTCTCGTTGTCATTCGAAGAAAGACAAGAAGAAAAAGCAGCTTATCTGATTGAATATTGTGAAGGTAGCATATGTGGTACAAGCACTCCAGAATGAAGTATCAAAAAAGAAAATCGTTAACAAATCATTCAACTTAATTTTAGTAACTCCCTTGCTAATCTCTTTTTTATTCTTCTACATGCCCCTTATTTTTATTCTAATTGATGCAGTTTTATCTGCTTCGGGTGCAATTACCCTTGAATTCATGAGAGATGCGTTAGTAGATCCATTAAATCGATACTTTATCCAATTTACTATTAATCAAGCTGTCATCAGTTCTATCATAACAATTATTATAGGATTACCTGGTGCTTATATCTTTGCTAAGTTCCAATTTACAGGAGATAGGGCTCTTAAGACAATTTTAACTGTACCGTTTGTATTACCCCCCATCGTGGTTGTTTTAGGTTTTGTTTTGCTAATCGGGCCAAATGGAATCCTTAACTCATTTTTAATGGCATTTTTTAACTTAAAGAGTCCTCCAATCCATTTATACAAAACATTCGAAGGAATAATATTGGTCCATGCTTTTTACAATGTCCCTATTGTACTTCATTTAGTGTCTAGCGCTTGGACAAAAGCAAATGTGGATATGGAAGAAGTGGCAACTACTCTTGGAAGTCGAAAATTCCATTTCTTTCGTTATGTTACATTTCCCCAAATCAGCTCTGCCATTCTAGCCAGTGGAATCCTCACTTTTCTTTACTGCTTTACTTCTTTTGCAGTTGTCCTATCATTGGGAGGAATTCAATTTAAAACACTAGAGGTGCAGATCTACTCTTTATTCCACTATCGATATGATTATCATCAAGCTGCTGCTTTAGCTTTGTTTCAATTACTCATTACATCTATTCTGATCATTTTATATCTCTATTTTTCTGAACCTGTTTTCAAGCGTGAAGGATTTAAAACATTTTTTCCACCAATTTGGATTAAATTAATACAATTTTTAGTTATTGGGGGAATAATTCTATTTTTCCTCTATTTCCGTGTCAATATTATACTGATATTTTTACTAGGACTCATTGGAGGGGGATTTTGGAAGTATGGTAGGACAACTCCTTTAACCATTGGAGAAATTCGACAAAGATCAAAGATGAAATTAAGAGGCCTTCTTTCTAATGAAAAATTCCGTTTTTGTATAATAATCATCTATATCGCTTCTATAACCATTTTTCTTCTCTCTCCAATCGTTATAATCTTTTTTTCTGCTTTCTATGATCGTATGACAAACAAATGGAACATTGATGCGTTTTTCAGGCTTTTAGGCTTCAGATTCAATGAAAACGGTTTATTGTGGATTCCAAAGTCAAATCCTGCTTTAGGGGCAAATACTTCTGCAATTAATTTAATCTTCAATTCACTGTTTTTTGCTCTCGTTACATTGACATTATCAGCGTTTTTTGGAGTTTTGTCGATTTACGCAATTAGAAGATCAGAATTTTTAGGACAACATCAGGTCATAGCTTTGATCATTTCTTGGTCTTTTATTCTTCCTTTAGTAACCTCTTCTATTACTATCGGCCTAGGAATGCTTCGAACTTTTGGATTTATCCGAATTTCCTCTCAAGACGCATGGATACCCATCATACTCGCTCATCTTATTGCTGCTTATCCTTTTGTATCACGAACAGTCAGTACAGCATATAACAAAATTGATTTCGGCCTGATTGAAATTGGGAAAACATTGGGAGCCTCTAGGTGGTATATTTTCCGAAACATTGAATTTCCGATAATTTCATCGGGTATCTTGGCTGGAGCGACTTTCGCACTTGCAATTAGCTTCGGTGAATTTGGAGCTACATATTTTATTGCTCGTTCAGAATTCACAACGATGACGATTGGAATCTATAAATTCTTAAATCTAAGACAGTTACAAAATTCTGCAATAATGGCTTCAATATTAATCTTAGTTTGTATTGCCGCCTTTCTTCTTGTCCAGAAACTTGGTGAAGACGAATTTCATTTCTAAAATTGGAGTTTGAAGAGAAATATGGCTTTCCTCGAAGTTGAAAACCTTTCAAAGAAATTTGAGGACATTATCGCTGTTGATTCAGTTAGTTTTTCAGTTGCAGAAGGGGAGATATTAGGAATTCTTGGGCCATCTGGTTGTGGTAAAACAACTATTTTGAAAGCAATTCTGGGGTTGTTAACTCCAACAGACGGGGATATTCGTCTTGAGGGTGAATCTATTGTAAAAATTCCACCTGAATTGCGTAATTTCGGATATATTCCACAGAATTTAGCTTTATTTCCTCACTTAACTGTTTTTGAAAATATAGCTTTTGGATTAAGGGCAAAAAAGTGGAAAAAAAAGAAAATAGCTACAAAAACAAAATCCTTGTTGAAAATGTTAGAATTAGACAGTTTAGAATCAAAACTCCCCCATGAGATCAGTGGAGGACAACAACAAAGGGTGGCTCTTGCACGAGCTCTTGCTCCAGAACCTGCATTATTATTAATGGATGAACCTTTGACCTCATTAGACACCACATTATCCTTTTATCTTCGTTGGGAAGTGAGGAAAATTCTTAAGACAACCACAACAACAGCTATTTTTGTTACTCATAATCCTGAGGAAGCTATCTCTATTTGTGATCGTTTGGTCTTGATGGAGGCAGGACGAACCATTCAAATTATATCCTCTAAAGATGTCTTTGATTCCCCTGCTTCTGTAAAAGTTATGCAAATTATGGGTAAATCCAACATTTTCCCAGTTATTAATCATACGAAAGATCAGAATGGAAGAGATGTCTTTATGACATCACTAGGTTTACTTCCTCGTCCAAAGTTTACCCTAGAAAAACCGATTTTAGGATGCTGGATTCCTGAGACAGATATTATGCTTCAAAATTTGAATGATAGCTGTAATGATCATCAACATATTATAGGAGAATTATTAGGTATTATTTGGGGTCGTACTAAACATCGACTCATTTTCCAATTGTCTGACAACAGTCAGATCGCAGTTCAAATACCCTCCAACTATAACTCCCTTCCAGCTATTGGAGAAACTCTTTCTCTGGTATTTCGCTTAAATAAAATCCGCTGGTTTTAATTCACCATTATTTTTTGATTAGCTCGATTTGGTTGATTTTTTTCATGCTTATATATAATAATGGACTAGAATTGATTGGAGTCGTTTTCAAGCGATTCACTAATGATGAGTGTTATTGATTTCGTTATTCCTTCAACAGAGCGAATTCTTTTTGTTATGAGAGTACCTAATGACTTAACTTTGTCCGTTTGAACTTCGGCTACTAAATCATACTCACCAAATGTAATACGACATGACTTGACTTGGGTTATCTTACTTATTTCTTCTTTAACAGAATGTTCTTTGCCTGGATAAACACATAATAACACGACAGCGACAACCATGGATCTCAATCCTTTCTTATACCTTTTTTAACTCCAATAATGAGATTTCTTATTATTACATGGTGATTTTCTTATGATTAATAGAAAAATGCGAAGTATTAAATCTGTTTGTCCTTAATTTAGAGTAAAAAATGGAAAAACTTTTTAGTTTCTTGCTAAGTTATACTGTAGGAATCATAATTTCTATCGAACCGAAGTTTAAACGGAGACCATTTTCGAATAGTCATCAAGAGACCGACAATAACAAACATTCATGCCATGAGTAAACAACAATCATAACGAATGGAATTATTATGAAGACTATCCAAGAGCTTTATCATCTACAGAACAGTCTTTCGCAGATTTTCGATAGAATTGGAATTACTCAGGAAATTCGGGAGGAACTTTCGCTAGACGAATTGTCACCCCACGAACAGGATCAATTAACTCTTCTGATTGAGAAATTTGAATTTACTCTTGACGAAATCCTTCACAATCCCAACATCATAGAAGAAGTATTTGATCAACGTTTATTGATTCGTCTCGGTAACTATTGGTATTGCCAAGACGATTTCTCCCAAGCTTTAGAATACTATGATTTAAGCAATCTAGTCGAAGAAAATGAATGGGCATATTTCAATACTGCCAGAATTCTCCAGATTCAAGAAGAACTAGGCACTGCTTTTGAAAAATATGATCAGGCAATAAAACTCAAACCTGATTTTCCTCTGGCTCTCCGACATCAAGCAGAAATTCTAAATCGTCAGGGTGATTTTGAAGCAGCTTTGATGAAATTAAAAAAGAGCCAACAACTCAATCCAAATGATCCTGAAACGAATAAGCTTTTAGCAGACTATCATATCGAACATGGGGAAAAAGAAAAGGCGTTGGTTCATTTAAGGGCCATTCATCATCGAGACCCAGATGTAATGGAAAAAATAAAAGATTTAGAAGGGAAAGAATCCTTATTAAATCGTATTATTGGCCGATTTCGTAAAAAATAAGAGTAAAAGTTCAATTATGATTACATGAAACGAATGCAAGATGGGAAAATATACTTATGTCTTCTAAGCAAAAAGACTTATTACGGTTAAAACGAAAACATCATCCCCGATTAAAACGCAAAAAACCTGAAACAAAGGGTAGTGGAGGCGTAAAAGGTGACGGGGTGCTTTTCCCTTCAACCAGGGTTCCCAATGGCCTGAATAAAAAAACAGCAAAGAAGTTGAAAAAAGCTACACGTTACAAATATTAAGAAAAATCATCTGAAAAATAATTTTCTACTTTCCCACTCTAAGTAATTCAGATTTCTGTCCACCGCTGAACTGATAATCTCTTTAATCAGAGGAAGCTTCGTGAACACCCATATTTCAAACTTAATAATCCATCCAACTGTCCGTCCTCAGCAACAGCGAACCTTTGATACGATTTTTCAAAAATGGTCTCAATATAACTCATTTTTTTGTTCACTTCCTACAGGATCCGGGAAGACCGATCTTGCTGCGTGTATTGTATCAGATTATCTTCATACAAACGTAACAGACAAGATAGATATTCTGGTTCCTTATCGGATGCATCAAGACTTTTGGTTCAGTATCTTACAAAAATATGCGAGAAAACATGACTTTTCTGTTGCTTTACTAAAGGGAAGATCAGCATATTATTGTCCCATCATACGTGGGGGAGCAAATATCTCTCCTTGTGCCTTTGATCCTTACTATGCTCAGAACTGTCGTTCAAAACGTCAGTGCGCTTTATTAAAAGCTCGACAGCGAATTCGCAGAAGTCAAGTTCGAATACTAAACTGGTGGGTCTTTAAATACGTAGATTTGGGTGAAGATAAGGCAAAATTCCGAATATTTGATGAAGCACATAATTTATTAAATCTAGAAAGCTTATTACGTGTCGAAATCAATAAGTCTTTTTTACACAACATTACCCAAGACCAAGAATTATTAACCAAGTTTGAAGAGTGGGAAAAAAACCAACTGAAGGAAAAAAAATGGATTGAAGTAAAGAAAGAAGAGGGATTGAATTTCATCAGAAATCTTCAAGTTGTCTTAACAGAACGTGAAAGAAATATCGCAAAAAATCTGAACAATAGTTCCCAAAGTACTGTGAAGCTTGAAATGTTAAGAGAGCTTCAAAGGATTACGGAGATGGTTTCTGCTCTTTCTGACTTAATCATTGACCCAGTATCCTCAGATCTGACTTTTTTCTATCAACGTGAAAAGAAACAAGTTCAACTTATTGTCCAACCCTTTGAAATTGCTTATATTTTCTCCAAACTATTTAGTGGAAGTAAAAACTTATTTTTATCAGCGACAATTGGTGACGGAGAATATCTAGCTCAATTACTTGGATTAAATCCTCAATATTGCTATTACGTACATGAAGACTCCTCATTTGAGAAAAGGAATCACCCCTTCATCTTATTGAAGGAAGCAGAGAAACTTTCGACCGCAACTAGGGAAAAAAAGGAAAAATCATTTAAATCCATTGAATACCAATCTTCAATATTTCTTGATTTATTAAAACAACATCACTTACGTGCTTTGATCTTAACATCAAGTTTTGAATTGGCTAACTTAATGTATAAGCTCGCGAGTTCCAAACAGCTTATGGTTATTACACATTCAGCTGGAAAATCAGATAAAGCTATTAAAACCTTCATTTCAAAGCGTCAGGGAGATGTCCTGATTACTCCTTCAGCCTGGGAAGGGATTTCTTTAGATGATGACTTAGCACGATTATGTTTAATTCCAAAATTACCATTTCCAATGTTGAAAGATCCAATTATCCAGAAAAAAACTAAGAAATATCCTCAATTTCTTGAGAATGACGTTTTAATATCAATACAACAAGCTCACGGTAGGATCCAGAGAAATAGTACAGATTGGGGAATATCAATCTGTTTAGACGGCAATTTTCGATGGCTTAAAAATAAACGATCAAAGAGTATAGAACCATGGTTTTCAAACAGAATTTATGAAATATCAAGATTGGAAGCGGAAAAGTTGATAGATCAATTGATTTCAACACAAAAATCACAAGAAGCATCTAAATCATTGATAAAAACAGATACCCCCGCTTTTTCACGAATGAAGAGAAGTGACAGGGAATGGTTAGAATCAAGTGGTTTGGGAGACTTATTGAAGAAACAATCTTAATTATGTTAAAAGCTAATTATAGACCTTTTACAAAACAAGTCTTATATGTGCATATATATCATTATAAGCTAAAAAAGATTCTTTAATAGAAAACGCTAAAGTGGTGAAAGCTAATTGTACTTTACCTTATTCCCTCCAATCTCGATTGAGGGGACAGCAACGGAAAGAACCTTGGATATTGCTGGATTAGAAGCATTAAAATCTATTCGAGTCTCAACAGAAAAGGTTAGTTGTGTCCTTGATATTGATGGTAATACCCGAACAATCGAAGTGATTAATTTTAACAATCCTAGTCCAGATGTGAATTTCCGTATTGACCCCGACGATAGATTTCCTTTAGAGCTCATGCCACTTGTAACAATAGAATTATTCGAAGAAATAGCCTCGAAGATTGGAGGATACACCCTAATTTTTACTAAACCGCCAAAAGCTGGATATTTCGATTTCTATCGTGGAGATCTTTATCCCATTTCCATTCGTGGAGCTGAAAAACAGCTTTATGCTTTGACTGCTGAACTTCGGCCTTTGAGAAATGATTATTTCGTTGCATTGAACAGTTTGCTTGAAATTGATTTCGAATCGCAGCTCGAAACCTCTCTCGCAACCTTTTCTGAAAATGTACTAAAACCAATATCAGCCAATACGGATGAAGTATTCTCTTTAGATACAGATTTAGATTCTGACGATTCGATTGTCAATATCATTGGAAGTGATTTTAAGCGCCTTATTTCTCGAACAAATGAGCTTATCACCATTGTTAGCTACCATATGGATCAAACAGCAGAACGAAATAAAGCCTTCCTCCGTTTGACCTTGCCTCTTATGTTAAAACAAGCCCTTCTCGAGAATTTCAAAGAATATCTCCAATTTGAAACTGGAAATTATGAGCTTAGACTAAAAATCATCAAACGAAAGAGCTTATCCGTAGAAGACCTTTTAAATCTAATTTTGGAATCCTTTCAATAATTTAGAGTTAATTTTTAATTTTTTGGAGTTCAGGATAAATTGAACATTTCATTCCTTAAAGAATTAATTTCTTGTGCGCGTGGGGAGATACCTTCTGATTTGTTAATTCAAAGTGGAACACTTGCAAATGTGATTACTCGAGAATTATACAAAGCAGATATAACGATTTATGGTAATCGTATAGCGAATGTTGCAGAACCAGACTCATTAGATCCGGAAAATTGTCACCAAGTAATTGATATTAAAGGTAAATACATTTCTCCTGGTCTTATTGAATCTCATCTTCACATTGAAAGCACAATGTTACCGCCAACTGAATTTGCCAAGGTTGTAGTTCCCCGAGGAACAACTACAGTACTCTTGGATCCACATGAAATCGGTAACGCTTTAGGGGTAAGAGGACTTCAACTTCTTCTCACCCAATCTGAAAATCTTCCCTTACGATTTTTAATCGAAATTCCATCGTGTGTGCCTGCAGCACCAGGTTTGGAAACATCAGCACATACTATTGACTCAAAAATAATAAAAGATCTTATTGAGAAGGAACCGCGTTTTTTTGGCCTTGGAGAAGTAATGAATTATCCAGGAGTGCTTTTCAAAGACGATGAAGTCTTAACCAAAATTAAATTGGGTTCTAAACTTAATATTGTTGATGGTCATAGTCCAGGAGTCTCTGGTAGAGATTTAGATGCCTATATAGCAGCTGGTATTGAGTCAGACCACGAAAGTACCACAGCAAAGGAATTCTTGGAAAAATTACGAAAAGGAATGAAGGTCATGGCGAGAGAGGGATCTTTAACCAAAGATCTGCGAAATTTGTTAAAAGCAGTAAAAGGAACAAACTTAGATCTTAGAAATTGTCTCATTGCATCAGACGATCGTAATGTTATTGATCTCTTAGAAAATGGACATTTAGATACTCAACTAAGGATCGCTGTTGAAGAAGAAATCCCCCCATTGTCAGCATTACAAATGGCTACTATCAATCCAGCAACATATTTTGGGCTAGGACATAAACTTGGCAGTGTTGCTCCTGGAAAAATTGCAGATATAGTTATTTTTGAAGATCTGCAAAAATTTCAAATAAATTCGGTAATTTTTAGCGGAAAAATCGTTTTTAAAGACAAAAAACTAAATTGGCATTTTCCTGAACCTAAGTTTCCACTATGGGCAATTGATACGGTAAAATTAATACAGCCAATTAACCCAGAATCTTTTCATGCAACTGTTTCTCTTTCAGATGGAACTTATCAAACTCGTGTCATCGGTGTTCTTCCACATTCAGTCATTACGGAAGCGTTAGTAGAGAATCTCAGAGTGGAAAATGGTTATATACACCCTGCACCTGAAGAAGACATCCTATCACTGTCCGTGATTGAACGTTATGGGATTAATGGTAATATTGCAAATGCTTTTGTCAAAGGATTTAATATTACATCTAAAGATTTTGCAATGGCAACAACAGTAGCCCATGATTGCCACAACCTCATCGTAACGGGAACTGATCACAATATAATGACCAAGGCAGTCAAGGTATTACATCAAATGAAGGGAGGATACGTTGTTATCAGGGGAGATAAAATGCAAAAACTCCCCCTTCCTTATGGGGGATTAATGAGCATAGACCCATATAAAATTCTTTATAATCAATTAACCGAGTTGAATAATGCTTTCTCTGACATTACTGAATTTAATGAGCCCTTAATGGCTTTATCATTTATGGCTCTCTCTGTTATACCTCATCTAAAGCTTACAGACAAAGGACTTGTGGATGTTGATAGTTTCACCTTCACAAAGCTTATTATCCAATAATTATAAATAACGGTTTCCTTCCTCGTTTGGTAAAACCTCATATAGGAAATACTAGGAGGAGATGACTAAATGAAAGTCCAAAAGCATTGTATCTATAATCTAGATTTTTCCTATACGCGAATAACGACAAATCAAAACGAAATTGATTTTCGAGGTGTCCTTAGTTACCACGTCAAAGATCTAGACCTGATTAAAGAGACCACAAGAGGACTTATAGAACTGGATACTGTCAACATTTTCTTATTTTTTCAAGTTCAGCGTCATGTTGATCTTGTGCTTAATGATATAGATGAAAATGATGTTGTAAACCAGCGTCCTATAATTATTAATAGGCTGAAAATGATTCTTCGACGAGAATTAATTGACATCGGTCTTGAACTAGTGGATTTCAAGCGAATATCACTTTGGTGTTATGGGGCAGCGGATCGTGGAGTGCAATTTTAACGTTTTAAGAATCATATTAATTCTAAGGGGAGGAACAATACTCCTCCAAGTATCAATAGACTTCTACTGGAAAAAATTTTAGTGAAGCTGATTAGAGTAAGAGTTGCAAATTCTTTTAACCACTAGAAGAGCGTTAGGGGTTAATTGAATGATTTTTCATTGAATGATTTTTATATACTTTATACAATGATATATAAAGTCGTTTTAAAGATGTTTTCCTCCCACACAAAAAATAATTATAAAATCTTTAAGACTCTTAAGCTTTAAGATCACCTTTCAAGAAACTATTCGTAATTAAATCATTAAAATGAGAGAAATGGTTTAAATGACCTTGGTTATGATGACAGGATTACCAGGTACGGGCAAAACTTATTTAGCGTGGAAGTTAATCAAGCATCTATTACATCAATATGTCTATTTAAGTACTGATATAGTTCGAAGGAACCTTTTTAATTTTTCTCATCATCATTATTTACCCTTTGGAGACAAATTATACACCCAAGAAAAACGTGATCTTGTTTATAATGCAGTATATCTAATCACTGACATTTTACTCACTCATCAACTCTCCGTCATAGTAGACGGTACATTTTATTCCCAATCAAAAAGACAACCACTTTTCCAAATTTGCCAGAGATTAGATCAAAAGTTGATCATCATCAAAACAGTGTGTTCTGAGGAAATAATCAAACAACGAATCCAAGGACGAAAAAAGCAGGTAGAAAATGCTAGTGATGCTGATTTTAATATTTATTTGGAAATCAAAGAAAGATTTGAACCAATAATTCCGCCTCATATAGAAATAAATACAGAAAAGGATCTATCAATTATTCTCCAGGAAGTGAAGATTTACATTGACAACTTTCAATCCTAGCATGCTAAAGACAACTTCAGCGTATGAACATCCCATTGAATCAATAGAGATACGAGAAACTCATATTTCATGGGTGTTTTTAACAGGGCCTTTTGCTTACAAAGTAAAAAAGCCTGTAAAATTCGGAGATATTCTCGATTTCTCTACCCTAGATCTGCGAAAGAAATTCTGTCACAAAGAAATTGAATTAAACAGACGCTTTTCTCCAGAAATCTATATTGATGTTTTTTCAATTAATTCGGAGGGTAAAATCAATGGACCAGGAAAAGTTGTTGAATATGGGGTAAGAATGAAACAACTTCCAGAAGAACGCTTAATGCGAAATATTTTAATGAAAAAAGGAGTGACAACCTCTGCTATCGAAAAAATTGCGAAAGTACTGGCGGATTTCCATATAAACACCAAAAAAGTACCTGAATGGGGGAAATTAAAGTACATTTGGGAAAAATGGGATGAAAACTTTCGTACTACTGCTCAATTTCGTACTGAAAGTAAAGAATTTCAAGATCAGATCTTTGGTTTCATGTTGGGAAATAAAGGGTTATTTCAAGAACGTATATATGATGATCGTATAACAGATAACCATGGGGATCTTTGTAGCAATAATATTTTCATTCTACATGAAGATGAGATCAAAATTTTTGATTGTATTGAGTTTAATCCTCTATTACGATATGGAGATCTTTGTGAGGATGTGGGTTTTCTGGCAATGGATCTCGATTATTGGGGAGAATCTAAATTATCAAAACTCTTTATAGACAAGTATGTGGAATATAGTGGAGATGAATTATTGAAAGAGATTATTGATTTCTTTAAATGCTACCGAGCATATGTTAGGGGAAAAGTTTACGGATTTCAGGCCGTGAATGAGTCTAATGTGCAAAAAAAGGAAGAACAAACAGATATTTCAAACCAGTACTATGATTTAGCTAAAACATATGTTCCTAATTTCTCTATGTAGACATTAAATACGAAATCACTCGGATTTACGCGTTGTTTTAACTTCAAAAGCGCGTAGTGTCACCTGTTCCAGACTAGGTGAGTACCTTTGATTCTCCTGGATTTCAACTGCATATGAAGCCAAAGCGGAGCCAATTTTAGCAGCTTCATCAATTGGTTTCTTCAAAGATATGCCGTAGAGAAGTCCAGCTCGGAATGCATCTTGCCAAACATCCTCTGAAAGGACTTCTTCTGCTGGTCCTTCCGACACCTTCATCTTGAATTCCTTAGAATGAATGACAATCTTTGATCTTAACATCATAGAAACAATATATTTTAACCGTTTTGAATTTACTAATATCTCATTACATGTTTGCTTCATCCGTTCTTTGATCATCCTCAGTTCTTCTTCTGTACAAACCAGTAGTGTGATTTTGTCAAGAATTTGGGATAATCTCCACTTTGTCAATTCATTCATATTTGAATCTGGAGAGAAGATCACAGGAACTCTATTACCCTGTTCTTGTACCTTTGAGATAAATTTGGTATCAGCCTCTACCTTTCCTGTTCCAATGAATGTGGCATCAAGAACTTGAAACTCACTCGATTTAATCTGTTCCTCTAAATTTCTTTCAGCAAAGAAACGATAAGAATTTTCTTGATCAATAATAAAAGTCCTATTCTGTTCATCTTTTATTTTGTACAAGCACGCAGTTTCTTTTTCTGGATCAATAAAAGCTCTCACATCACTTCCTGCGTTTTCCAGATGAGGACGATAGACCCAATCAAAATCATACCCTCCCTGTGATACAATGATCGGATGTGACCCTAGAATTGCTAAACCATAAGCTACATTTGCTCCCATTCCATTAAAGGAACGTTTAACATCAGTACTAATGGTAGTAGGATTCTTATTATCTCTATTACATATAATGGAGAATTCATCTGAAATTGAGAAATCAAATTGATAAGCAACTTTTCCTATAACCAGAATCTTTACCAAAAAACCACTTCCTACAATTGCAGTAGTAATGACTATCTAGATTTCATTACTCTTTTAATACAATAACCGATGCATAACCAACAACTGAACTTCTAGATCCACAAGTTAATCCGCTGGTTGCATAATTTAACAATTTGGCTGATTTTGCTTCTAATTTTTCCGTCAAGGAAAGAAGAACCTTAACAGGCCCCACCCCACACATAGATATGTTATTTTTTCGGACTGCTTCCTCCAATGCTTCAGGATCCCGATTTAATATTGGAGCCAAAGCCAATTTATCAAGTGAAGAGACTTGATCATGATTTAGCAAAGGAAAGTAATTCCCATGGGTCATATCAGTACTCGCAATGGTGACTATTGAATCTTCGAGTCCTTCCTCCTTTATCATATCAGCTAAGTAATAGCCAAAAGATTGAGTAAGACTTGTTGGCAGATGTCCAACCGCGATTGGGGCTATTTTGAATTCTGAATAAATATCTTGGATAAAAGGAATCTGTAGTTCAATTGAATGTTCGTTCATATGAGCTGATTCATCAAAATCTATCATTTGTGCCAGTTGATCGGACAATTGATGCTTGTTTTCAATAATCTTTGTTAATAATGACATATTTACTGGAGCTTGGCCAAGAGGAGTACTCCAAGCGTTAAAAGGGGCAACTGAAATTTCTGGTCCATAATGAGTATGTTTATTCCCAAGCAATAATACTGTATCGATTTCTTTTCGATCTTCTGCTAAAGCTAAGAAACCATGAACAGCGGTAGGAGCAGAGCATGCGTAACCAGCATGGGGTGAGATTACCCCTAAAATTTTCTTAACTTCTTTTCTTTGATCTAGTGATAATGGTCTTCTACCTGGGCCCACTTTATGGAAGTACATGGCGTTTATTTCTTTAATTAAAGCCTCTTTATGACCAGAATACCAACTACCAGCACGAACAGCAGCACGAACTTGCATATGTCTTTAAGACCTCCTATATCTTTTAATTTTAGAGTGCTTCATCCTCAATGATAAATTCAGGATGGGCAGTCTCAGGAATGGTAATCGTGGGAACAGAGTTCTTGATCACCACATGAGACGAATTTTGGGGCTCACTCCATAAACCTCCGTTATCACGGACAGCAACGATCACAGACCAGCATTGTCCCTTCACGACATTGGCAGCGGGAATTAAGGTTACATTCGTAAATTGGGATTGGATTACCCCATTTAGAGACCAAATGATTAGAGTTGAGGAGAGATCTTCAACATCTAGAGGATCAGGATCACTGAACGTCCAAGTCACTCTCAAATTATCTGATGTATAAATTTGAGATGTTCCCGCGTTTATTTGAATATTAGATACCGTTGGGGGAGAGTTACTGACACTCCCTAAGGAAAAACCAATATTTGAACTAGTGGTACACCCTAGTGATCTAGAATTCACCATATTCTTTTCTGATGAAGTAATTAACAGAAAATTGGAATTATATATCATTAATAAGGTAAATATAATGATATGAGATCTCTTCAAAATTGCATGCATCCTTCTACTTAATATCCTCGAAGTGATATAATGAGACTCTAGCCCTAATGTCAATAATTGAGTATTATCTAGTTAGAGAAGGCTTGTGTATTTTTAAGTTTTTTCGATTTGTTTGAATTTGAATAGATGAAGTTTTTCAAAGAGGTTTTTATGGCATTTCAAATTATAAAAACAATTAGCTAGCGGTGACGGAGAAGATACCACTACAACATCAGAGAGTAAAACATCAACGACGTTTTAATCCCAGTCTATTCCAGCAATAACTTCAGGATTCCAATTAAGGATAAATGTCCTTAAAGATAAATGTTGTAGCATCTGGAATAAGTAAATTGACTGTTATGTGATCGTCATCACCATTCCAGTTCCGTGGGGGCGATGAGTTCAATCTTTCTATAAGGAGTAATGACTCCTTATAGAAACATATGGAGTTAATCCAGCCTAAAAAATAAAAATTAACGGTAGTTTTACTAAATCATATATATACTATTGATTTGTCACTGCTTCATCTTGACTGATTTGTCGTCTATGGAGGATTAGATGAAAGATATATTTGTTCTTTTTATTGTGGATTAATTCTGCAAATATCCATAACAAGTCATCAAACGTTGGAATGGAAGGATTTTCATAAGACTCAAATCATTTGTCATTGATCTTTGGAGACAGATTAGACTTGTTCTTTTATTAAAAGAAAAATCACAGGAATAACAAAACCAAGAGAAAAAAACGACCAGAGGGGATGAATGAATTTCTCTATTATATTAAATTGATCTTTTATGATTTTGTTCCAAAAGTAAATACTCAAAAAAATATTATCAGAATCAAATATTTTAAGCGTGCTAAGATATCGCTAATTGTAATATTATCTGAAATTGATCTTGTTAACCCATATTAACCACATATCTCATCCGCCCACACCATAAGATGCTGTATAACTGGCTATCAACTCGCAATTTCAATTCCTAAAAAAATAGAAATTTTAAAATCAATTGAGTCAATGCCAGAATGATTTTAAAATATTTTGTATGCCTATTCTAATACTGACTTGCTCCCATAAATCCTTGAAATTGAATAATCTCATACAATAGTCGAATTCAGTTTCAGTACTCATTATTCCTAGAATGATATGTCACTTCTTTTCTGGGGCGAAGAAAATTTTAGTTCTAACTTCTCCACCATTAAGATTCAATCTGTTCATTTAATTAAAGGAATTGTATTCTTATTTCTTGACAATTTGAAAATGAGTTCCCTTCTTGATTCCATACTCTTGAATTAATTCTCTGTTCTTAGCTTTAAATTTAAATTCTCCGGTATCTTTCCGTAAGAATCCTACATAGAATTCTTTCTTATTCTTTTCCAACCATAAATGCACGAAATTTGCGAACTGTGGGTCATCAGACGGTTTAATTCGAAAATTACCCAGTTTTTTACCTTCATCTGTAATGTCAAGATAGTACTCAACGACAGGTTTATCTATGATTGTTTTATCCCGAGAGTGTGTTTTATCCCGTAATTTTTTTTCTTCCTCATTTAAATAAGCAATAGCTAATTTTGTTGCTTCTTGAAGAGCTTCATTAGCTAATACTTCATCTTCAACTTCTAGTTCGTATTCAATCCAAATTTCTTCGGGTTCAAACTGCCTTACTTGAATTTTTCGGCTTCTTCCAATACGTCTGGGCATTACTCGCCATTTATCTCTCATGGGATTCCCACCATAACTTTTAAGGAATTTTTAGACTTTAAGTTTTATTCATAGTGATAACTTACGTAATTTGACATGGTTTCAAACTGATATATTTATTTACACTAATTTTCAACTTCTTCTAATTTTTTTTCCCTAGTTCTTTCTCTAATATCATCTCATGAATTGCTTTGGCTGCCTTTCGGCCAGCTTCCATTGCAAGGATGACCGTTGCAGCTCCAGTGGCGACATCACCCCCTGTATATACTTGTTCTCGTGTTGTTTTTCCTGTCTCTTCTTGATGAATTAATGTACCCCGCCTAGTGGATTCGAGACCTGGTGTTGTTTGAGCGATTAATTGATTTGGTTTTTGACCAATAGCAATGATTACTGTATCTACAGGAAAAATAAATTCTGTATTAGGAATTGGGATGGGTCTTCTACGGCCAGATGCATCTTTCTCACCTAATTGCATACGTAAACACTTCAAACCAATCACATTCCCTTTTTTATCTCCAAGAATTTCTACTGGGGATGTTAATTCTCCTATTACCACACCCTCTTCTTTAGCATGTATGATCTCCTCCAATCGTGCTGGACATTCTCCTTCAGTACGACGATAAATGATATCTACTTCACGAGCTCCTAATCGGAGTGAGGTTCGAGCAGCATCCATTGCAACGTTACCTGCTCCAATGACCGCAACTTTTTCACCAACTGAAACGGGAGTATCATACTCAGGAAAATCATATCCTTTGAGAAGATTCACACGAGTTAAAAATTCATTAGCAGAATAAACTCCTTTCAAATTCTCTCCAGGTATCTTTAGAAAGTTTGGTGTTCCAGCCCCAGATGCAATATATACAGCATCATATTCGTATTCATTAAGTAGCTCATCAATAGTAATAGTCTTTCCTATGAGAATATCTTTTTCTAATCGGACCCCTAGACTTTGTACATACTCCACTTCTTCGTTTACTACCTGTTTGGGCATACGGAATTCTGGAATTCCATACATTAATACTCCCCCATATTCATGTAGTGCCTCGTACAAAACCACTTCATGACCAAAATTAGCTAGCTCAGCTGCACAAGTCAAGCCTGATGGACCAGATCCAATTATCCCAATTTTGGTTTGTAATTTCTTGGAAAATTTGATATCAGGACGTTTTCCATGATCAGCAACGAATCTTTCCAATGCCCCGATACTAATTGCATTGGGGTGAATACAAAACTCTTGACACTGGTTTTCTTGTGGACAAACCCGTCCTGTTATAGCGGGTAAGCTATTGGTTGAAAGAATTATCTCTTTTGCAGAATTAATGTCTCCTTCTCTTAATTTGAGAATAAATTCAGGGATCCGTACATTTACAGGACAACCCTGTATACAGCGTGGACGCTTACACTGTAAACAACGAGAGGCTTCCTCTAACGCCTCCTCTTCAGTAAATCCCAGAGCAACTTCTTCAAAGTTCCGAATTCGTTCGCCTGGTTCTTGGGTTTGCATGCGAACTCTTTGTTTCTTAGTTTTTCGTTTAGACATTGCTTTGTTCCTTCTATGGTTTCTCTCGAGCCATTTTTCCGCTAGAAATACGCTCCTCATAAAGATAAGCCCTTGATCTAAGCGTTAATTCTTCAAAATCCACCTTTAATCCATCGAAATTAGGGCCATCAACACAAGCGAACTTAACCTCTCCACCAACAGTCACTCTGCAAGAACCACACATTCCAGTACCATCAACCATTATAGGAGCCAAACTAACAGTTGTTGGAATGTTTTGTTCCTTTGTGAAAGCACAAGTAAACTTCATCATTGGAATTGGCCCAACTGCTACGACATGATCAAAATGTCTTCCTTCTTTAACAAAGCGTTTTAGGAGATCAAGCCCAAATCCGTGATGACCCTCTGTTCCATCATCAGTAGCAATATGTAGCTCATCACTCACTTCTCGCATCTCATCACGACATATTAAAAGTGAAGTTGTTCTAGCTGAAATAATACTCACCACATAATTACCTATTTCTTTCAAAGCTTTGGTCTTAGGTAATACCGGAGCAACACCACAACCACCACCAAGAACTGCAACGATACCCCATTTTTTTATTTCGACAGGTTTTCCTAAGGGGCCTAAGAGATTAAGAATGTGATCACCAGCTTTCATTGTCCCCATAAGCTTGGTACTCTTCCCTATTTTTTGAAAAATTAGTGTTATAGTCCCTTTTTCCTTATCACTATCAGCTATAGTTAGGGGAATTCGTTCACCATTCTGAATTACTCTGACAATCACAAATTGGCCTGGTTGAGTTTTTTTTGCAATTAAAGGTGCTTTTACGACCCATCTAACAATTTCTGGGGATAAATCCTCTTGTTCAATGATAGTACATCGACCCTCAGTGAATCTTTGGACACGGAGAGGCTCTTCTTTCAGTTCTTCTTCATGAACCACTTTCTCTTCTAGCTTAGTAAGATACCTTGAAATTTCTTCGGCCGCTTTAATCCCCTCTGCAGCCCCGACACCTACTACTGAGTCCCCTCTTGTCGCACTACCCGCTGCAAAAACACCAGGAATATTTGTATCTTGATTGGATGATTTTACAATAATTCTCCCTTGAGGAGTAGTTGTTAACCCTGCATCTTGGAATAGCTCGCGGTTTGTGTTTTTACTGCTTAGAATCAATACCATTTCTGTTAAAATAGAATATTGTTTTCCGTCCCTACTTTTTAGACGTGTTTTGTTTAACTTATCAGTTCCTTCAAAAAATAAAGTTTCATGTGAATATAGAACCTCAACGAAACTTTCATTTAATCTTCTCATAAGAGCAGGATGGGCATCAATAGTGTCTCGTACAGTAATTAGGTATACATGAGCTCCCATGGCATCATAATGAAGTGCATTTCGGACAGCCCATGATGTATGACCAATTATTGCAACATTTTTCTCCGTATAATCTCCCTCTGGAAGAGAATAGTATACTCCTTTTCCTCTAAATTTTCCCTCTCCAGGAATATCAAGTTTTCTTGGCTGGAGACCTGTAGCAATTAATACTGCCCGACTATTGTACTTAAATTCTTCAGTAAAGAATTCTCCTCTTGTAACTTGGGTATAAACCCGCTTTATGGGATCATTAAGTTCAAGCTTACTAACTTTTTCTGCATAATTAATGATTGCATGGTACTTTGCTTGTTTAGCCATTTTATCTAGTAGTTCTTGCCGAGTTATGCTAAAAAAACCAGGGTAGCCATCTACAGCCATACTACCTGCTGTAGCGGTTCCGGAACGCGCTTCGAGTACAAGAACGTGGAGACCTAGTTCTGCTGCCCGAATTGCACCAGAAAGACCTGCTGGCCCACCTCCTACAACGACGAGATCCCATATCTCTGAACTCAAAATATTCTTCTCCAAGTAATTGTGAGTTATTAGATTAATTATTTCTATTAGAGTGAGTAATTGAGGATATACTAAAAAATTGTGTTTCAAGCTAGCAATAATTTTGCTATGATTTTGAATCTGATTACTTCATGCTTTTACTATGAAAATTTGGTTTTTTTGATTTCTAAAAAGTATTTTCTCCAATTTACCTTTGAACTTATAGAGAAAATTCAGAAATTAAGACTGTATAAAGTCAATATTTAGTTTCTAGTCTTAAAAAAATAATTTACATGTCATTTGCGAAAACTTTTGAAGTTGAAGTAAGTAATCATTCTCGATAGTAAACTGTTCCAAAAGGTTTTATTCTCTTCAATAAATTAAAATCGTAAGGAGAAACGATGAATATCGATCCTTTCTTTGAGACTAATATCAAAACAACACCTGATAAGCAAGCTTTTGACTTAAAAGTGGGCTTATTAGGATTTTTTCTATGTTCCTTTGATACGACTCACGGTTTACAGATCCTCTTTTCATATCCATCAAAATTACAACATGATCAAAATGAGATAAATATTCTGAAAACGCATTGTGTATGGAAAATAGAGGACATACCTCTTCGAATTGATCTGAAATTCTCAGAATTCGTCTATTCAGCTTTTCAACTTCGACCCGCTTCTCAAGAGGAAACACCAGCGGCGAGAACCAGCCCAATCTATGGTATCGTAATTAAAAATTGGAAAGATATAAATCCCATTCCAACAAATACCTTTCTCAATTTTAAAACCACATTAGAATCGACTATCGGTTCAGATCTTGAATTATTGTACAAGCGTGAGAAATTAGAATTAAATCCAATTAAAAAGCGACAGTATAAAGAGCTAGTAAAACAAACGGTCAAAATTGAACAGCAATTAAAAGCCAAATGGAAGAAATTTGTTAATAGTGTTAGTGAGAAAACCGTAACTTTCATCACGGAGATACTTCCAAATCAAGCTAATTCATCATTGGAACCATTAGAAACAAGCCTCTGTGCTCAGGAGTTGTTTAAACAGAAAATTACCATGAGAATTTTGTCACCAGATGATACGGACGGAATAATTGTAATTTTAGTAAATCAGAGTGAACATTTGAGGGATGTATTGATTCAGGTATCAAAAAGAACGGAATTTTTTAGTGAACCTATCTGGGAGCAGGAACTTGAAGAATGGCCGCTGAAAGAGGATTTAATTCTGGAATTTCCCAAATCTGATGTTCTCGAAAATTATCTCATCAGAATCAGTAGCAGGAAATCAACGATTGACATAAAGTCTCTTGAAGTTGGTACTACTATAACTAGCTAACGAAACTCTGTGATAATGAAATGAATGTTGAAAAAGCGTAAACTCTTTTTTCAAAAAAAGTGATGTATAAATAAGTACAAAAAGTTGGCGAAAACATATTAGTCCTTTAAAAAATGTTGTATCACATAATACAAACCCCTTAAAGTATTCTGAAATTTGCCTAATCCTGTAAAAAAGGAGAAATGTCTAGTTATGGGACATGGAGATCTCTCATTACATACAGATATTGATCAATCAATTACGGATAATTCTTATGGGTTTTTTCTCTATTTTTTCGATGAAATTCAAGGCCATGTCCCACTATTTGTATATCCCCAGGAATTGATGAATAACAAAGATGAAAAACAAATTATTTCAATACACAGTATATGGTGGCACCAGGATAAATTTCTAGAAACAGATAAGTTTATTTCCATGGATCTTGAATTGGGGGGTGTTATCTACTGTGCTACATTAATTCTATGCCAAACAAGAAGAACTAAAAGACGCTCTGGAATGGATTCCGAAAAATGGCGAGCTGATAGATTTGTTTTAATTGTAAAAGCTCCTTCAGCTGTCTCTTTTATTGCTCAAGAAATACTACATGAGCTAAAGACTAGAATACAAGGTTCAATAGGTGAAAATTTATGTTTTCTAGTAGAAAATCACCTTAAAATGCAAGAAGATTCAGAAGTTGAGGACTTCCCGAATAAGAAATCTAAAGACATTACACAACAGCTTGTAAAGTTATGTACATCGTTAATTCCTAAAATTCCTATATCTAAACTTGAAGATCAGCTAGAAGAAAGTTATAGGGAAGAATTGGATGAATCTACCGCCACCACTGTTGAAGAACCACAAATACAAGTGCCACCGATAAAAAAACACAAGAAATTAAGGTTTTCAATACCTACTGGAAAAAAACATGAGATTAAAAAAGAAAAACCAGTATCTCTAGTTCCAGCACCAAAACGTGTTAAAATTGTTGATGTAAAACGTTCTGAAGATGATAGGTTGGTTCAAGTAACTGTTCGTAATAGTAGCTCAGATGTTATAGTTAACGCTCTTCTTAAAATATATGAATCGGAAGGTTTTTTTGGAAACGATATTCTTGTTTCAAGGATAAAGGAATGGGCGCCAAATGTAGAAGTTTCCATTCAATTTGAGCCAGCAAAGACAAGTGGCGTCATCTATTTCTTGAAGGTTGATGATGAAAAAGAAACAATAAAAGTAAAAAGAATCTTAGGTTAGGATGTTATAGCGTGTATTCAACCAAAGTAAAAGACCTGATGAACAAAGAAATAGTGGCTGTAAGTGCTAATGACAGTCTTGAAAAGGTCGCTCAATTAATGGTCGAAAATCATATTGGTTCAGTCTTAGTGCATCAGGATCAGGAGCCGATTGGAATTATAACAAAGCGAGACATTATTGAAAGGGTTATCTTATATTGCCAAGATCCATGTGAAATAAAAGCAAAAGATGTCGCTACAAAAGACCTAATTACGATTTCTTCAGGAGAAACCATTAAAGATGTTTTGATGCTAATGTATAAACACAAGATCAAGAGAATTCTTGTGAAAAATCCTGATAACTTTGAAGTAGAAGGAATAATTACTACACACGATTTAATTGCAGCTTTCAACGCACTAGAGCTCCAATCAACGTCTCCGAAAGAAGTCTTATCAACTATAACTAGTAATTCAGACACTTAGCATATGGATGGAAAAAAATGACTGAAATTAACCAAGAACAAAGTCCATTGATTAGTTATCGTTTATCTAAGCGAAAATTAGAAGGAAGTAAAGAAGCAAAGTTTTCTACTCTAAAAAAACAAGTCATTGATACTGGACTTTGTAGCGCATGTGGAGCGTGCATTGCTTCATGTAGTGAGCATGCATTAGAAATGATTAATGATCGTCCCCGACTGACCGGAAAATGCACTGCTTGTGGAGTTTGTGTTCATCAATGTCCTAAAACAAAAACAACTGTCCCCCAGCTAATTGGTAACTTCATTGAGGCGTTTCGTGCCAAGAGTCTTCTTTCAGAGGTAGTGGGTCAAGACGGAGGAGTTGTTACTAGCCTTCTTATCTACCTATTACGCGAGGGAATGGTAGATGGAGCTGTAATCACCACGAAAGATGATATCGAATATTGGAAACCAAAACCTATTATTGCCACCAAGGAAGACCAAATCTTAGCTTCTTCAGGATCTATTTATAGTCAAAGTTCAGCAGTAGGAAAGCTCCTTGAAGCTATTAATTCAGGGTTGCATTCTATCGCATTTGTAGGATGTCCTTGTAATATAGATGCAGTAACTAAAATGCAAAATTCTCCTTACGGACTTGTGAGGTTATTCATGCGTAGTTCAGTTCTTAAGATTGGTCTTTTCTGTATGGATGCTTTTTCCTACGATCGTTTACGTCATTTCGTTGAGGAAGTTGATAAAGTCCCCTTAGAAAACATTGAAAAAATGACGATTTCTAAAGGAAAATTTCATATGATCCAAGAAGGTGGGGAGACAATCAGCCATCCTGTGAAGGAAATGGATAGATTACGAGCTAGCTCCTGTCATTATTGTATCGACTTTTCTAGTGAAAATGCTGATATTAGTGTTGGGTCAGTAGGAGCGCCTGAAGGATACAACACAGTACTTGTTCGTACAGGACTAGGACTAGAGATTCTTCAAGATGCAGCTGACAATGGGTATATCGAACTTCAACCAATTACAGCCAAACAACTCAATCCAGTCTTGAGACTTGCTAATTTAAAGAAAGTACAATTATATACAGTAAATCGACGACGATCGTATGCTTTTCAAATTCCTTCAACATCATCAATGGAACGACAACCTCTTCCATCAAGGGAAATCTTAGTAGAAAAAGGAGTTAGTGGAGTAAAAAAACGTCGTATTGTTCGTATTCAAAGTACACAAATCATTGATGAAGGTCGTAACATCCAAGTTACCCTTCAAAATCGTAGTGGTAAGGTATTAGAACGTGTACAAGTTCGGATAACTCTATTAGCAGGTGAATTATTTGAATCACATAACTGGGAAACTACAATCCGCGAATGGTTCCCATCAGAGGCCTTAGACTTCGAGTTTCCACGTTTTGATGACAACAGTGAATACATCGTGAGCCTCACAGATACTGAAGGTAAAATTCTAACAAAAAAAGTAGCCGTTGCAGATCTCTTAGAAAAATAAAGGGAAACCAGAGCTTATAGGGAATCCGAAATTATTCTTCTCTGCTAGCTTCGATAATCAATTCAGCAAAAACCTTCATATCTTTTAATAAGGTGTCTATATCCTCTGGAGGATCAATAGCTGCACCCTCATCTACCATTATGAGCACAGCAAGAACAAAACTAAAAATATGTAACTGTAATTTCTTCTTATTGGAAACAGCAGAAAAAGAAGCTGAGTCATCACTTAAGAAATTCTCCCGAAGAACATTGCACGAGAGGATATAGTCCCGTAAATCCTCACGGAGTTGAATTCCAGTCGAGAAACCCTTGATACTATGTGTTATAACGTTGCCATTTACATCGCTTACAATAATCTTTGAATTCAGCTTCATAAGATGCTTTTGTGCGTGTGCTACGCTTTCTTTCAAATCTTCAAAGTCTGAGATCAAGATTTGTCGAAATACTTCGCTTAATTCTTCTTGCCGATAAATAGAAGTAATAAAAGATTCAGGATCAATTTCACGGATGAATGGTAACTCTCTGGCTTTAGCTAGATTCTCTTCAAGCTGGGATTTGGGATATTCCTCAGTATCATATTTATGATAAAAAATTATTGCACGGGGATCTCCACCACTATTTTTGATTGCAGAATAAACCTCAGAAAAATAACTATTTGCTTTTAAAAAATCCTCAGGATGATGGAGATCTAGGACAAGAATCAAAACCGTGGTATTCGCGAGAAGTTTGGGGGTTTCGAGATAGGATTGTCGATATTTTTCTTGTCCTCCAAAGTCCCACAAGGATACCTGAAGACCCAGGTAATTATGGGACTTTACTTCATACATGATCGTTGGATCAAGCATGCTGGTCTCCATAGGAGACATCCCACCTAATGTGGTTGAATAGATTGACGTTTTACCACAACCACTAAGTCCAACAAGCGAAATCTTCATACTTAGCTCCTCAATTTAAATATTAAAATCCTCTCTGTTCCGTTATAAGTAATTTGAGTTATAATCCTGTTCGTTCTCCCTAAGGCACAAAGAATTTTAAATTTTCCTTATTTTCTTAAAAATTAACTGCATTATGGCTAAGAATCTTCTTCTTTCTTAATGCTTCATAACATTGAGTAGGAAGGTTGGATTATAAAGTACGATTCAGGTGAAAGAAGAATGGTAAAGCGATAATTACATCAAATACATTTAGGAAGACAGAATAAGAATAACGCTAGAGGAGGAGAAATTAGAGAAAAATAATCATTATTTTTTTAAAATAGACTCATAATTTAAGATTCATAAAAAGCAAAAAGATACATAGGTTCAAAGCATGATGACTTTGACACAGAAGTTTCAAATATATCCATCGAAAATACAAGAAAAATTATTGCGGGAATTCTCAGAGTCGTTACGATTACTTTACAACCATGCCCTCTATGAACGAATATTCTTCTATGAGAATTATAACTCTTCTATCACTCACTTTGGCTAACAAAACGGTTTACCCCGCACAATCCAAGGTAAAATGAAAATTTTCTTCTATTCTCTTGAACAAAGGTTCAATGGATTCGTAGGAAGCCGCTGAATTCATTAAGGGGCAGTTCACCTGCAACGTGAAGTATAGTGCAAACTTAATAAAACAAGTAAGAAGAGGGTAATATTAATTTCATAAAAGCATATTGTTGAGTTTAAAGGCTAATCTGAAAATATCCTCTTTCAAAAGGAAAATAAAGCCGTGTCACATCGTTTAATATCGAAATATACTAAAGAAACCTTGCATTTCATTGGCCAACCCATCTCATTTTTGTTAAAGAAACAAAGTATGATTCTTTTTCTTGCAGTAGCCATAACGGAATGTGCATTTTCTTCTTCAGCGTTTGGTTTACCCCTATATCTTCAGGAATTGGGTAAAAAAAGTGAAACGAGTACATTGGGTATAGAACTCGCAATAATTACAGCCACATACTATATCGTTTCATTATCGACTGCGTCTTTATTCGGGTCTTTCAGTGATCGTTTTGGACGACGACCATTTTTAATCATTGGAACAGCACTAGCAGGTATTTCCTTAGTCATTTTTCCAGTTATGTACCCTTATTACGCTACTATTCCGCTTAGTTTTCTGATTCTAGTCCTCTCCAATGGGATGAAAGGATTAGCTGCTGCTATGATTTCTGGACCAGTATTAGCAGTATTTGCTGATTTATCACCTGAAGAAAATCATGGCGAGACAATGGGGAAATTCTATTTAGCAAAAGCTGCTGGGGGAGCTATTGGAAATCCATTTGGTTTAGTAGCGTGGACAATCTTTGAACATAACTCCTTCTTCTTCTTTGCGATTATAATGTTTCTGGCTACTTCAATTTATCTGTTTAGGTTCTTCGAACCTCGTAGAGATCTAGCTTTGGATGATGAAGCTGAAATAATGCTAACAGACTTCACTCAAACTATAAAAGATTCAGATCTTGATATGAATCCCTTTAAAACTATGCTAGAAAGTCTTCAAGACAAACAGTTTCGAAAATTCGCCATTGCGTGGTTAGCTTATACAACACTTATAGGGGCAAGCGGTTTTGTGGCACCTATTATAATAGTAGAACTCGTTATAGAGGTAGGACCTGCTATTGCAGTCATTGGTTTTATTGCGATTTGTACAATGGGAATAATGCAGCCTATATTTGGTAGACTTTCTGATAATATAGGACGAAAACCCTTCTTGGTAATTGGAGTTGTTGGCACTAGTATGCTATTAGTAACACTTGCTTCCATCCTTGATTACAGATCCACGAATGGGACACAAGAATGGGAACTTACCGAATTATCTGATTTGATAAAAAATCCATTCTCATTAACAGATACAATCTCCATGAACCTTATCCCTGAAAATCCGCTCCTAATCCCTCATTTATCTATTGTCATAATGATTGCAGTTTTCGGTCTCACAGCCTCTTGTTTTGCTTCAGCTGCTTTGGGCCTAATTAGTGATGTAACCAAGTCAGAGCATCGGGGCCGTGAGATGGGCTTTACTCAATCGCTTATGGCTACAGGAAACATCATGGGGGCCATTGTTGGAGGATACTTTGTTGGTCTTGGGCCTGGAGGAATTATTGGTCTATTTAGTTTTTGTTTTGGGCTCAGTTTGATTGCTATAGTCATCATCGTTCTATTTCTATACGAAACAAGTGGTTTTTACCATTTTACTCATAAATTGGTCTAGTACCTCTAGAATAATTATAGAAGTACTAGACTCTCTCTTAGTAGAAGTCTTTAAGTTTTAGATTTTTCCTCATTTTTTTATCAAGCATTCCACGGTATTTTAAGGGATCATCATCGATATACTTACTATCTCGTTTTTGTTTACGCCTAGGTTTTTGTTTTTTTACCTTTTGAGAACAGACACCTGTTGAGACATCCAGAGCTGAAGGACGAAAAAAGCAAACGGCATATTTGCATTTATAGCCAATGCATTCGTCACCTTCAACCATTTGGCAGAGAATTTTCTTCTCACCGCGCTTATGTGTGATCGATAGGAATCGTTCACTGCATTTGAAAAATTTACATGTAGTTTCACACAATAAATTACGAGGTTGGCCTTGTTGCAAGAATTGAACGCTCCGACACTAAAACAAAAGAGAAAAAAGCCTTTTTTTGGCGAACTATCATTTTTTTTTTAATAGTAATTTATACACTTCTTATCAAGGACGATAATATAAAAAGATTTATTTGATGAATCTTAAATCTTTACACTTGAAATTTGATAGGTATTTCTATATGTAAGTTTTCGAGAGGTCCACTCAATTGAGCCACTACTTAAA
The DNA here is from genome assembly GCA_029856365.1 of Candidatus Hodarchaeota archaeon. GTDB lineage: Archaea > Asgardarchaeota > Heimdallarchaeia > Hodarchaeales > Hodarchaeaceae > Hodarchaeum. The sequence continues at coordinate 35,233 of JAHQWW010000009.1, forward strand.
ACAATTAAAGACTCAGAGTTCACGAAAAATAATCCTTTTAGGTCTTTCACAGGCAGGAAAAACATCTATCCGTGATGTAGTCTTCGAAGGGAAAGCACCTGAAGAGACCCAAAATTATGCTGCAACTTTAAACTATGAGCGGCAGATTGAGCAAGTTGCAGATGAACCAATCACTGTTATGGATTTAGGAGGACAGGAAGTCTTTTTGAAGCGTTTTTTAAGTAGTATGAGTTCATTTATCTTCAGTAACGTTGCTGTGTTAGTCTTTATTTGTGACATTGCTACTCCAGAAAAATTCCCAGCCTCGCTAAAAGCGTTTGTTGAGGGTGTTAGTCGGCTAGAAGAGATGTCAGATGTACAACCCGCTATCTATGTTTTGTTACACAAGACAGATCTTATGCCCGACCTTACACAAAGAGCTGAAAGGATGGAATTCTTGATGGAAATGTTTCAAGATGTGGCAGCAACAAAAAGTATAACATTTTTACAAACATCCATATATGACAATTCGATTCATGAGGCGTTTAAGCGAATAACTGCTGAGGCAAGTGAAGTCATTCCTGAAGCAGATACTATGGAAAAAGAAGAAGATTTAGAAGCTATTAAACAAAGACTTAGACTTCGACCTATCCAACAAGTTCTTCACACCCTTAAATTTATGAATCGTCTGGATGAAGTCATTCTAATATCGTTAGATGACCCCAACTTTAAAATCAATGCATCAGAATTAGAGGACAGCGAGATCAAGCATATTTTGACTCTCCTAGATAAATCAAATGACCTGAGATTAGTTACTGGTTCAAAATCCAAATTAGAACGGTTGGGATCAGTAATGATGTACAAATCCAACATTCAACCCAATCATTTATTGATTCTGCTCTCTAGAGACGATAAATCAATGCTAGAAACTAGAAATCTTCAGGAAATTGAAGAAACTGTTAATCTCCTATCTAATCAACTCGAATCAATGCTTAAAACACCAATTTAGAGGAGTAAATTTGCGCCAAAACCTTATCGCGTTGTCAGGATTATCCCACTCTGGAAAGGATCTTTTATTTAACCAACTATTGAAGCTGGGGAGGTCTGAACCTGATCTTAAAATCTTGCAGAATGTAATCTTTTATGATTGGTTAAATACCTCTTTTAAGAAAGAAGACACCTATCTAGAAAATCTCCTTCCACCTGTTCGTGAAAAGATTTTAATGAAAATTAATACTCTAATCTACATCCATGACATCTCATACCAACTACTAGATGAAATAACAACTGACTTTCAGAGAATAACCTCCAATATTAGCACTGTGAACAAGAACTATCAAGTGATTCTTCTGTTGAACCGAGGACATTTAATTCCTAATGAAGTAGAGCGTAATAAAGTAAAGAATGTAGTTATTCAGCGCTTACAACAATTTTTTCCACATGAAATTCCCTCTTACATTGTTTCGCTCAAGGGAGCGGATGAACAAAGGTTAACCAACCATATTTTTACACAAATTATCAAAAAAGCCACTGATTTCAGGAAACAACATTTTTTAGAAGAACAGTTAAAAATAGATCAAGAAAAACGACATCGACTTGAAAAATACTTAACCGAGAAAATGAACAATTATGGTTTTGCTGGAGCCTTTTTATTGTCTCGGAACCATGCCATTCTTCTAGCGAAAGGGAAGAGTGTACATTGGCAAGAGAAGGTTGGACCCCAAGTTATTCGTATGTTAGATCAATATGAGGCATTTGATGTTACTCCGAAAGCAAAAACCAATATTCTTCGAATTGAAGATTTTTTAATGATAACTCAAGCTATCACTAAAAGTATAAAATTAATATTAATTGGAATAGAACCAACGTTTAATGTTGAATCTTACAGTACAATAGAACAAAAATGCCTCGAGATATCAAAAGAGCTTATTTCAAAGCTGAATTAAAATATAAAACCTGTAAAGAGATGAATAAAATGATTTCTGGACTTATTGTGACGGCTATGACCGATATGGGGCCTTATCCAGTATTGAATTTATCCCCAATTTCAGAGGATACAACGGTTAAACTGAGTGTCATTGGTATGACTATCCTCTCTATGGGAGCAGGAACAGTAGCCGAAAAACAACATTATCGTTTACATGGTTCTATCCCTATTCCCGATTCCCCCACTTTAGAAGCCTTAGCCATGTCTTTCACGGTTACTCCAACAGAGACAAAGGATGTACGCATTGACCAACATGGCCGTGAATCAACCATTTGGATACTATTTGAGTCTAAAAATCGTAATCATATTTTTCTTCAACATAGTTCCATCGAGAAAGCATTAAAAGAGGAAATTAGAACTATCCACATCGAAGATAACCTCTCCGATCCTACTATAATGAACCGAATTCTTGATCGTATTACAGATATTCTAACTACAGCAGAAGTTCCTGTTCCTCCAGAAACTCCCTATTATATTCCTGAAAGAGGAGGATTGGAATTTTATACTATCAGTACAGATGGTGACTTAATCAAACTGGAAGCTAGTGATGACCTCACTGCTCATTCTGTGTTGATGTTAATCAATGCTGTCGTCAAACGAATATTTCTAATAAAGCTAGATGATTCTACTCCCCAACGACTTATGTTTTTAGCTGGCCGATCTGCATCAAATTTAAATACAAACCGCTTTAAAAATGAATTTACGATTCGTGATGTATCAGATCCAATCGAACGTGAAATGATTCTTGAAAAAATTGGGATCATTCAGAAAATTGGAGTTTAAATGAGGTCTAGAAAAAATGTCTTATCTTGCGAGGAAGAAAACAAGTAAAATTCTGATCTTAGGATTAGCGAGGTCAGGAAAGTCAACTATCATAAGAGTGGTAACTGAGGGAATAATTCCCTCAAAAGATGATAATTATCATGCTACCATTGATTATGAACGAAAACAAAAGGTCATTGCTGGTACAGAACTCACTCTCTTTGATTTAGGAGGCCAAACAGCATTCCTAGATAGGTTTACTGGAGAATTATCTGAATTTATTTTCAGTGGAGTCAGAACTTTAGTGTTTGTGGTCGATTCGATCGAAATAAAGGATATTTCACGAGCAAAATATTACTTAGATTTATCATTAAAAAAATTGGGTCAATTTAGTCCCGAAGCCTCTGTCTTCATCTTTCAACATAAATCAGACCTAATTCCTAAAAAACTTCAGGATGAAGTCAGAAAAACGATCAGGGAATATCTCTCAACAGGTGTTTCTCAACAACTTAAATTTTATTCAACTTCTGTTTTCTCTGATTCTGTCTTTAAAGCAATGGGAGACGTATATGCTGAAGCCAGTGGTGCGCGTAAAACTCTAAGACCCCTTCTGGAAACCTTCATTCGCCATAATGCGGCTGACATGGCACAGATATTCACAAAGGAAGGTGCTCCTCTAACACAAGTGAAAGATATTTCGACATTTGACCATATATCATTACCAGAGGTTAAAAACTTCTTTGATGCGGTAGTAGAGCGCTTAGCAAATTCTGAAAACCAGAAATCAATATCTGTTCTTGTAGAATCAGATTATCGTGTATTTATTATTAGATTTATGGAAAGTGGCTTAGCTTTATTCTTTGGATTTCCTAAAGAAAGCCTTAGGGAGAAAAATGAACAAATCCCTTCTCTTTATAACAAGGTACTCGCATTTAGTTCTCAATTGAAGAGTATGATAGAACAGTAATCAAAAATCACCCACCTTGGTCTCCAAAAGATTTGCGGTACAATGTATCTATAAATATCTTAAAATCTAGATAACCCAATTGCCTCAGAAGGTACAATGAACTGTAATCTTATCCATTTGATTTTTGATGGAAAAGACCACCCTCACTTCTCATTTAACCGAGATGCGCAAGTAGAAGCAATTCTAGAGTTGGGAAGGGTGAAAAGAATCAGCATTGACTTTTTATCTGGTATATGTCATCATCCTAACCATCCAAGTCAAATCTTCTGGCATGATATTCCGATAGTATGTATCAGATGCTTTGGAGCCCAATGCGATTTTGAGGTGCTTAGTAATACACAAAACATCCTATTCCAACTCATTCAACCTGTGATTCAACTTCCTGTAGTACGATATATCGCAATATTAGTTGATCTTATGCTACCAGGATGGAATAGTCACCAAGAGTTTATTATGACTCTTAATCGTGCGGGAAAATTATTACTTATCCCTACTGAAATCCCATTGGCCCCACTAGAAATAATAAAAGTTAAAAAAACTTGGAGAATCCGAGTCAATAGGTTGGTTGAGTTAAAAAATAATTATAAGCTGTTAGATGCTATTAAACCTCGATTATTTCCAAAAAATGAGTTTCGAATATTCATCCAGTGAATGAGTATTAGTTAACGCTCGAATGATGTCAGAAGGTGGCAAGTTAAAGTGGGTCAGCGGTCGAGAGAGACAGTTTACAACTGATGAGAACCACAAGATAGCTAAGGGTATATAGTCTATCCTTGTATTGTCTTAGAAAATCTTCGTGGTCTCAAGCAGCACAACAGGAAGAAGAAACACGTCCGAAAAAAAGGTTTGCAGGCAGTTTGATACCTGAATGTATTATCAACTCGAGCTATTTCTCATTGACCGAGCTGAAAAAGTTGGGAAGATTATTCTGTTTGTCTCCCCGAGGCACACTTCTCAGAGACGTTCTCGATGTGGCTATATTTCTAAGATTAATCGTCCCTCTCCATTCTACTCTTTCTATCGTGAATGCAACTTCAACTCCACGCTAATCTTAATGCTGCTCGCAACCTATCCGATTTTAACAAAGCTTTAATCAGGAAGACTTCCGTAAATAGTCCTAATGTACTGGTACTCCCCTTAACTGAAACGATTACCTCGTTGAGTCTGGGGATCATGCTAGCTACAAGCCACTGAATTCATTCAGTGGTCATTGACAATTCTTAAAACACTAGGATGTTCGTATCAAAGGATTTATCAAACGACCTCAATTAAGTGATATATGACATTCGTATGTTTGAAAATAGTGGGTATTGGGTTTTTTCGCAAATTGATGAAGTAATCAGTAAATACTTTACTATTACGTCTGTTTCTTACAAACAAATGGCTCAAACCAGAAGAACATTACAAGTAGAGGTTATTCCAGCTTATGAAATTCTCCGACGGAGTGATTTAACTTCCAACATGCAAACAGTTAACCTAGAGCTTAAACAAATAGGTTTCATGCCTATTTTGCGTCGTCATCCGACTAAAGAATCACGAGGAATGTTATATGTTTTCCCTATCAGTGATAAAATGCGTGAGACAAAACAAAAACTAACCACTCCTCTTATTCTCTTCGGACTTACCATCTTATCCGTGTTATTTGTAGGATTTATGAGCTGGAATGCATTACAACAAGTTCAACCCGACCTTGATCCATTTATAACTAGTCTCTTGTATGCTATTGGTTTAATTGGTATTGTTGGTATTCATGAACTTGGCCATATGTTTGCATCAAAGATGCATGGGATTAAAGCAAGCTGGCCTTATTTTCTTCCTTTTCCTTTCGGTTATGGAACATTTGGCGCATTCATCTCGCAAAAGACTCCAATAAGGTCAAGAAATGATCTATTTGATGTTGGCCTAGCAGGACCGATCTTTGGCTTTATTACATCGATTTTTTTTTCTATTATAGGATTAATGATTTCGATCTCTGTTGAAAGCTCTTCAATCCCAGAGAGTTTTGGTAGCTCTCCGTTTTTCTTAGATTTCAGGTTATTTAGTGACACAAGATTCCGAATTCTCCTGTTTGAAGCTTTAGCTTTCTTTATAAAACCGACCAAAGGAGGAAATTCACAGATCATTCTTCATCCATTAGCTTTTGCAGGATATATTGGTCTTTTGTTGACAGGATTGAATCTGATTCCCATTGGCCAACTAGATGGTGGACACGTTGCTAGAAGCTTGTTTTCAGAAAATAATCATCGCATTTTGACTTACATTAGCGCAGGACTGATGACTATACTAGGTTTTTGGTTATTTGCGATTCTAATCCTTCTAATGTATTCACAAACTGGTCATGCTGGTCCTTTGGATGATCTTTCATCAGTCACTCTTAGCCGCAAAGTTATCGCTGTTCTTTCTATTCTCCTAGCATTGTTATGTTTACCGATTCCGGCAGAAATCTTCACAGGGATATTTCCTTTTTTTAACTAGAATCCAAGAAAGTTAAAAGTCATAAATCATAGTAATAGGCCTTAATTTCCCGTTGTTCACGATCTAGACGACTTCCAAGCTTGTTTAGACGAGCTCGTCCCGTGTCGGGATCTCGTCGGAAAGTTATGTTAATTCTTTCCAAAAAATGATTAAGCCCTTCCCTCTTCGAGAAAGGCCCGATAGTTTTTCCAGAATGTCCAGGTTCTCCCTCAAACAGCAAAATTCTATCAGATAACGCTTCTGCGATTTGTATATCATGTTCTATGGCAATACAAGCTGCCCTATTCTTAGAAATTATATGACGAATGACTCGTGTAGCATTTAATCTTTCTTCAACATCTAGGAAAGCACTTCCCTCATCAATGATATATAAATCAGCTTTCTTCCCCAAACAACCTGCTAGAAAGGTTCGTTGTAGCTCTCCTCCGCTTAATACACCTATTGGCTTTTCTAAGAGGTGTGAAATTGAAAAAGGTTTGAGAATATAGAGTTTATATTCATTAGCTTCAATAAATGTATTCGAATAACGGGTGAGAAAGTCACGCACTGTCCCCCTAAATTTTTTATGTAAGAATTGGGGTTTATAGGAAACAGTAGCTGTTTTCAAGGTATTAACCAAATATTGCGCAAAAGTAGTTTTTCCTAATCCGTTCTCTCCTAAAACACATAGAATTCCTCCAAAGTGGATAATCCCCTTAGTGGCCGTTAGAGTAAATGATCCCAGTTGCTTTGTAAAAGATGGATAGTCAATACCTGGAACACCGTCCCATTGGCGTTCTTTAACCACTCGGGTGAAAATAATTTCTTTCCCACGAATGCGAATGTTTTCATCTTTCAATTTTCCAAGTAAAAAATTGTTAATACCCTTCTTCACAGAATAGGACAAACGAGACATCACACCAAATTTGTGTGGCTCACCATAGAAAATATAAATCAAATCGCTTTGAAAATCATGAATAGCAATATCATGTTCAGCTATAAAAACGACTTTTCCTGCTTCAGCTAACTTATGGAAAGTTTTAGCCATCCTAATTCGCTGTCGAAAATCAAGAAATGTACAGGGTTCATCTATCAGATAAACATCTACATTCTGCACGAGTGCAATCCCTATTGCCAATCGTTGCAACTCACCTCCAGATAACTCGGAAGGAATGCGCTCTAAAATAGATTCTAATTCCATTAATTTGATTACTTCATCACTCGAAAATAACCCCTCTTGGAAGCTAGAAGAGATAACCTCCTGAACTAAATCTGAACTTGCAAGAAGGTCAGTGAACACTTGGGGTTTATATGCAACCGATTCAGGCTTCAGATCAGTTAAGAATTGTCGAAAACTAGCAATGGATAATTGAGATAAAAAATCACGAAGTCCTTCTTCTGGATTACGAAAATTACCCCCATTTGGCTCTTTTCGCCCTGCTAAGATTTCTAATAATGTCGATTTGCCAATACCATTTACACCTAGCAAACCAATGACTTTTCCAGGATTGATTTGGGGGACACCGAAAAAACGGAATCCATTTTCACCATAACAATGAACTTGAAGGCCAGCAGTCTCAGAATTAGGGAGATTGACAACACTGATCGCCCCTGGAAAACATTTATTGATACAAATACCACAGGTTCCTTTTTTGGCCATTAAGCATTTCTTATTATTGATGATAGGTTTACCGGTGTCCTTTCGAATAGTAATGACATTCTTTTGTCCTTTTTGCATAAGGGGACAATATTTGAGACATGCGTATCCACAGAGGTCAGGTTTGCATTTGTCAAAATTAAGGTTGATAATTCGGATAATGAACCACTCTACCTGATTGAATCAATTCATTCATTAGTTCATTTTTGTTTGTTGAATATTATTGCTGGTTATTTGCTATTTTGTGATTATTGAAAATATTATTTCATTGAATATTTTAAAAAACCCAAAGGAATCATTCAACACCTTTAAATAATCTCGCTTTGTAGAAGGCATTACACTGTCTTAACGCCAATGGTTGGATTGTTTCATTGAAAATAAACACATGTAAACGTTTTAAGACAGTCTACCCATAAATTTTAATGGAACCAACTACTAGTGAAAACATGGAGATCTAAGATCCATTGGAACCAATTGCTCACTTAGAATGGACCTTGGGCATAAGTTTAATCTGTTTATCTATATGGAACACTTCAATTGATGCAGTAGGACTCCTCTTATTAGCTATCGGATCAGTCTTTCCTGATATATTTGACTGGGCATTGTTTCGTGGAAAGCAGTTTTTTCGTGGTCATCGTGAATTTTCCCACACCCTTTTTTTCGTGCTTATTCTCATGTTATTCAGCCAAGTAAGCCCTGTTCTCATCTTCCTGACTTTTGGTACAATACTTCACATTGTGGAAGATATTGTTTCAGGAGGCAATCCGGTCTTTCTATTCTCCCCTATCACCCATCGAGGGAATGTTATGCTTATCAGTAAAGAACAATCCATTAGAATTGGTGCTTGGTTTAGAAAAGTGATTAAAGGATCATATATTGGGTCTGAAAACATTGGTGACGAACTCTCATGGCTTTGGCTCTTAACTATATTAGGATCATGGATTTTAATGCTTGGAGTCTTCTTATTTTTCGGTATAGTATGATAAAAGAAGTGAATCATGAATATGGAAGCTTTAAAACACACGGAATGGACTCTTGGTGTAATTTTTTTCTGGTTTGCTTTTTATAATACCCAGCTCACGGCAAACTGGATTTTAATCGTCCTCATAAGTAGCCAGCTTCCAGATTTTCTCTCACTGTTCTTACGGAAATTAATGCTCCAACCCAAACTGGTCCGCAAGATTACTCACGACTATATTTATGTTATTCTACTTTGGCTGTTTTTTCCGTTCTATATTTATCCAGAGATCAGCTTATTAGCAACTGGAATCGCTATTCATTATGGAGTGGACTTATTTTCTGGCTTGGAACCTATATATGTCGGCGGTTTGCTTTTTGGTGATCGTACGGCAGCTCTTTATGTAACTGCAACTCATAGAAGAGCCATTGGAAAGCGTGTTGAGAATTGGGGATCAAACTATCTGACAACAAAAACTGAAAAACCGACTCCGGAATTGGCGTGGTTCTGGATTATGCAATTATCGGGAACCATTTTTTGTGGAATAGGAATGATATTCTATTTAATATGATCAAAATGAAGATTCAAGAAAACTTCCTCTAATCGGTCTTATATTACGATATTCGCTAATAAACCAAAAGTTGTTTTTTCTAGAAGTCTCTGTTCAGAAATTAGAACACAAATTTTTTCACTGTTCGAAAAAATGACTTCTTTAAAGATGTTGATGACAGGCATAAATAGATATTATACCCCCCTTTACTTTTGCTATAGGAAACTAGGGATGAGTATCTTCCAAGATATTAAATTTAATATATATCTTTCTGATATCATATATTGTTTATCCAATTTCCAATATAAGGAATATTTATCAATCGTTTAACCATATTTCGTGGGATTTCGAGCCTTATGTCAATTAAATTACTATTCACAAAAATCACCAACCACATATTTTTAACTTATGAATTAGTCATTGGAAATAGAAGACTAATTGTACCGACAATGATCGGGCTTATTATTGCATTAACAGTCATCTCACAAAGTGGAGTCCTTATTGAGTCCTATCGTCAAGAGATCTTCGAAGAACTTGTCTTAAAAGAACTAGAAAAACGATATTATTACAATGATGGGGATGTCATGATTGACTTGTGGCGATGGGACTCTAAGCAATCAGGGGAATCTCATAATATAACTGATTTTGAATTCTATAATAATATCATCAATCGATCTATAAACCAAGTTAATTACTCTGATTATATTTTAAACTATTTTTGGCATACTCAACTAACAAGTTACACTTGGTTACCCTCTTCAGATGAGTATCCTGGTGAAGAAATATATCCAAGGCATACTCCCCTATATGTTTCTTCTGCAATCGAGTTTTACTCAGCCCTCGAGCAGTTTCTGAGTTTAACAGGTAAGGGTCGTCTCCCTAAAAATTCCTCTGAAATTATTTTACTCCGCCCAATTTATGATCAAGAATGGTACATAGAAGAGTATGATGAATTTGAAAATGTTACATTAGATGCTAATGTAAATATTACATTAATTTCTGGGTGGCGTGGCAGAGGAGCAAATAAGACTGTTAGAATTGTTGGTGTTATTGAGTACACACCAGGAGATTATAATGATCCTGGCAATAGCACCTCATTGATTAGAAATTATTTAGGATGGGACTTATGGGATCATGGGTTTATTACTCAACCTCTTTTTTTGGAACAAATCTTTGAAGAACTTTCAGATCCCAATATGGATGCTAATGTAGATATTAAAGGGAAAATCTCTCTCGATAGAACACACTTTGATGCGTACAATATTAATGGTGAAATTCGTAAACTGGAAAACTTTATTCGGACTTTAGAATGGCAACTTAATTCCTATGGGATGGACTTTGGGGTTTATTCAAGGATATTAAATTTAATGAAGGATTATGAATCCACTATCTTTAGCTTACTCATTATCTTACTACTGTTAAGCTTTCCTGTTCTCTGTATTGCTTTATATTTAGTGGTTTATTCATTTGGCCTTATCAGAAAACAAAAACAGGAACAAATTGGTATTATAAAAACACGGGGAGGATCGTGGTTACAAACATTAATAATTCTACTTGGTGAAATGATTATTTCGACTGTTTTAGCGGTTTTTATCGGATTTTTACTTAGTACATTTTTAGCAGATGTTGTATTACGTTCCACGAATTATTTAGAATTTCTAGGAGTAGCTGTGCCTGTTCAAATCACCATTGGAATGGTTCAAGCATTGTTTTTTTGGGGAGTGTTTTTCGCTCTCATCCTTAATTTTCGGAATATCATCCGAATGAGCCGCCAAGAGATTACAGAAACCTTGGAACCGACCGAAACCCAAAATCCAGTTTGGAAACGATATTATCTTGATATAATTATATTTGCTATTGGCACTGCTACTTGGATAATTCTTATGACTCTTATTCGTATGGGTGGTGAAATAGTTCTGCCAGAATTCTATTTTATTTATTTTTTCATCACATTGCTAGGAATTCCTGCTCCATTCCTCATGTTTTTCGGTACAATCATGGTAATTGCGAGGTTTTTCCCGTTTATTATGAAAAAGCTCTCTGAGTTTCTCTGGCGATTAGAAGGTGGAATCAATGCTTTTTCCATTCGAAATATAGTAAGACATAAACAGGCTGCCAACCGTGCGGTACTTCTCATTACTCTTGCATTATCATTTTCGATTCTTTCTTCTTCATTAATCTTCTCAAATGATGAAACAGAACATCTTAAGCAATATTACAAGATAGGCGCTGATATATCTGTCCCTACAGGGAGTTCTTTGAATGATTCGGTGTTAAAAAATCTTCAACAGAATGTTTCTCACCTAGAAAGCATCTCAGGCATGTATTCAACCCGATATTACCCAGGAAGTGGTTTTCGGCCAAATTATCAGTTTTTATTCGTAGATCCGTCTACATATGCCAAAACGGCATTTACTAATCCAAGCTTTAAGTTGAGTAGTTCATTGACAAGTTTAATGGATCAACTTAGTGATAATAATTCGTTTATCCTCTTTAAAGAAAATCTGGAAGCTGATCTTTCAAAACCAAAGATTGGGGATGAAATTGAGCTGCGATTCAGTGATAAGCAGCTATCATTCCGTGTTGGAGGAACGTTCAAGTACTGGCCCACAATATACCCATACGAATGGGAAGATCCAGCATATAATTATTGGGGTATTGGAAGTTTAGGATTGTTTAACCGATTTAACCTATCGAATTATGCCGACGCAATTGAAGCTAGTTATTTGGTAAAAATTGACTCTCTATCTAATATTGAGGAGACTGTAGAAAGAATATACAATGTTACAGGCATCACACCCAATTCTCCTGCGCTCTCTTACAAAGAGTATAAAACGGGCTTTGGACGACGTTTTTCGCTTTCGATACTTAATTCTGACCTAATTGTCTGTCTTGCAGTAGCAGTGATTGGCGTAATTATGTTTGCATTCTTTACATACGTTGAACGCGGTAAAGAGATTGGAGTAGAAAGAGCCCTTGGGATGACGCAAATCCAAACAGCCCATTCGTTCCTAGTAGAAGCTGCCACGATCCTATCTTTTGGTTGTATTATTGGATACTTTACTGGAGTTTACTTTGTGACGATGTTTTTACAGGTAATGCAGTTTGGAGAATCAATCCCACCTTTAATGGTAACACATCCTACAGCGTTATTAGTCCAGATATTACTGGGAATCATCGTTACAGCAGGAATTGGTACTGTCATACCAGCATATATTGCTACACGTAAAGATATCAGCCGTATTTTAAAGGTGGAATGATTAAATGGCCTTCCTTGAATGTAAAGATCTGATAAAGTTGTATGTCGAAGAACAGAGTAAAATTCAAGTCCCTGCTTTACGGGGAATTGAGCTCTCAGCCAATGAAGGAGATTTGATTGCAATCATTGGTCCCAGTGGTTCTGGTAAAAGCACTTTAGTAAACTTAATTGGGGGAATTGATCGCCCATCTTCAGGAGACATCATCTTAGGAGACAGTATCATAACTAAAATGACCACTCGACAATTAACAAAATATAGGCGCCATCGAGTAGGTTTCTTATATCAACTTCCTGAACGAAATTTAGTCTGGAATCTGACCGCTCTAAAGAATGTAATGTTACCAATGAAGCTTGCAGGATTACTAACGCAAGGAGAACAGAAAAAACGAGCACAGTTATTATTAGAGGATGTGGGGCTAGAACGGCGCGCTAATCACAAACCACACCAATTATCCGGAGGAGAAGCCCAGCGTGCAGGTATTGCTGTGGCATTAGCTAATGATCCAGAAATTGTGTTAGCAGATGAACCAACTGGGGAGTTAGACAGTGTAACGACGTTTAAAATTATTGATTATTTTAAATTCCTTAACAAAAGTCTTGGAAAAACCTTTATTGTAGTCACACATGATCATAGATTTGCTAACATGACAAATAAAGCATTGCGAATCTTAGATGGCAGAATAGTAGGTTTACATCGTGCAATAGACCCAACAATATCGCTTTCTGTTCGTGAGGAAGTGATTTTTGTTGATGATCATGGTAACCTACGACTTCCAGACAAAATTCGCAGTGAAGCAGGAATCAAGAATCACATTCAAATAGAAATGCGAGACGGATTTGCTACTCTTATTCCCGTTCAAGGTGATATTAAAAGTGAGTAAAGAAAATTTGCCGCTTATTGAACTGGAGAACGTGAATCAAAGGTACACTCTCGGAAGTCACACCATTGATGCTCTTAACAACATAAACTTATCCATCTTCAGAGAGGAATTTATCATGGTAATGGGACCTTCTGGTAGTGGTAAATCTACTCTCATCAATGTGATGGCTGGTCTCGAGCAACCCTCGGCAGGCACTGTTCGTATTCATGAGGAAGATCTATCCACTCTAAATGATCGTGAATTATGTCATCTTCGACGTTACAAGTTAGGGTTTGTATTTCAATTTTTCAATCTCCATCCTGTCCTTAATGCAATTGAAAATGTTGAACTACCCATGATAATCAGTGGTATCAAACGGAGGCACCGTGAACCACGTGCTTTAGAACTGTTAAGGCTAGTAAATCTTGAGAATCGTAAACATCATCTCCCACACGAACTTTCAGGCGGAGAAAAACAAAGAGTTGGTATTGCACGATCTCTAGCTAACGATCCCGAGGTTATTCTAGCAGATGAACCCACAGGAGATCTAGATTCAGCAATAGGGAATGAAATCATGGCTCTGTTGAGAGATCTTAACCAAACTCATAGAAAAACTATTGTTTGTGTTACCCATGACGAAGAAATGTTGAAACCAGGTATGCGTTTAATTAAAATGGAAGATGGACATATTGTATCGGATTCCCATTTGTAAAAGCATGTTAAACCTGCTTAAATCATATTCTTTCTCAATTCATTCTGATTTGAAAAAATGGCTTGAATTCTTTTTTTTCCTTTTTCAGTCGAGTTTTCGCTCTTTAATCTCCTCTTGATTGAGGAGATGTCCTATAGTCCTATTCCCTCCTCTTTCTAGTTTTTGATACAATTATTTGAATACGTTCTTCTAATGAATATGTCTATTAGCATATTGTTATAAACAGTACTTCAAGTAATGTACCCAAAAGATCACAATTCAATGGTGATAATCACCCTTGTACTATTCTAGAATTATTTCTATGGCCCTATTATTAGTAATCATCGGAACAGGATGGTCAATGTTATCGACATTGCTAGCTATTGACGAGGTGAGTACAAATTCCCAACAATTCCAAATTAATATAGATAACTCCCCTCAAAATGACTTTAAAATTAATCCACAAACTTTGATTCAATCGAAAATTCAGCCAAGTAAGATTGAAACATCTGATCAAAGCACTTCCCCACCAAAAAACCAAGTTGCTGAAGCTGAAGAAGATATAAGACTCTTCTGGGTTCTAAACCTAGATGAGTGGGAATATGAAGAAATTAATGCCACTTTAATATTAGAAGGAGCACACTCCCTGATTTATACAGACCTCACTGTAGATACGAAACTTAATAATGTTATCATTGCAATAAATGAGTCATTTGAAACCAATATTTTTCCAACAATTACCGATGTTTTCGGTCCTCCTCCAGATATCGATAAAAATGGGAAAATTATCATTTTAATTTTTGACATAATTGATGGCCAGAGCTCTACTTCCTTCGTTGCAGGCTTCTTTGATCCACGTCACGAATATGAAGATCTCAAGAATAGCGAAGAAGCAGAGATAATCAATATTGATGGCAATGAGGGTCTTGACCAGCTCGCTGATGGTCATTTTGAAACAATAGCTCATGAATTTCAACATATGATACACTTTCGTAATGATATCAATGAGAACATTTGGTTGGATGAAGCAGCATCCATGCTTGCAGAGTATCTTATAGGAAAGGATCCTTTTAGTGGAAATAATCCCTATAAACCAGCATTCGAATCAAATCCTGATGTCTCTCTGACTTATTGGGATTATTACGGCACTCCAGGGCTTGTATTCGCCAATTATGGGGCAGCTTACGCGTTTTTCCTTTATCTTCTCGAACATTATGGTGGTTCTAGCATCATTGAAAATATTGTCAAGAATCGTAATAATAGCATCCTTAGTGTTGAACAAAGCCTCAATAAGGAGGGATATCCTGTAGAATTCAAAGAAGTGTTCCGAAATTGGACAATAGCAAATTATCTCAATGATATCTCTTTTGCCAATGGAAGCTACGGATATAAATCTATCTCTCTTGAAATGAAGCTTGATAATTACCCTTATACACAATCATCCATTCCTCGAACAGAGAATTCCGTTCCGTACTGGAGTACTGATTATATAATGTTTTCTGATCGCATTGATATTCCCTTTAATTTTGAGTTCCAAGGAGATCTTAGCTCTGATTTCATGGTCACAGCTATTCTGACTAACCTTACGACTTCAAATACTGAAGTAATTCCAATTGAAATCTCTCCTGATGAATATGGTAATTTCTCAACAGGAGTCCAAGGTATATCTGCGGACGAAATCGTCCTCGCTATAAGTGCTTACACCCCACTTGATAAAAATGACCACAGTGATGATAATCCTGCACCTTCACAGAATTATTGGTTTATGGTCAATCCTAAAGGAATAATCATTTCCCCAGGTAATTTCTCTTTTTCTGATAATAGGCAATATCTTCGACTCTGGAATATCAGGGCTTATGACCAGAATGGGGTTTATTGGGATGATGCTGATGGAGCTACTTACAGTATTTTTACTACTTCTAGTAATTATACTGGAATTAGTGGGAACCTGACTTTCAATTCTGAAGCTAATTTCTGGGAAGTAACAGATATTGATCTATCAACTCTTCCCACAGGTAATACTACCTATCGTATAAAATATCATTTCTTCAACTCCACTTGTAGCGGAATTGCTTTCTCTGAGACATTTGAAATTCAAACTAATACAACCCAATCATCTACCAGCACTACAACTGATGTCACTCCGATTCCAGGATTCATGTTGGTTATTTCTATCTTGACCATAGGTATTCTTATTGGCAATCGAAAGAAAAAATGATTAGATTCACTGTTCTTATTTTCTAAAGACAAGAATGCTTTGATGAACAATGCTAGGAATATAGGAAAAAGGATACCCAAAGACATGTAGTGCCTTATCTGGAGAGTACCAAATGATTTCGGTTTCAAAGTTATAACCAATATCTAACAACACCTTGGAAAGCATTGAAGACAGAAATAGGTATCTCCCCACCTTTGAAGCTTTTCCGTTTTTAACTTCTTCGATAGTTCGATACATATTACCGATGAATACCACTAAATATTTTCCAGCAATAAGCTTCGGATAACACTGACTAAAAACTGTTTTTAATAAATTGAGCCATTCTTTAATTGTAAGAATAGAAGCTTGATTGAAACTATGTAAAGGGGAGGGTAATTTGTCTTGTGATTGCTCCCCAGCTTTAGAAAAACGACCTCGTGTTTTTTGAAGCTTATCCATTGCCCAATAGGGAACATCTGTTAAAATTAGGCTAATACTATCATCACTTACATTTATGTTTACTACTTGTCGTGAATCTCCAATTATGAATTTTTGTGGTGTTAGGCCGTTATCTTGTGAAACTTGTAAATAGATGGTTTTCCAGCGTTCATTGATATCTATTCCAATAGCTTTTCTCCCCGATATGCTAGCTCCTAACAGGGTTCCTCCAACACCAGCAAAAGGATCTAATATCACACCTTCTCGACTTTTTGAATATTTTTTAATCAATATTTGAGCCAATTCTGGAGGTTTCATACCTCCATGTTCACTTCGTAATTTATGATTGAATGAGGGTGGGAAGGATTTGTGTATAATGTGTGTGTCGCCTACTGGAATATTTTTTTCAAAAAAAAGGGAGGGATCGTTAAGACAATTCTCATTAGAAGATTTCTTTCGAAAAACTAAGAAACGACGAAGCATTCTCTTATAAATTGTCTCTTTTGATGAATTAGGATCAAACTGAATTCTTTCTGCTTTTAGAACCAATCCCATCTTTTGTAGATTGTGTGTTAAAACTGCTGAAAGAGCAAAATTCACGGGTGGAAAGCCCCTTTTTTTTGATATTCCTTTAATAAATCCATTAGGAACTGAAACGACAAGATATTTGGATTCCTTCAATTTTTTTGTTGTCTCAGAAAGAATGGTGCATATCAAGGAACACCAGTGTTTTACGGATCTTTTAGGTGATTTATTAAAATTATTAAGCGTTATAGCAATTTTTTCATTATCTTTTGGCCCCGAAATATCCCAGATTGGGATATCAGAAAGAATAAAATCAACGGAATCATTTTTGATTTTTGATAGAACTGGAATTGGATTACCAGGTTTCATTCCTTGCTCTGGGATGTTTAGCTTCTTTATCAATTGGTAATATCTTTTTATGAGGGATTGATTATTTTCAATTCCAATACATCTCCTTCTAGGAGGAGGAGTGCATTCATTTGCAAAGAAGCTTCCAATTAATGTACTACCTATTCCCGCAAAAGGATCTAAGATAGTATCTCCAGGTTTTGAGAAGGTTTCTATGAAGTCTTTACTCAAATCACTAGGAATGGGGTTGTAAGTCCTACTTTTTATATTAGATGGCCAGATCAGAGGAAATAATTTAGGAATGATTGTTTTTGTTGAAAAAAGCCATTCTTTTCCCGTTAAATCATTCAGAGTGTTACGCTTATCATAAATTCCCCTTTCTTGACGATTTTCTTGATAATCTTTCAAAGCGAGTGAAGGCAAAATTACTTTCATCCATTATAAGAATTATCTGTGTTATCTACCTTAAATTTGCAATAAAATCGCAGAAATGAGCCATAGGACAACTGGTCCACCAAATAGAAGTAATAAACCTAAGTAAGCAATCATACGAATCCGTACAACACGATTACGACATGGTTTGCAATATATTTTCTTAACAAAATTCCTTTTTTGTCCAACAAACTGTTGAAAGAAGTTTACAGACCAATCTTCAATATAACAATCAGGACAAAAATACTCATGACACCGTTCACACTCTTTTGTTTCAAAGTTGTTTGAATGATTTACGCATCCACGGCCCTTTCTATGTTGTTTCTCTTTTGTTTTCGCCATATAATGTATCACGCTTTGTCTGCACGTTTCTGACGTTTCAATTGCTCTTGATAAAGCTGTCTAACCGTTTCTATGTTGTCTACATCTTCAATTTCTTTATCAATTCGAATTCTCTTTATTCTTGCAAATCGTAACGCCATGCCTGAGGAATATTTTGATGATTCTTGAATATTGTCAAATTCAACTTCTACGACTATTTCTGGTTGAACACTTATTCCATATGGTTCTTGTGATAATTCTAACTCTTGTAATCGTTCGGTTAATTGAATGAATTCTTCATCCTTTAATCCTTTGAATGTTTTACCGATCACACAAAATTCATTATTGTCACGTGCAGCTAGATGATAATTTGATAACCATCCAGTTCGTCTTCCATGTCCCCATTCTGCTCCTACAATAACTAAATCGAGAGTGGGTAAGGTAACTTTAAGTTTTAACCATCCTTTCCCACGTTTCCCAGCTTGATATTCGGATACTGGGTCTTTAAGCATTAAACCCTCCGAACCATTTAGGATAGCTTCTTGAAGTTGGTTCTGAATATCAACCTTATTTCCTAGGATTTTATGCTCCATTTTAATTATATTCTTTCGGTCTGGAATTGAAGAATATAATATCTCCTTTCTTTTCATCAGTTGAGTATTTAAAAGAGATTTTCCTTGGTGTAAAAGGATATCAAAGATGTAATAATAACATGGAATGGATTTGACTGAAATATCGATATCACGTTTTCTCTGAATTCGTGTTGAAAGATCTTGAAAAAACACTGGTTTTCCATCAACGAGTGCTACAACTTCACCATCAAGGATACTTGGAGTTAATTGCTTTCTAAGGTCGCTTGAAATTGAGTCTATGATTTCAGGAAACGCGTGTGTGACATCTTCAAGGTTTCTTGAGTAAAGTTTAGACCTATTCTTGCCCACATGGAGCTGTGCACGAAATCCATCAATTTTTGGTTCACAAACCAGCCTTTTATAATTATCTAACACCTCATCAATCGATTCAGCCTTTGAAGCTAACATAGAGCGTAATGGATGAAATATACGTGGCTTTAGTAAGTGTAAATCAACTGAATGATCTTTAGCTACTTGGGCAACTTCTCCAATGTCACTAAGGACCATGTATGCATATCTGACATCTTTATTGCTACGATTAAAGGCTTCAGCGATTGCATCTAATAACAAACCTCCCCGAAAACCAGTTCTTGTGTCAGAAGTAATAATTCGAGCAATATATTTTGCCTCTAAGGGGGAAGCATTTCTTAATGATTGCGATAATTGGCTTTGCTTTGCTTTTTGCGATCCTTTCCCTTTTAATGAAGCTATTTTTACGAGATGCTTATTTACACCTTCAATTGTAAGTTCTTTAGTTTCCCTTTGTCCAAAATAGCTGTCAAGAGATTTAGGCTGGGGTGTTCGTTCTAGTAAAGCATATTCAATTAAACTCCCAAAATCTGCTTTTATTCCATAAAAACCACTCAAATCGTCAGGAGTTCTACTAGTGAGTTGATATATAACATTCATAAAAGAACTCCAACCAAATTGAATTTTATTTTCCGAAGTCTTTGAAAATGGTTGACCTGTTGCATAGTAACACACGAGAGGTAGTTGAGATTCAGATAATTTTCTTAAAAACGACGCAAAAATTGTCACCTTTTCATTCTTCTTGCTAGTTGAATCGACTTCCTCCATCACTTTGCAAAAATCTTTGAATTTCAGTGTCATCGTCCTCTAAGACTTCTTATTACCTGTTATTATAATATTAGAGAGAATTACCTTGAAAATAAATCTTATCTTTCTGAATTAGGTCAAGTGGGAATTATCTAGAGGATAAATCAAAGGCGAATTAAATGAACTTCCGTGAAGCAACAAACGAAGATCAAGTGGTAATTAGAAAAATAGCACGATATGCTTTTAGTGGTTACAGAAATAAGTATGAAGATCCTAATAGCCCCGAGCCATCTGATTTCCCATATTCAGCCAGAGATTATGTAGTTGAGGATTTTAATACCATCATTGCTGTCATAGGAGTAATAGATTTTTCCCAACGTCTTCGAGGAAGTTGGATAAAAATGGCAGGGATGACGAGAGTAGCGTGTCGGCCCGAATATCGCCGTCAAGGTCATATTACAAAGTTGTTTCAATTCGTCTTTAAAAAGATTCATGAACAGAATTTCTTAGTTTCAGCGTTATATCCCTTTGTTTTTAGTTTCTATCAGAATTTAGGATATGGACAAGCAGATTCTCTCCATGTTTATACTATCAAAAGTTCTGATATAATCCAAGAACCAGTATCAAACCGTGTCATCGTTGAAGACTTCGATCCAAACTATACACGATGTCAACCTCTCTACAAGCGTCTGAGTCAGCAAATAGATGGGTTAGTCAAAAGACCAGCTAGTGTATGGAAAAATCTTGACAGTTGGGACTGGAAAAAACACGGATTTCAATTTATTTGTCAAGACTCCCAAGGGAGAGATGTTGGCTATCTGTTGCTACGATTTGAACGAAAAAACCAAGATTATCCTTTTCCTTTCCTCGGAGTAAGAGAGATAGTGTATTTTGACTCAGAAACCAAGCAAGCATTCCTGAATTTTCTTGCAAACCACGATTCGCAGAGAGAATATATAAAATTGGTTCCTTTTGAGTTCAATCTGTTACCATACCTGAAAAGCCCTCGAATGAAGGAAAATCAAGTAATTGCGAATTCTATGTTTCGAATTATCGATGTTGAACACTTACTACCTCGTTTAAAATATCGAGAGGATATTAATGAACGAATTACTATTGATCTTGAGGATCCAGCTACTCAATGTCCTTGGAATAATGGAGTTTTTACCCTGGAAGTTAAAGACGGAAATGGGAAAATAACAACTCAATCTTCTTCAGATAGTCTTCGAATGGGTATTAAAGCTTTTGGTCAAGTTCTTATTGGATTTCATGGCCCAAAGGAACTCGCTGAAGCAGGCCAAATACAGGGTTCCACTCAATCCATAGATGTTTTGGCTAGAATATTCCCCAAACAAACAACCTCTTTACGTGATTTTTTCTGAGTTAAATACCTCAGATAAAAAGCCTCTATCAATGGTTGAGTATATGTAAAACTAACTGATTAATTTCTGAAACAATTTTTAGCCACAACGAGACAAGGATGAAGTTTTACCTGTCTTTAAAGGCAATTTCAAATTGTTTAGCGAACATCCCCATTACAATTTTGGCTTTAGCCAATCTACCGATCTCTGATTGAACTTCTGGATCTAAGCCTGCTGGAGAACTATTTTCCCAAGGGGTACCTGGAAGAGGCATAAAGTAATGGAGTCTTACACGAGCTTTTTTTCCAAGGTCTCGAATTAAAGTTAATGTTTGCCACTGTTCATCGATGGTTTCAGAGGGCACTCCAAGTAAGAAGTCAAATACAGGTGTGAGGCCTTGGGAGATCAGTAAATCTAATGCTTGCAGCCCATCTGCAACAGAATGGCCTCTACGCATTTCATAAAGGACACGATCAGAGCCACTTTGAAATCCAACTGATACTTGACGATTAGTTACCTCATCAAATAATGATATTGTTTTATTTGTTATATACTCGGGTCTAACCTCTGAAGGAAAAGTTCCAAAAAAGATTCGTATATTATATTGTGAAAGTCGCTTTAAGAGCTTAGTCAGGGCTTCATAATTTGGTTGACCACGTTTTTTCTCCATGTATCCAAGTGAATTGGGTGCAATAAAGCGAATATCAATGTTTTTTTTCAATGGTTTAAAATGTTGAATATAGTGCTCTACAATCTTAGTAATAGTATCGATCGATCGAAACCGAGGATTACCATACACATAGGGCACTTGACAAAACCGACAGCGAAAGGAACATCCCCGCATTAACTCAATGGGAGGATGTAGCGGGAAATTTGTGTTATCAGAGTACGGGCAATGATCATTTAGATTTATCGGATCTCGTGAGGGAGTTTGGACTAACTCTCCTCCATCATTCAGAAATGCGATTCCAGGTAAAGATGTTATATTTTTCTGTTGAAATCCAGTGTTCATTAATGTACGTATGAATTCAGGAAAAGCTATTTCCCCCTCACCTTTTATCACATAATTTGCTCCCATTTCTAAGATTGTTTGAGGATCTCCAGAGGCATGGAACCCACCAATTACTGTGATCAACTTTGATGACGAGATCTTCTCGTTAATATGTGATAACCGATCCTTTAGCGAACTAAGAGTTGTGATTCGTGCTGATTCTCCATAAATTACATGAAGTCCAAGATCTAATTTTGTATGAATTTGAGTGATGGGATCTCCCTTAATAATCTCATAAGGAAGCCTATGTTGCTGAAGACTAGAAACCAAAGGTCCAAGTGCATACCACGTGGTTTTATCCCAATATAACAGAATCATACATTTACTGGGAGATTGTTGCATGAAGACAGAATACCTCAATGACAAGAATTCATGTATCTCTGCATCAAGACTTCATTTATAAGTAATATTAGGTGAATAAAAGAAAAATACAATCATCACATAATAATAGCAAATCAAAAAAATCACAATGAATTTTAAAAAAAATTGGTAGTTCGGTCTTCATGTGAGTTTTTGGGGAAAAAACTACACAAACCAAATTACATTGGTTTTTAATGAATAATACCTATTCATTCCCTTGGTAGCTCAGCCTGGCAAGAGCCCCCGGCTGTAGGCGCAGATGCCACACCTTGGATGATCCGATGAAAAGGTTGTTAGTTGGGCTTTAGCAGAAACCGGGTTGTCCCGTGTTCAAATCACGGCCAAGGGATTTTACATATTCCAATTACTCTTCTGAAGAAAGCTCAAGCAAGCTTTCGATCTTGTCGAGCCGTGTGTGGAGTTTTTGAAGCGAGCTTATGATAATGGTTAATTTTCGATCTAATTCCGTGGCTTCCCCCTCTAGTTCAAATTCTTGTGGTATTAGATCCTTTCCTTCACCTAAACCTGCTTGTTTATAGAGATCTCCTGCTACTTGAATTAAGGCTGCTTCAGTGATTTGATGTTCAATATCAGCTTCAGTACAGGCTTGATTAAGGGCACTTTGAATTGAGGATTCAGTTAAAGTTCCTGCAATGTCCACAGTTGTGATGGAATCACCACGAAAAATCAGCTCTACAACATTGGCTCCCGATTTTTTTGACAAACGGGCACGAAAAGCCATCCCAGGTATTGAAACTTCAGGCATTCACAATTTCCTCTTTAATTTAGTTTTTATCATTGGACTGAATAGATTAAGCTTTATGTCTTAATGATATCTTTTAAGTCTAGAGGAATGACTCAATCATTATTCTACTCTAACTTGCGAAGAAAACAGCCACAAAGCTTTTACAACCAGAAGCTTTACGAAAAAGTCGCTTATTACACCATTAACCAAACAGATCCCGAAAACCCCGTCGTACTGAATCTAGAAATGAAAGCCCTTGGAGCATTAATCGTTGTACTTCTAGAAGATAACGTCTACGCGCTAATGTTTCTTGAAAAACGAAATAAGATACAATGAAATCTGCAGCTGCTGCCACTCCAACTAATAAACGCACAACACTAAGGTCTTCACTTGTATCAAGTAGAAAAAGAATGATTGATACCCCTAGCATAACTACTCCTGCAAAAACTGCTAAAATTGTTATGAATAACCAGATGTGATATTGACGTTCTAACTGGGCTGCCTCTCCACGTCCTGAATCGAGAATTTTTCGAATACTGGGTGGTATTGCTGATGTGATGGTAAATCCCTCAATTGAATTTATGTCCGCAATGGATACAATAAATTACTTGTTGGGGAACAGTCTGGGAACATGCAGGGCAGGTTTTTTCTACTGGTTTAATTGGTTCCTCTGCTACTATTGGTGGTGATTTCACAGAGCTAGGATATAATTTCAGGTGATCACCTTCTGAGGAAATGCGGAATTGTACTAACCGTTCTAACCCTACTTGTCGTCTAAGCTCCTCTGGGATGGTAATACGGCCTTTAACACTGATCTCATATAATTCTTCTGCTGAAGTATCTTCCCTTAACCGTTGTGTTAGAACTGATCCATCTTTGATCCTTAAGATTCTATTGGCTTGCGATGCAATCTGTTCATTATGTGTGACAACTAGCATCGCTAAACCTTGCTCTTGGTTTAAATCTTTGAGATAGTCCATTACTTCCTGTGAAGTTGTTGTATCTAGCTCTCCTGTGATTTCATCCCCCAATAAAATTTCAGGGTCATTTGCAAGAGCACAAGCTATTGCAGCTCGCTGCAACTCACCACCTGATAGTTGGGATGGTTTGTGTTTTCGTCTTTCTGTTAATCCCACGGCACTTAACAACTCTAGGGTTCGTTTCTTCGGATCTTTCTTTCCAGCAACTTTCATTGGAAGCATAACATTTTCCTGAAGAGTCAGCATTGGAACTAAGTTAGAAATTTGAAATACAAAACCCAAGTGTTCTCGGCGAAATTGGACCAATTGACTGGTTGGTAACGTTGTTATAGTCGTCCCTCGGATAAAAATTGTTCCTGCAGTCGGTCGGATCAAACCACCTAAAACTGAAATCAAAGTGGTCTTCCCTGAGCCAGATGGACCAATTATCGACACAAATTCTCCAGCATGAAGCTCAACATTGACTCCCCGCAAAGCTACAACATCTGTTCGCTGTTCTTTTCCTTCATATATCTTAAAAACATCATGAGCTGCCATTGCTATTGTCAATACTTTCCACCTCAAATTGTCCGCAGAACCTCACTCACACTAGTCTTTCTAACCTCCCAAAGGCTGATGACTACCGCTATCAGAATTCCTAGAACAACACATCCTAACAATATTCCAAAACCAGCAATTGAGAAGATTGTAGGGCTGGCAATTGATCCTGGTTCAGTACGAAAGCCCCTAAATAGAATTGTAACAATGAAACCGATAACTGTCCCTACTAGAATTGAGAAAGTCCCCGCAGTAATCGCTTCACCAATGACAAACGTTCCTACCTGGTTGTACGTTGCTCCTAAAGCAATTAATGTTCCAACTTCCCGTTTCCGTTTTTGAATTGCAGTTATGAGAAAAATACCTGAGCCTATACATGCAATAATTATGACTATAACAAATTCAACACTTAGCACTCCGTTGAAATTAGCTATCCCTGGTTCTTCGATCGTTGATAGAATCTCAGAAGAGGTCATAACATCAAGACTCATTCCATAAACATCAAATAGTTGAGCTTGTAGCTCTAAAGAATCGACTTGAGTGTTAATCAAGAAAAAGGAAGCATTACGAGGCCCAAAAAAAGTCTCAAATGTGTTTAGACTTGTTACAATGAAATAATTGCCAGAACTCGAAGTGCCAGTGGAAACGGTTAGACCTACTCCATATACTATCTGACTACCTAATGTTGGGAAGTTATAGGCAAGATCACTCACAATGAGACCAGATTCACCCAAGGAGTTGGAAATACCAAAATCAAAATCTAGAGCAAAATCATTACTGATT
This sequence comes from Candidatus Hodarchaeota archaeon, assembly GCA_029856365.1. GTDB lineage: Archaea > Asgardarchaeota > Heimdallarchaeia > Hodarchaeales > Hodarchaeaceae > Hodarchaeum. The sequence continues at coordinate 61,123 of JAHQWW010000009.1, forward strand.
ACACAATTATTCTGAATTAACAGATTGGAAAACACTTCTTCAATTGTTGAATCGACAAAAAATTGATTACGAAGGAATGCTACTTTATAAAAATTAGAATCGACCCCTAAGATAGAGATTTGCGTTCCACCAAACATCATGTCGTCTTTATAAACAGCAGATACAATTGCATTCGAATCAATTAACTGAATACTCTTATTAAACTCTTTTGTTGATAAAGGAAGAATGGATTTGACCCGAACATCAGCTCCAGAAGCAAATTGCGCTTGAGAGACATTTGTTTGATGGTCTGTATGTGCAGTAGTACTAACCATGATTCCAAATGAAAAAGTCAAAGCTAAAATAATGATAGCTTTACTAAGACTCTCTGGACGTCGTGTAACTGATTTAGCAACTACCTCACCAAGAGAAAATATCATTGTAAACCCCTGGATTAGTATATTCTCTGTTTTCAGGATCAAATGTGAACCAAGACGAGCTATTAAAAGAATGGATCCCAACCAAAATAACGAAGGGGTCACTGCAGCCCAAATCACGAATAGTGCTCCCCCACTTTCGATGTCGAAATCGAATCCTATTTGTAACGCTAAGAATAGCAAACCCATCATTGTAAACACAACATCCAAGTAAATTCGTTTCCATAGTGGTACTTTTTGAGTACCTTCTTCTTTCATCCCCTCTAAGAAATCTTGATCTTTGATTAGACGCCGTGCAGGAAGATAAGCGGAAATAAGAGCTAGAACTATACTGATAATTGCTAATAATGAAACATTCGTGAGATTCATAGAAGAAAATGTGAAATCAAAATCAATCAATAATGGATCGACGATGAGAAACTGAGGAGTCCACAACATGACTTGTGCTACCAATTCACCACATATGATCCCAAAACATGTCGCTATTAAAGCAATTATTAAGACTTCTGATAATATCATCCTAAGAACTTGTCCTGAAGAAGCTCCTCGACTCTGTAAAGTAGTGATCTCTAAACTTCTCATTTCCATCGATGACTCAACAGAATATTTTTGGAGATATAATGCTAGAATGATTGCAGGAAGCGATAAAAATAATAAGAACATCTGGAAAATCAGCATCACGATCCGAAGGACTAAAACTGACATTCCAATATTATCCTGGGCATAAACTTGACCCCCAAATTTAACTAAAATCTTATTGGAAAATGCAGTAGTTTTTCCACCAGCAGCATCAGGATTAGTGGGAAGAACTGAATGATTAAATTTTATATGGAGTTGTTCATTATAATCATACCCCTGGAGTGCTCCCCATCTCTGGAAAAGAGTATCACGCCAGTCCGAAAGACCCCAAATGGGCAAAATAATCATTCCTACTTCTTTATTGAACATGGACAGTCCGAGAAAGCTAGAAGTATCTCTAATTTGGTAGATACCTGTAATACGACAAATTTGGGTATAATTCTTTAATGAACCACTCATATTCAAGAAGTCGGGGCCTGTTTTTGTGAGATTGACAGTATCATTCACAGATACCCCTAATTTCAGAGCATTTCTCTCATCTATCAAAATGGGAAGGACCTGCATATCTTTGGAGATTGAATCATTAAAAATCCCTTCACTTATATTGAAAACGTGAAACGTATCTAAATAACTTGTTTCAATTCCTATAAAACCTGTTGAAATCTCGGTATCGCTTTCCGCCTTAACTCGAATCTTTCCAGACAAGCTAAAGAAGTATTCAGAGGCTAAGACAAGTGATTGATTCTCCAACCAAATATCGATCTCAGTCACATTAAAAGTGACCTCAGGAAGCTCAATCCCAAAACCAAATGCGGATAAATCAAACGAACTGACGGTCATATCTACTTCGATATCTTCGAGAGCATCATTTAGAAACTTAATAGCAGCTGTTTCATTGTAAAAAACAACTGCAGAGATAATGGTAACTGCCAAGAATATTCCGAACGCGTTTTGTAAAGTTCTTTTTTTATTTCTGAAGAGCGATTTGAACGCATAAGGGAGGGAAAGCATCCTTCACACCATCTAAGTATATATTTTAATTGTTTTTAAGGTTCAACATGTAGGAATAAAGTAATGTATTAGGATTCTAAAGAGTTCTATTCAGCTTAAATCAATGAAAAACGCCCAAGAATTTTAACCAAGTATGATTAACAAGAGAAAAATAGTTACAATTCCCAATGGAATGCAAAACGAAAGGATATTAGCTGCAAACTCCTTATCTAACTCTTCAAGCGAGGCAAAAGTTAGAGTATTGAAACCAACTGGGGCTGCATAACTGATAATTATTATTTTGCTAGTAAGGTCATCTAGTCCTAGTAAAAGGCTGAAAATGATTCCTAAAAATAACCCCAACCCCATTCTAATTAAAATGACCTGCATTGATAAAAACAATAATTGATTTGATATAAAATTCTATTGCCTGCTGGAAATAAAAAATACTTGATGGAAAATCTTTGGTATCCTCCATTTTAAGTGCTCGCTGAAAATTATTCAATGCTAAAGCAAACCATTTACAAGCTTCGATATCTGAAGTTAACATAAGGAGACTACCAATTTTCATCATTATTTAAGAAATTTATTATGAAAGAGCTACTTTGCTTATTTATTATTTTAGGTTATTAAAACTGAGAATACTTATATCAATTTTATTCACAGGAGGTCATCAACTAGCGCGTTACCGTAGCTAGTCTTCATCGTGTGGGCTGGCTCCTTTATCATTATTACGGTTTTCCCATTCTTAAGATTCATTCATTTATCTTGGTTGATGAAAATCACTCATTCCTGCTTCCATGAGTCGTGCCCTTCATTGTGAGGCCTTACTAACTCTCCAAAAGCGTTTAACGTCTCCGCGACTAGAACATTATGACTCTTAGGTAAAAAAAAAGAGAAATTACTCCAACAATTTAAATATAAAGAAATCCAATTAATATCAAAATCATTTATTATAACCCAAAGAGTTTAAATAAATGGTCAAAAATGATACATAATAAAAAATATATGGTATAAATAGTAGAATTTTTAAAATATTTTTAATACCATTCATTAATACTAGGTATACATAAATGGTACCATTAACAAAACGAATAGAACTCGAACTAAAAAAATGGTCTGTTTTTAATCTATATACGTTATCAAAGTATGGAGCAACACCAACTTATGCTAAAACCATTGTTAAACGATGGATGAAAACACGAAAAATAATCCGTATCACTAAAGGACTCTATACTTTCCATGAAGATCCAATGATAATCGCTTCCCATATTACCTATCCTTCCTATTTGGGTTTATGGTCAGCTTTAAGGTTTCACGAAATTACAACCCAACTCCCCCAAAAACTGTTTGTTTTAGTAAGCAAATATCGAAAGAGTATTGAATTTAAAAGTACCGAAATAAGGTTTGTCCAAACGAAATTCCTGTGGGGGTATCAAAAATATAATTTTCGAGGGTTTGAAATTTCTGTATCTAATATCGAGAAAACGATAGTTGATGGTCTTTATCTACATCTTTTACCTTTAGAACAGATCTGGTCAGCAGCTAAAAGAGCTGATGTTATGGTTCTAGAATCTTATGCCCTTAAAACAAGGCAAAAGAGTATAATAAAGCGGATAGGATATCTTTTACAGCATGCATGTGACTATTTTTCAGAAACATTACATCAAATTCCTGCTAAAAAAACAATATTTCTGGATATTTTAAGACCCTCTAACGGACCAATTGACCCTATCTGGAAACTGAAGATCAATGTGAGGCTCGAAGATGATATTTATTGAAGATTTACAGCGCGTTGCCAAAATTAAAGGGATAGACAATATAGGGTATGCTGAAAAAGATTACTTTCTAGAACTCATACTATTCATACTATCTAACTTCCCAGATATTGTTTTTAAAGGAGGAACAGCTCTACGAAAGTTCTGGAATGGAAATCGATTTTCTGAAGATTTGGATTTCTCAGGGTATCTATCAATTGATACTTTAAGTGATCTCACTAAAAGGCTTGACAATTGGGGATATCCAGCGCAGGTGAGAGAGATTAGAGAATATGGGGAAGGAAATTACACGGCTAAAATTGTAATTCATGGAATTCTTTATCGATCAGAAGACCCACGAACAGTATGTAGCATTAGAATCGATGTAAATCAAAAATCAACCGTCATCCGCCCATCAGAGTTACAACGTGTGGTTTCTCTATATCCAGATGTCCCTTCATTCTCGATCCTTGTTATGACTCGAACCGAAATCTTAGCAGAAAAAGTTAGAGCTTTATTTTATAGAGAAAAACCTCAAGACATGTATGATATCTATTTTCTCCTAGCTACAACTCCAATCGATTGGTATTTAATCCAAGAAAAACTCAAGTATTACAATGAAATCTTCTCGTTTAAAAAATTCAAAAAGAAAATCGCTAATATGAAACGAAGATGGGAGATAGAATTAGTACCGTTACTCTCCGAGTTACCAAATTACAATGAAGTAGAAAAAAGAGTGCTAGAGGCATTTTATAACAGTAATAACAATGATTGATTTTCTTAGATACTTCGGATTAAATGTTCCTTTCTTAAAAGGACTTGAATTTAAGCAATCAAATCCTTGGTGTAGTTAATGGGCTGATCTGAGAACAATTTTCCCTTAGGTAAGAGAACCCAGTTGTTCTCATCAATCTTCAATTGTTTGGTATTCCGTCGCTTCTTAATCTCTATCACTCTGAGAAGAAGTCGGTTAATAATTCCATCTGGATCAAAAATGATATTGTAAGATTCACTCATCCCTAAATGTAACGCTTTAAAGATTGAAAAGTCATTTAATGATTGTACTCTTATCTCCAGATCACGATCAAAATCTAACTCTCGTCTAATGGTTATTGCCACCTTTCCACAGATTCTCCTTACAACTTTAGGTAGGATATTGAATGATACAACTATAAAGATATCAATGTCTCGTGGGTCTAAAATATGAGTGGCAGAACCAAAAATTATCAAGCCCTTTAAAAGAAAATTTACTTTTTGATAAATATCCTTATTGAATGGTCTTTACTTTTGAACCAAGACTGGGTAGGATGTATTTTAATCCAGTCAACTCATCTTGGCCAATTATTACTTTAACTCCATAGGTATTTAGAATGTATTCTTCAACAATTACTTCATCAGGTGGCCCCATAGCCAGTACTTTGCCGTTTTTAAGGATAATAAGATCATCACAGTACTGTGCGGCTAGAGTAAGGTCATGAAGGACAACAATCACAACAATTCTCTTGTCACGACTGATTTCTTTACACAAATCCATAATCATATACTGCATGTTAATATCAAGATGTAAAGTGGGTTCATCAAGGCATAGAATCTGTGGTTCCTGTGCCAGAGCGAGTGCTATTGTTACAAGTTGTTTTTCACCACCACTAAGCTCATCGACATCCCTCTTAGCTAAGTGAGAAATACCTACCCGCTCTAGAGTGGAATTAACAACTTGATAATCTTTCTTTGATTCGCGTTGGAAAACACCTAGATGTGGGTATCTTCCTAATAACACGGTCTCAAAAACTGTGAAGCCTGTGGTAAGACTGGTGAGCTGAGGTACCACTGAAAGAACTTTCGCGAGTTCTTTATTCTTAAATATACGAGTGTCCTTACCATCAATAAATACAGCTCCTTGGTTTGGTTTCAAGACGTTTGCGATACAGCGTAATAATGTGGTCTTTCCTGACCCATTAGGACCAATAATACCAGTAATTCCTCCTTGTTTTGCTTGAAAGGTCACATCATTAAGTACACCCACATTTTCATACCTAAATGACAGGTTTTCAACTTTTAAAACCATATTTTCACCTATCTTAAAATCCTATCTTTTTCTGCTTCCGTAACAGGTACAGGAAAAAGGGAGTACCGCAGAGAGCGGTTATAATTCCAACAGGCAGCTCAGTTGGATAAATAACCGTTTTTGCAACAACATCAGCCATAATCAAAAAACTAGCACCAATTAGAGAGGAAGTAGGAAGTAAAATTCTGTGATCGGGCCCTGTAACCAATCGAATTAGGTGTGGTATAATTAATCCAACAAAGCCTATTACACCAGTAAATGCCACTGAAACCCCAGTGATCAAAGATGCCAGTACTAATAATATTTTTTGAACCTTTTGAACGTCTAATCCCCGATATTGAGCAGTTTCTTCTCCTAACAATAATAAGTTCAGTGATCTAGCAAAAATCAGGCAGATAACACACGAAGGGACTATAATCATTGCAGCTATCATCACTGATTCCCAATCACCCTCAACTAAAGCCAATCCTCCCATTAACCAGAAGATTATCGGTCTTAAGTGTTGTCCAGAAATATAGGTTAGAAAAGAGGTTATAGCCGCCATAAAAGACCCCACAGCGATACCTGATAAGAGTAAAGTGTCAATTCTAACCATTCCACGAATATTGGAAATATAATATACTATAATTATAGTTAGAAGTGATCCCCCAAAAGCAAAAACAGGAAGAATGTATCCAGCGAGGAACCCTATCGTACCACCAGCAATAATAGCTATTGATGCACCAACAGAGGCGCCAGAAGCTAAACCAAGAATATATGGATCAGCCATGGGGTTTCTGAAAAGTGCTTGCATGATTGTGCCTGCAACAGCTAGTGCCATACCAGCTAACGCACCCATTATAATTCTGGGGAAACGGATGTCCCAAATGATGATTTTCTGAATAGAAGTCTCTTCATGGACTGGATAGCCTACCATTTTCAATATGAACTGGGAGCTATTCCTGATGATTTGCTGAATCACATCTGAAATAGTCAATAATCTTGAGCTTGCTGGGCCAATTGGTCCTGCGGATCCAAACATAAGAGCGATGAATGCACTTATTACAAGCACGAGTACACTGACAGTTAATATTAAACCCCAGAATAACTTCTTTTTACGGTAAAATTCATACACATCAACTTGATTCTGTGTATCGTTAGAATTTGGGGTGATGGAGGACATATATCAAGTAACAACCTTTTTGTATTTAAGAACGACGTTTAATCCCTATAACAACAGAAATTGGGATCATTACAAGAACCCAATACCATTCGAAAGCAGGTGTGATACTGCGGTCTCTATCACTTTGGGATGTTACTAGTTTGACCTTTGAATGGATTTCTTCAAGAGCCTTAACTATCCTAGGGCCACCTCTTGAAATCCAATCTTCATTAATAGGATAAATATGCCCATTTTTTACTGCATTAATAATATTCCAACCTGTTCTACTACTGATTGTGGATGCATTCGTGGTTGTCCAAGATCCCTTTGCGTAAAAAATTATATCAGGATTTTGAGTTATTACAAACTCATCGTCGATTTGAGGATAAAGACCTGTTGCATTTTCAGCCATGTTGATAGCTCCTGCGAGTTCAATCAAATCGTGACCATATGTTCCCTTTCCATAAGTATATAAGGGCTCAGAAAAATACTCGATGTAAATCTTTGGTTTAAAGGTATATTTCGTTACGTTTTGTTCAATTGTATTAATACGCGCTTGAAGTGAGTCCTTGAGGGTACTAGCCTCGGATTCGTGGTTGGTAATGCGTCCCACAACCTCAATATCCTCAAGAACATCTTCCACATTGAAAGGAGCTAAAATGAATACTGAAAATCCTTGATTCTCTAAGGCCTCCACATCCTCTAGACTTGTGATGCCAGCACCAAAAATCAAATCAGGATTAAGTACGATGATCGCTTCGACATCAAGAGTGGGAAAGTTAGCTATTTTTGGCAAATTTTCAGTTTCATTGGGATAATTGCTACTAAGGTCGACTGCAACTAGTTTATCATCTGCGCCAACAGCGTAGATTACTTCAGTAACACTAGGCGCAATACTGATGATACGTTGAGGTTCCTCTTTGAAAGTTACATTACGATTATATCCATCAACCAGAGTAAAAGGGTAAGACACATGGTTATTACTATAAGTTGGTTGGGCTGAACCTATGTGAATGAACTCAGCAATTCTATCAGATTCTAAATGATTAATTGGATATATTTTAACAATAAATATACTTAACAGAAATAAAAAGAATACACGAATTATAAATTGCTGTTTGTATTTCATGAAAATCTTCACCAAGTTTATAATCGATCTTTTCTCCATAATAGCCCTTTTTATTATTCAACTAGGTTTAAACTATTTCGTTAATCCCTTCATCTAGCTCATTAAAATCTCGAATGTTGAGAGAATTGAACTTGTAAAATGTCTTTGTCTTATCTATTTGTCAATACTTCCCTAGCTATGTTATTAAATATGATAATTCAAATCAATTTATAGGTGTTAGTAACCTATTATTGTTAACACGAAAACTGATCCCATTTATCTAAGCTAAGTCTAACCATAAATTTTAGGAATTATAATTTAGTAACGTTTTTTACAAATATATTATATTTCTAATTACCCCTTCTTTTTGTAATATTGCAAAAAATCAAATATGATAAGCCGTCCACCATATAATGTTAAAAAATATCCCCCAAATTCCAGCTCCAATTGTTAAAATTAAAAGAAGAAAAAATGAAAGGTGATATTCTCGTGAAAAAAGGGGGATTACTGGAAATATGGGAAAAGTATAACTGAGAAAACGTGCGAAGTTACTTCCAGCAACAATGATATTGACTCCCAGTAAACCACAGATGAAAAAGAGTAATAATGAGGTAGAATGTTCAGATTTTTGCCTCTTACGCCAATTCAATAGCAAATAAAGAGAAAAAAACCCTAACCCGAGTGTAATCACCGCCATAATCAAGTATATTGATTCAATAGGTATATTTGATAGGATTACGTATTGAAAATATGTTACCCACCAGAAAAAGGGGAGGGAAAAGGCACCATTTGTAACATATCCTTGCGTTGCTTGATACTTCACGCTTTGAGTTGTTAAAGGCAACCAAAAATCGTTATTAAATAACCAAGATAAGAGAAAACCGCTAAATCCAATAATAAACATCATTATTCCAGTTAGGCCAACATTAATCAATAATCTGGGTGAAATATCCTTCACTTCATACCATCTTAAGAAGAGGACGAGGACTAAGCCCACAACAAAAAAAGCACCATTGAATCGTAACGCGAAAGTTATGGCTGCTGATATAGCAGCAAAAAAATAGTGATGGCGTACTAGACAAGTCCAAGCAAGCATTTGATAAAATAAAAATAAAATCTCAGAAGTAGCAAGTAGTAAATAAGGACTGATGAGTATGAAATCATATATGAATACTAATACCAGACTCTGTCGTCTATCTAGATGAAAAATTTCAAAAAAAAGATTATAGAGGAGGTAAAGGGTTATCAAGGACGCAGAGAACTGAATTATAAATACTGATAGAACTAGCGCCACAGAAGAAGGAAGTATTACAGAAAAAATATTGTACAACACTAGATAATGAAGACTAGTAGCGATAGGATGATAGGGATAAGGTGGATGTGTAGGATTCAGACTATTTTCAATGAATCTCCAAGAATCATTGCAATATCTACAATCAACACCTGCAAACCATAATGAATATAGATCTGATTGAAAAATAAATAAAGCCAGAATTAATAGCGTTAGAAAGAGACTTCCATGAAATATTAATATGAAAATGGGAATTTTGGGAATTTCTGAAAAATCAATAGATTTGAGCATATTCTTGTATTTATACACTGTTTGTGACCGCCACGAACCTAATTATTGAGTAAATACCATATTGGAAACTGAAATTCTCTTGAAAAGAGATGGGTTCATTGGATGTAATTTTAGATAAATCTAGAGATCCTCTTATAAAGCGAAGCTTTTCATCTTTACATTTCTTTCAGTCATAAACAGATGTTAATATCAATTTTTATAGTACAGTAACGGCTAGAAACCTATTTGAATAAAAATACTCCCAAAGTTAAAGTTTATTAATAAAATTATCCAAATGATATTGAATATAAATGAAATGCCTTCTTGTAGATCAGGGAGTGCCTCCTGGGGATTGTTTGACTATAACTCCTACTGGAGAAAAGAAACGAGCGTGTGAAGTAACATTAAGAATTAGGGAAGGTGTATATGAACGTATAATAAAATCCATGCATTTATCTAGACCAGAGGATTACTTCTCCGTTTATTCATCAGGATGTAATCATAATTGTTTAAAATGTCACTCATCAGAATTCTCAAAAAATGTGAATGGGGAGTGGATAAGCATCGACATGTTAGCTGTAATTGCAAGTGACTATTGTAGATCAGTGACAGTTGAAGAACCCCGTTCTAGAGCCACTATGTGGCATGCTGAAGATCTCTGTCTTCATTGTGGTTCGTGTATATTATATGGTAAACCATCGAAATATTGTCCTCGTAAGCTAAAACCATCACAAATTGTCCTCTCTCCTCAAGGATTCGGGCCTGCTCGAAATATTCTTGCCTTTACAGGGGGAGATCTTACTTGTAATCCTCAGTACTACGCGTTAGCGGCCGAAAGAATCAAAGAAGTAACCGATGAAAAACTTTGGGTGCTAGTGGAGACAAACGGTTATGCATTGACAAAGAAGAATCTGGAAATCTTGCGTGAGGGTGGGGTCGATTCTTTTTGGTTGGATATTAAGGCCTATGACGAAGCAAGCTATCGAAAATTATGTGGAACATCGAATTCAACAGTCTTAG
>JAHQWW010000079.1 GCA_029856365.1 Candidatus Hodarchaeota archaeon
AGAAGAAAAGATTTGATCTCTCAGGAAGCTAATGCCAAGACAAGCTTACGTGAAACTATCTTACGAAACCCTAACATCTTATTAGCAATATTATTATTCGCTGGTGTTTCATTAGCGTTTTCAAAGATGCAGACAACCTTAGCATTACTAGGAAATGTACGCTTTGGGTTAGATGAATCTCTTACAGGGGTAATTTTCTTTGTAGTGGGGATAATTGTCATAATCACCCAAGCAGGTCTGATTAAACCCTTATCAAGTCGATTTCCAGATACCACTCTCATTACAGCAGGAATATTTTTCTTGATTGTAGGATTTTTAGGATTAAGTACTGTTACATCTCTTTTAGAGATGATAATTTGGGTAATTCCACTTGCATTCGGATCATCAATTTCAAATCCTACCCTGGGAGCGTTCTTGTCCAAAGAAACCCCAAGAGAAAATTCAGGAGCTGTTTTAGGTTTAAATCAGGGAATTGGATCCTTGATGAGAATTGGAGGCCCTCTAATTGGGACTGCACTCTTCGAACTAGATGCAGCTTATCCTTATTATTTGGGTGCATTAATTCTTATCATTGGATTTATCATTGCGGGAAGCCTAGTAGTTAAAACACGTTCGTCACTTAAAGACAATCCCTGTCTTCAATGTGGATTTCAGATTCGAGAGGGAGTAACCGTCTGTGATCAGTGTGGATTAAACCAGCTTACTAATACATAAGAAAAAGAAAAATCCTCCTTACATTCTTCTGAGGAGCCCAATAAATAATACCTATACAAAGCACGATGTCTGGTTAAACTTTACCACCGATGAAGCAACTATTTGGATTGCTTATTCGTTGGATAGTTCCCCGAATGTTACAATAATTAGGACTATATTATTAAACTCACTTTCTGAGGGTTCTCATTCAATCATTATTTTTACTAATAATACTGTAGGAAATTTAGGAGTTTCTACCATTAATGGGTTAACTATTGACACCATAGCCCCTGTAATTACCATTATTAGTCCATCAAACAGTACTTATAATGGGGATATAATTTGGTTAAACTTTACTTGTAGTGAATCCACAGTTTGGATCGGTTACTCATTTGATGGTACGAAAAATATTACTATTAATGATAATGTGTCATTAGGAATACTAGATGATGGTTCTCACACAATAATCATCTATACTACTGATTCTGCTGGGAAAGTGGAGTATTCGGACGTTATTTGGTTTACTATAGATTCTACGTCTCCTATAACAATCCCTACATCTTCTACAACTCCTCCTGCAACTACAACAGAATCGACAATCTCGAGTATTATTACTGAAAAGAAAACCACAATGACATCGAAATCAAGCTCCTATTCTAATATTTTCACTACTCTATTAATCATAGTTATAATTGTAGCATGTGTTCAAAGACATAAGCACAAATAAATATTGAACTAGATTGGTGGTTTTGAATCCTTTCGTGACTCAGTTGCAGGTTTCCCCTCAATACCCCAATGAGCTTTAGGGATTTCGTGAATAATGACTTCTACGGCATGAGAGGGAATTCCAGTTTTCACGAATACATTGGTAATACCTTCAATTATTTCCTTAATTCTCTCTTCAGAGAACCCTTTCCAAATATGGACATGGACAACGGGCATATTACATCTCCTCATCAAATTTGCTATTTGTTATTGATCTAACATTCTCTTGTTTTTGCTCTACTTGCTTGATTTCTTAAATATTTAAGACTTTAGAGGCCATATTTTTTTGAATAATTTTTTATTTTTATATAATCAAAAGGATTTGTTAATAAAGTACCATATAGAGGGATTCAACTGTTCAAGCAAATCAGTCATATTAATGAAAGGAAACAGCTGAATGAAATCTTTGATCCTTCTAGTGGAAGATGAGGAGGCATTACTAGAATATACTAAATTAATTTTGGAAAATAATGAATATAAGATCATAACAGCCAAAAATGGAGTTGAGGCTTTAGAGATTCTTGAAGCAACTGATCACCTGCCAGATTTAATTCTTTGCGACATCATGATGCCAAAAATGAATGGTTATGATTTTTTCAAAAAAATGATTGATAATCCTGATTGGAACTTAATTCCTTTTATTTTTCTTACAGTAAAAGATTCTCCAGAAGATGTTCGTTTTGGGAAGATGCTTGGAGCTGATGATTACATTGCCAAACCAGTTAATGAAATGGATCTTCTAGCAAGTATAGCTGGAAAAATCAATCGGGGAAGAAGACATAATATTTTGAGTAGACAGATCAGAAATAAATTATTAACAGATAAAAAGATAGAAATAAGCTCGAAAAAAGGCGAAGAAAAAAAGACAATTATTGTGTTCTTAGTGGTTTGGGATGACAAGATTGGTCCAAAATTAGAAGTTGTTTATCCAAAGAAAACAAAATTACCAATTTCAGTCGAAACTATCGGCATCCAATTATTCCAGACAGCAGGACCAATGTATGGTACCATTGACTATTATGCTGCTCAAGGAGTATTACTACGAGTTGCTAATATTGACATGGATAGTTATTTATATTTTTCTACCATTGATGACCATGAAGCCCGTGGAGGAAAACGTCAAATTATGGCTGCAACACTCGCTCAGAGAATAAATTATTTTGAATCATTAAGAATATCGGAAATTCTTGAAGAGTTTGTAGCTGAGAATAAAGAGGTTCAAGAATATAATATAAAAGAATTATGGAAAAGAATTGGAGAGATAATAGCACTTTCATAGCAATGAATGTAGGTAACGCTATATCAAGTTTGTTATTTAAATCAACCTTAATTTGATGGGATTTTTGCAGATTTTTCAATGCCAATTCCTGATCCCCCATTAAGGAGTATGTAATTCCAATATTGTTTAGTATTTTGGAAATGTGATCTTTATCTCCTAGGTCTTCATATATCGGTAAACTTCGCTTATAGTATTCTAATGCGAGGTTAAATTTTCCTTTTGATTGCTGAATAAGTCCCAAGTTATTTAACGAATCAGCAATGCCTTGTTTATCATTTTCCTTCTCAGAAATTAATAGACTTTGCTCATGAAATACTGCTGCTTGGTCAAGATTACCCATATACCAATAAATTATACCCGCCTGGCTCAGTAAATCCTTTTTTCTTACCAGAATTTCTTCTTCATTGCCTAGTTCCACGAGTAGCTTTTCTCCTTCCTGTACTGACTGGACTCCTTCATCCAAATTACCTAAACGCCAAGAAATCTCAGCTTTGAGTATGAAAGCATCTAATACTCGTAATAAGTTTACTTCTTTTCTGTCTAGTGATAGTAGCTCTTCAACACCCACACGTGCTTTTTCCAGTTCTCCAATTTTGATTCTAAGACGACTTTCAAGTAGAAGACAAGTAAATTTATTATTCATAGTCTGTAATTCCCTTGATGAGATCGCTTCAACTAATTTAAGAGCCGTTTTATAGTCCCCCTCATTCAATAGGAGTTCTATACGCTGTAATTTCTCATGGATAGTATCGTTCATATCTTTTTCTCCCAAAACTACTTGAAAACGGTTACATAGAGAAAAACTCTTCTTAATGATTCTAGTTCTTCCAAAAGTCAATATCCTTTATCATTTCTCTAGCTACATGTGGATTTTGCGATATGCATTTTTGATAAACGCACGATTAACCACCATGGAAAACACTTGAAATGCTGGATTAACACTTTTGGAAAAACATTTAAATATTCAAACCATATCAAACGAGACCTTAACATGCGATCTGATATGTTTAATTTTCCTGTGGAAATAAAAAAGCTTGATTGGCCATTTAATTCTAATTTTGATGAAAATGAGATTCACCAGCTTCTTAATGATTTTGGAGGATTTTTAAAACCTCAAACAAAAGAAGATCGCTTGGAATTCTATGAATTTACTCGTACAGGACTAGGCTTAAGTCGATCAGCCATTGTACTCTTTCTACCAGGTAAAGGACATTTCTCCATCAAAGCATATGCATACCCTCCACCAATAACTCTCTCTCTAAAGAAACCTCCAGTAAGCTTAGCAAATTATCATCGGATGCGGGTTCAGCATTTAATACATTCTCTTGAAGAGCATTTCCCTGATACACATATCATAGAATCAAAGTCTGAAAACATGTTAATTATTTGTCAGGAATTTTTATTTCATCCAATATGTGAATTCAATACTCCTCAACAAATCAGCCAATTAATTGAAATTCTTTGGTTAGCATCACGAGCTCGGATTTTATTAGATTATAATCAAAGTAATTGGCTTGTTTCAGGATTGGAATTCCTTTATTATGTTGACACAGATTATATTGGCCATTCATATGTTAACCTTGATAGATGTCTTTTAGAGAACTTAAACCAATCGATGGCTTTTTTCACACCAGAAAATGTTAAGTTACTACCTCAAGCTCTTAAAGGTTTTTCTGAACTCAGTGAAACCCACACTAAGTTTATTAATAGATTTAGAAATGTATTGAAGAAGATTATAGAAAGCTGGGACAAAAATAAGTTATCAGAAGGAAATAAACAGAAATATGACATATTTGCTCAAATTGTTAAGGCTTAAAGGCTGGAATAGCCCTTTTATTTCATTTTTTCTTTATAATTAAGATGATGCCTATAAGGTTGTTAAAAAAACAGCCAAAATCTGAACAGAGTTTTTGATTTCTCAATTGAATAAACGGGAAGAGTTTGTGGATCGAAACTTACAACAAACTGAAGCATGAGATTGAATATCTAAGGCATATTAAAGATGATGTGAATTAATTTTATTACTAAATTTGCTTATCAAAATTCTAATAGTTTTGAAATCAAAGAAAACTAACAAAAGATTTAAGAATTTTGAAAATTTTATTTTGCTACTCTTTTTAGGAAGCTTGAATTTGCTAAATCAAAAGGAAAAGATTTACTATGGAATGGGTCGCTTTGGGAGCAGTGTAATGTTAAATTTGGTGTCACTTTTCACTTTATATGTTTATGTAAAGTATTTCGCGTTGTCAGGATTATATACTGGCTTAGCTGCAGGGTTAGGAAAACTAGCTATAGCTCTTGCTTCTTGGTTAAGTGGTTATTTCAGTGATATTACCCCCAATAATCGATTTGGTAGGCGGAGAGTGTGGGTAATATTCTTTACTCCAATATTAGCATTCTTTTTTGTAATGCAGTTCTCTCCCCAATTTTTCGTTCCATTAGGTAATGAGTTCCTTGTATTTATTTATTTGGCAATCTTTGGGTCTGGTTTCCAGGCTTGTTATGCTCTTTTAACAACTCCCTTTCAAGCTTGGATGCCCGAAGTTGTTCCTGAATCTGACAGAATTGAAGTTTCAGGTTATCAAAATACTGCTAATTTCATTGGAAATCTGGTGGGGACAGCGCTCGGTTTTCTCCTCCCCTCTTTAATCGGTGATCCTGAAACAGCTGACATTCTAGGTTCTGCTGGGTTTATCCTTTTAGCTTGTGTATTGATTATTGCAGGTATTGAATTGATATTCTACCTACCAAGTATTTTCTTTGTTCCAGATCCCCCACGAGAAAATATTCCTCCTCCAAGTCCGCTAAGAGAGCTCAAAATTATTCTAACCAATAGGAACTACGTCTCATGGATTATGGTAAACGGAGTTCACACCATTGGTCTAACTTCACTAGCAACAATAGTATTAATCTACATTGAAGATGTGTTACAATTTGAAGTTACTGAGTACATTATCTTTGGAATATGCTTGTTCGGAACTCTTATTCTGATGTTTATCTTTTGGGGATATTTCTCTAATCGTTATTCGAAAACTAGAACCTACCTTGTATCACAACTGTATCTTGCACTTGTGTTACCATCGACTCTAATTGTTGGACAGGGCGTTATACCGTTATCGTTATTAATTCAAGGAATAATTTTTGCTCTCCTCCTAGCAATCGGGATGTCAGGTTACTTCATACTACCTTACGCTATTATGGGTGACATTGTCGAAAAGGACGAAAAGGATACTGGTGAGACTCGCTCTGGACATTATACTGGCTTTTTTGGATTACCACTTAACATCTTTCAAGCAGGAGCAGTCATCCTCACAGGTATTCTGGTCGATGAAGAGCTTCTTCCTCTAGTTGCTGGGGAAGAATATACTGTTGGACTTATTCTCTGGGGGCCAGTATGTGGGATCTTTATCTTAATAGCTACAATATTATTTTATTTTTTGGTCAATGCTGATCCTCTAAAAAATGCAAAGAATCTGTAATTTAAATGTACGGACGTCATCAAAGGCTGGATTAGATAAGAAAAGTATCTACTAGCTATAGATAAACTAATTCAACAATATAAGCTTTTTTCTTGTCTAAATGATATGAATAGAAATTTCTATAGAACCAATTGCATTTCCAAGTTCTATTCATTCATGTAACAGGTTCTGTTCATATTGGCAAATTATTTTTGCTAACAAGTCTAGGGTAATTCCATTTTGGTAAGAAATTTCAATGAACTGTTGTCCTGACTTAGATAGAATTTTAACTCCTGCTCCTGTTCGTGTTTTAATGTATGAACAGATTTCTTTCAATAAGTCTTTAGCTGTTGAAGTTAATGGAATAACCTCATAATTTGAGGCCTTTCGATTATCTTTTAGGTGAAATTTATCAGTTTTTCGTGCTAAAGCGAATGTCTCAGTGTGATTACTTTTTGGGAAATCGAATATCGCTGCAATATTCTTCATAATTTCATCGAAAGAGCTTTTTGTCGCGCAAATCGGGCATTTTCCCGTCAATTTGAGGCTTTCAGCAAAATGAGGTGGGTGAAAAGGATTCTGACACGTTGGACAATAAATAATTTCCTCTTCTGATGTTATGGGCTGTCTGCAAACACTACATATCTCTCTTGATTCAGTTTTCTTAACTAGTTGTGATCCCTGCTTTGTGGATCTTTCATCCCACTGTTCAACCCAAAAAGCATTATTTCCCCGTTCATCTCTTGAATAACTACTATTTCGGGGTCTTGTGGGATTTGATACTAATAATCTATCACCTTTCTTAAGAGAGGCAGCCAGATTCATATTATATGTATATCCCTGGTCACCCCAGATATACAACGTTCTAACTATTGAATAGAGGTTATCTGTGACTCGCAGCAATCGGTATGGTGCTGGTCCATATGTTTTCTTTTCTGAACACCTTTCGAAAACTAGACATTCAAATTCTATGTCCATGCGTGTTCCTTCAGGATATGTTTTAGAATCTAATAAGGAAATTGCTTCTAGAAAACTGACTTTTCTAAGAACCATCTTTACATTTCCAATTGATTATTGTTTGATCTTCTTGAGCTGGCAAAATACTTCGTCACTTAAAATTTTATTTTTTCAATTTTCAACCTTATTTATTTCTTATGTCAAGTGAGATACAGCAAAAGAGAGTGATTTTGATATTCTAGTCACTGTTGATCTTTATGATAATTTCAATTTATCAACTTTGCGAAAGGCTGAATTAAAACCCATATTTTGACTAGAAAGAGTATATATTTGAGTAGTATGAAAATGTGAGAAACAATTGAGAAATCAATTCTTAAAAAGTCAAACTAATTCCATCTGTGTCGAAGGATTATGACGAGTACTCAAATACCAATAAAAATCTGTGTAATGAGTAATCCTAATACTATTGCCACCGATCTCCTACAGGATTACACAGGGGATGCACCAACTAGGGAGGTACTTATCGAGGGTAAGTATAATTTCATTAAAGAAATCGATGCAGATAACTTCCACATTAGTGTTTACTTAAGTCAGCTCTTTAGTCAGGAGTCTCTTAAAAAGATTAGAGAAAAACATTATCGAGGAGCTATAGGAGTAATCTATATTTATCAGAAGAATGATAATTCATCATTTAAATCAGCACAATCTTTGTACAATGAATTCAAACAGCTTGAATTCTTTTCTGATTACCAAATAATATTTCTTGGAATTTTGGATAGGGAAGTGGCTAATACTGATATTAATCCACTTCTGAAAGAAAATAAAATTACTTATCTTGAAGTGATGGAAGGAAACGTTCAAACGTTTGATAAAATAATTCGATCAATCATTTCTCACTCCAGTTATTTCCAAGCAATGACCCAAGGATCATGTGACCTTTCCGTGATTTAGTACTGTGAGATCCTCAATTTAGATAACTACTGAACGTTCGTATATAGAGATCCTGTCATAACACTGTCAATTTACTGATATTTTAGATTATTATTTATTAATATTTATAAATCTAGAAGACTCCATCAGGAATATAGGAGAAAAAAATGAAAATACTTTGTATTACTGGGAGATTATCTATTGGAATAATACTTTTAAGCTTAATAGTAGTTATCAATTTTGTAAATTTGGATACTACACTCAACCTACCTATATCATCAAATAATATATTAAAAAGTTGTACTAGAGAAGGTTACACCTTTATTTGGGACGAATTTGACGGAGCTCCTGGTAATCAACAGGGTGATGATAGTGTGGTCTTTGGTTCTTCGTTTGGGCCATACCATAACTATTCTGAACTTGTCAAAAAGCTAAAGAACCTCAATACTACATATCCAGAGATTATTGAGCTCTTTTCGATAGGAAAGACCTATTTTGGGCGAGACATTTACTGTGTTCGAATCACTAATGAATCAATTGCACTTCCGAAAACTGAAGTTGTGATCGTTGGTCAACACCACGCTCATGAGCAGATCACGGTTGAAAATGCCCTTTATTTCATCGATAAAGTAGTATTTGATTTCTTATCATCTTCTGTATTACTTCAGAACCTTTTAAACACTAAAACGATTTATGTGATCCCTAGTCTTAATATCGATGGCGCCGAACTTGTGAGTCAATTTCCCTGGCAGAGAAAAACTTCACGGCCTATCGACGAAGACGGAGATGGTGTTGAGGATGAATATGAAGCGCAAGATACCAATAAGGACGGGTATATTGATCGATTAATTGATGAGTTTAACAACTTTGTTGGGTATGAAGGAATAGATCTTGATGGGGACGGGTTAATTGGAAACGATGCCCCAGGTGGCGTCGATCCTAATCGTAACTATGCTTACCAGTTTGGGGATCTAACAGGCGCTTCCAATAATCCTTCCTCCTGGAATTACCACGGGCCCAAAGCATTTTCTGAAAATTGTACAGCACGATTTCGTGATTTTGTAATGCAAAGGAATTTTGTCACTGCAGTCTCCCTACATTCTGGAATGGATTATACTATGATATTAAGTCCTTGGGCGTACAAGTGTGAATTGCCAACAGGAATAGATAGAGACTTGTACATTAGCACAGGGACAAAACTGCAAGAACTAACAGGATTTTCATATGCGACTGAGGACATTTATGCTTGTTCTGGTGAATGGGCAGACTGGATGTACAGCCACCCTAATGGAACGCTTCTTGCCTTCACGTTTGAGACCTATGGAAATCCTTCAGCATTCTATTCAATATATAATGACACAACTGAATATCATCACCAACGTGGTGTGTGGGATTATTGTAATCCACCAGCAGATGAAGTGATTGATAATTGTGCTCAAGTCTATCCAGGACTCTTTTTCATGGCGGAAGAAGCCCCCTATCTATCAATCCAAACTAATAATCAACAATTAGGGGATTATCTCCAAATTAAAGTTATTGTTACTAATCCTTCATTATATGTCCGAACAAATGGTAGTATTACCCTCAACTGTACGGTTTCCCAAGTCGCAGGCTTGACTTTTCTCAATACAACACATATAATGAATCTTGGTGAACTAGAAGCGAAATCTAGCATTCCAACCACATTTGTATTTTCAATTGACCAACCTGACTATTCAATACATATAAACTTACGAGCATATGGTCCAAAAGTTGGGGATGCAGTAACTGAATACGATTTACATTCTTCTCAGATAACAACAACTACTACAACGTCAATCTCTACAACCTCAAGTACTACTTCAGAAGTTCTACGAACCAATAAAACCATTGATCAAATAACAACAGGATTTAACATCACTGGATTGGCATTCTTACTAATATTGCTTATTGGAATTAAAAATAGAAAGAAATTCGAAAAATAGATCAGGAAAGGATATACCCAACTTCGTAAAAGGCTGGATTACCACCTTCACTTACGTATTCAATATCCTCACTCAGAAATGCAAGGAAATATGAGTAACTTCTTACACAAAGACAAAAAGTATTTAAAGTCCCCTACTAGGCAAGAGTTGAAAAAAGATATCATCCCTTTTGTAATAGGCATCTATCAACAACTCTAACCTCTTAGTAAGCTTTTGTTACTAAAAATCCTCTTTCACTAGATTTTCCTAGATAGGCTGCCAAGAAAAATATTATCAGTTAACAGCTCAATACGAATAACTCAAATTCCCCTTTAAAAATGGATTGAACAACATTAATTGGTAATTATTATAAGGTACAACAATTTCGTCTATGCTTGGTTGATTTTTCAAATTATTCAAAAGGGAAAAAAAATGTCTAAATTGAGAATTATCAAGATTGTAGTAGTTTTTATATTTTTAATGACTTTGATTCCAGTATCTTCGATATTAGCAACCGTTCAACAAACACCCATTATTTTTATAGAAGAGATTACAGATTCACTTGATCCAGGGACATATGAGCCATGGGATTATTATATACTCCCTCCTGGTACAAGTTTTGAGGACATCGAATATTGGGGTACGTCTACAGATTTAGTGGAATATACTTTTGTTGATGGCGGTCAAAATTTTTTTGATTTTGATGATATCTTTCCATTCGACCTGATAAGAGGTAATATGGTTCCAGGGAATTTAGAAGATGAGTTATTAGAAAACGATTTATATTATAGTAATCATAATTTCTTCCCATCAATTTCCTATCCAAGAGCAGTCAGGATTGCTAGCAATAAAAATCCTGTATTCAATAAGACTGAGCTGAAACCTATAAGTTTACATATGAATTATTCTACTACTTTCTTTGCAGAAGATGGAGTAGATTATTGGGGTTATGTAGATAGTGCTGATCCGTTCTATTTGGATGTTACCTTTAGTGCTACCAATGTAAGGGGAACTATATCCTTCGAATCTGCGTATCCCCCAACACCAGGATATTTTGTTGGGATACCTAACAACAAAATGACCTATCCAATTTTTCCAAAGAATGAAAGCTTACTTGAATTTACATTAAGTAATCTAAATGGTTCTAGTTTAGTGACTTTGACTCCCCATTTATGGACTTTCCCAACTTGGCTTCCAACACTAGAATTAAACAATTTAACTACTGGAAAACTGAATCAAGGACAACCTTGGTATTATAATGAGACCACAGATCAATTTACTGAACCTGACTCTGAATTCTTCAGCACCAGGATGTTCACTCTACCCCTTATCAAAGGTAAATACTATCGATTTACAGCTATTTTTGACATGGAAGATGTCAAACCAGGAGTGACAAGTAGTGAACCATACAGATTTTTAATTGGTGACCATTATGATGTTATTAGTGGTTTTATCGATCAGGATGGCATGATAATTCGTGCACGAGAGTCGGAAAACGCAACTCTTGTCTTATATTCACCAGGTGAAGCAAATGGACAATATTTTATCTTTTACCAAGAAGTACCTTCAACCGAAAAAACTGAGACCAGTCCATTACAATTGAACACAGATATAACATTAGAATATGATATCTTCTATACTTTTTCGTTCAATGTTCCTAACATGATGGCGATAAACTGGACTAATGTAGCCAATCCATTTGATCTCACTTTTTATATTCAAGGAGTTCTTCCAGATGAATGGATTCCTATAATAGATGAGAATTTCTTTGAGCCAGAACGAGGCAACTTGTATGGTGATAGTGTAGGTGACATTGCTACAGATCATGAAGCTGATCCAAATTGGCGGTATATGCCAGCAGGGTCTTATGCTATACAACTTGACAAAGTAAATAATATCGATTATGAAATACGATTTACTACCATTCCAATTCAGCAACCTGGCACTATTCAAGTAAACCAAGACAGCCTTTTTGCAATTGAGCTCCCAATAGTACGCAATCGACTTAACTGGGTCAACCTTTCTACTGATGATCAAATCTTTCCTATTCAAGCAGTACTATATGAGTGGACTTTTGTTGGCAAATATAATGAACAAATTGCTTCGAGGACATTTAGTGGATGGTTTGGCAATCAAAATGAAACTATTACCCCAGGTGTTTGGGAAGCATGGAATTATAATAATTCCATTATAAACGCGTTACTTCCTACTCGCAATTATGAAGTACCAATCTTAATGATAAGACCCTATGCTGCAATCCAAAATATAACTGCTGATCCATATGACACTTTTTCAGCTTCTCTTACAGTCAACACAAATGTAGCAACAAGCCAATCAACATGGGATTTACGTACTTTGGATACTTCATCCATACCAACCTTAACAGGCTTAACTTTAGATATACCCACGGATTATTTATATTCAGGGCAACAATTTTTCATTCCAGTGTCAGCAATTAGTTCAACAACTTCATTTACTATCAATAATGCTTATACCACGGGTGATAACCAGCTTTATGGTATTCCTCTAACTTTAGATCCATACAGCATATACAACATTACGGTGTACCTTATTGGTAATTATTCAACTTATGATGGAGTAGTGATTGATCAACCCTTTGAATTTCTAAATGCAACCTTTGAAGATTCTCAGATTTTTGTGCATGGCGGAAATTTACGAGATTTAGAGATTTTTGAATCTTATTCAGAGGATTTTGATGATACATCGATTTGGAGGTCTCTTCTCATTCTCACAGTTTCAGGTACTTCCTATCTCTATATTGATCTTGCAAGACAGGGCCCAGGTGTTCCAGGCAAATATAATCTAACAATGCAGGTAGTAATTACAAAACTAAATTTACCGAGCATAGAGTTTCAATTGGATACTGAATATGATCCAACGGTTAGTAATCAAGAAGTATTTGTAGAAGAGTTCCTTGTTTACGAGATTATACCTCCTGAAATGATGGAAGACACATCAGTACCATCTGAATTCCCATTTGAAGTTTTACTACTCATTGGTGGCGGTGGGGTAGTCATAACAGGAGGAGCAGCAGCAATAGTGTACTTTAGGCGAAAACGAAGCGGTTTTTAGGTTTTAGTATTATTTCCCTCTTCCTTTTTTTTCTCTTAACTGTTTAGAATGTTTGAATTCTCGAATTTAAAGAGTTGATTCTTTATAGATTCGTAATAACATTACAGGTGACTCCCTCCTAAGCGATTTTGTAGTTCTAAGTTTCCTATGAAACCTGGATTAAAGTGATAATGCCAATTATAAGAAAGATTGTAACCCATCCAAATTTCTTTCTGCTAGAGGTTAATTTTATATATAGTATCAAGCTTTTTTTCATATTTCACATGGAGATACTCTAAAATGACTTTTCAACGTAAAAATCAAAAAATAAAAGGAAGTTTTGCTGCTGGTCTTTTTTTCATTTTTGTCAGCAGTATTATCTTATTATCAATAGGAAATAACCCCACACATGGAGCGGAAACAAGTACTGAGAGATTGCAAACAACACCTGGACAGGTATTTTATGTTCGAATCGAAGGTCAATCGGGTTACATTGATGGCAGTGTTACCGCAAGTGGATATTTAAGATGGATTGCTGGATATCAATATTCCCATAGTGTATATATTCCCACAGATCCACACAGTGGACAGATGTCAGGGTCAAGAGTTCATACACCAGTTAAAATCTTGAAGCTCGTTGATAATAGCACTCCACTACTTTTTAAAGCCATGATTCAAATTGAAACATTAATAAGAGTGGAGATTCACTTTTTTGATCCTACAGGTGGGCAACATTATTTTACTGTACTGCTAGAAGACGCAAAGATAATATCAATCAGAGAATTTCAACCAAACGTAATGAATCCAGACACCTATCAACCCCTCGTGGAAGAAGTTGCATTTGGCTATAAAAAAATCACTTGGACATGGGAAGAACCAAACATTGAATTTTCTGATGATTGGGTCTACCCTGGGAGCGATTAAGCTGACTTTGAAGGAATTTCTATGATAATGAAATCCCTCAAACTGACATCCTTCATATGTATTATTCTATTTATTACATTGACTCATGTTATCCAAGTCCAAGCCTCATCCCAGACGGATCCCCTTGATGATGTAGTGATCTCAGGCTCGTTAGGCATTGGTGATTATGCTGATTACATTGATCTAAAACAGGTCGAAATCCAGGGATCAACAATCATCATTATGACTGATGGTGATTTAACAAATTTAAGTTCAGGAACCTCTACTTATCTTATGGCATTATTAAGTGATGATGGTAACCCGATGAACTTTGAAGCGATGATCTTGATCTCACATCCAGCAACAGGACAAGACATTGTGTATTGGATGATTGGTGATCCTCTAACTGATGTAGGCATAGAATGGGAATCTAGCTACAGTGGAACACATTCACAAATTGATAATAACATTCTTCAACTATTTTTCTTGGAATATTATGAAATTGTACAATCAGAAGCACTTGTAGTGACCTTCACGGGCGGATCACAATACTTTGATTGGACACCCAATACATATCACAGTAGTTACATCAATACCATCATCGATACAATCTCATCTACTCTACCTGTAATAGTTGCCTCTCCTCCTCCACCTACAACAACGACTCCTCCACCACCTCCTCCTACAACAATTACTTCAACAATCACCACAAGCAATATCAATCCAGTTATTATAACGACAACAACCAAAGAGACAACGACGGAGGAAACTTTCTCTACAACCTCATCTAGTCCCCCCTCCCCAACATCAGGGTTTTTATTCATTTCAATAATCCTATTAACACCTTTGATTATCTTGATGAAGCGTCGTAAGAAAAATTAGAAGATAATGATAGACAGCCTCTTATTCAAAGCTTAAGACTAAGTTGATTATTTCTCCCAGTAGCCTTGACTCTATCCTCGTTCACTAGCTCTTACAATGTTACTTCTTAAATTGAGGAAATACAAATCGAAAAGAAAACCTCTTTTTGTTAAGGACTTCATAACTTCGCAAAATGCTGGTTTAGATTACAAAAATATATATGGTTAAATATGCCCCGAACCTTGAAAATCGCCCGTTTTTTGAAAGATAGAGCTATTTCTTTCCTCGCGATGAACGGTATGCAGGGTGTTTGGGGTTCAGTTGATTAACTCTATTGTCTAAAGCATCTTGATACTCTGGGTTATTTGGATTCATAACATCTGAACATTGGTCATTTAGACTACGACCAGCTATAATAGTGGGGGTCATAAATCAAGATACAGACCGAATTCTCTTCGCCAATGGAATCAATAACAGTCATCCACGATGATTTTTATGTAACTACTTATGATACATAAGATTTTGCTTTAAACCAAGATTTATTATCCATCTTGGTTAATTTGAAGGACTTGTATATACCGCGGTCTATACTTATGGATGACATATGAAAAACAGGTAATTGATCTCAAAGGTTTCATCCAGAATATCGAAAAATCGGTTCTAAAAAAATGATTCTTTACATCAAATAATATAATTTTACTATAACAATTCTTTAAAACCTCTCACTTCTAATAATAACTCATCTAAGAGTATTACTTATTGACAATGATTTCAGGAGGAGAAGAGAGTAAGCTAGTAAACTAATAAATTGAGCTAAACCAAGAATGATTTTCGAAAAAATGAATGTTATTATTTTAAAAATCATTGCAGGGTCATTCATCTCTACAGAACTCATTAACATGAAAGAATTAAGAATTGTAGTACTGAACAATAGGAGGGGACCAAATAGACAAATGTATGATAAAACGCGGCCTATGCTTATTTCAGAAAGATAATTAAAGTGATATTTCAGTATTACAACTATTAAGATTATGATTGATGGAATAATTGGGAATAGATTAATGAAAGTCGGAAAAAGGTTTCCAATTGAGGGTAAAATATTTCCTGGTGTACCAGTATAATGAGTAGTGATATTATATTTCAAATCAGATGATATAATCGATAGTACGCTGAAAGTTGGAATAGCAATTAACCAAAAGATTTTCTGATTGACGATAGAAAATATTTTTCCTAGCTGTAGTTCGTCTATTTGATCTTCATTTTTGGATGGAAGATGGTTGATTATGAAAAATACAATACCGAACAGGAAGAAGTAACTCGTTATCCATATGAAAATAAGAATTCCCATTGTTAGATATGGCTGAATGAATACTATTTCTGGAAAAAACAACTCATTAAACAATAATGCGGTTAATAATTTAGGGAATGATTCCTGATATCCCCAAAACGAATACTCCAACAGTATAAATGCTAATACCATGGTGAAAATGCAGAATATCAATAATGAAAAGGAATTAAACAATGCTATTCGAAAAGAAATTCTTTTTTTGCTCAAAAGCAGCAAATAATACCCAAGATAGATGAAAGGAAACATTAGTGTGATAGTTAAAAAGAATGGGGAAAATAGATCATAAATTGGTAACCATGTTATGATTAGAAAAATTAGCATCAATCCTACAATTAGTGTGAATACTTTCATCAATAGAAAGTCATTTCTGAATTTCAGTCTAATATGGGAAGGAGAGGAGTCGTTTAGAACTATCATCCCTCCTTCGTTATTATTTGCCAGTCGAATTTCATTATTCTCAAATTTTAACAATAAAACATAGATTTTTTGTCCGAGTGATGTTAACTCATACAATCCCTCTTTATTTTTCCTAATTAAAGAAGAAAGCTTCTCTAAATGAAATGATAATTTACTGGTTGACTCTAATGATAATTCCATGAGGATTTCAGAGAACGTCCGCGGTTCATTATCTAATAATTTAATAATTTCAACTCTAATTGGATTTGCTACTAAACTCAAGAGTTTTGCTAAGTCCTCTGACTCCATATTCCTTCATATTAATCATAATATCGTATTTTAAATCCATTTTGACAAATAATTCAGGTCAATAAAAATTGACGGTTTCTTTTTTGGGAAGGATTTCCTAGCAAAATCAAAACAAGAAGTAAATATTGATGTCAAAGTAGATTTAACCTATATAAAGGTCCCAAATTATGATTTAGCTATTTCTAATTGTGTTCTGGATTAGTATAGACCGACGAGTATATACTTTTGTAATCTAAACCAGCCCTTGACGAAGTTTCAGCGATAAACCCTTGGTAACCATGCTTA